>JAIBAC010000012.1 GCA_019695375.1 Acidimicrobiia bacterium
GCGCCCAAGCGGCGGGGTCGAAGAGGGTCGCGGTGAGCGTCAGTGGGTCGCCGTCTGGACGCGCGCTGAACGCGCTGCACTGCGCTGACGTCACGCCGAGCGCCGACGCGGGAGCGGACTCGGGCGGGAGGTTCGCCGGCCTCAACCACACGCCCTCTCTCAGCTCGCGCAGACGACGCCGTGCCATCGCGGTGCGCAGGGACGCCCGGTCGCGCGCCGACCGCCGCGGGTCCGTGACGACCTCGAAGGCCCAGCTGCCGTCCCACCGGAGCAGTCGCGGGTGAAGGCTCCAGTCCTGGAAGGAACGCCGTTCCAGCAGCGGGCCGGCGAGGGCGTAGGAGCCCGCCTCGGATCGCAGTTCGCCGCCGGCCGTCATCCGGCTCAGAGCCACGCGTGCGGTGCCGTCGCTGATCCCGAACAGTGCGCACCAGCGCACGATCGCGGAACCGGCCATCGCCGCACCAGGTGTGCCGAGGAGCAGGCTCGCGATCACGGATCGTGTCGAGAGAGGTCGGGCATCGAGCTCGGCATCTGCACCGGCTGCAGACGGGCCCTTACGTGGTGGCGACATCTGTGAATGCAGTGTAACGTCGTGGGATGGCCGACTCCATGGTCCCCGCCGGAGACCTTCTCGTCGCCCCCGAATCGGACCTGATCCGCACAGACGGCAGACCGGGGCCGCAATGGCGCCACGAGCTGCGCCGCATACCGAACCTCGCGAACGCCGCCTCCGTCGTCTTCCTGTACGTGCAGACCGCCGCCGTCGTCGCGGTCGCCGTCTGGCTCGACAACCCGCTCACGTGGTTGGTGGCGTTCGTGCTCATGGGCCGTGCCGTCGCTCAGTTCAACATGCTCATGCACGAAGCGGCGCACAGGCTCCTGTTCTCGAACAAGGCCGTCAACGACTTCTGCGGCCGGTGGATCCTCGGGTACCCCGTGTTCGCGCCCACCGACCTGTACCGCCGCGGCCACATGGCACACCACCGCGAGGAGTTCGGACCACAGGAGCCCGACATCGCGCTCTACCGCGGCTACCCGATCGCACGCGCGTCGATGCGGCGCAAGCTCCTGCGCGACGCGTCCGGGATCACGGGCCTCAAGCTCATGCGCGGCCTCATGGCCGGCCTCGTCTCCGGCAGCGCCGCCGTCCGCAAGGTGGCGTGGTCGATTCTCGCGACCCAGGCGGTGATCGCCGCCGTCTTCGCTCTCGCCGGTCACCCCTGGCTGTACCTGTTCCTGTGGTTGCTGCCGTACCTGACCGTCTGGCGCGTGCTCAACAGGCTGCGTTCGATCGCGGAGCACGGCGGCATGGTGCGCTCCCGCGACCGCCGCGAGACGACCCATTCGGTACGCCAGCACGTGCCGGCGCGGTTCCTGATGGTGCCTTACCACCACGGCTGGCATCTCGCCCATCACGTCGATCCGGGTGTGCCGCATCGCAAGCTGCCGGCGCTGCACGAGGAGCTCGTGCGCAGCGGCTACGTTCAACCGGGGCTCGAGCACCGCTCGTACCCCGCGCTGTGGCGGCGTCTGGCGTCGGGGCGGTCTGACGGCGCCTGACCACACGTTGCGTCACGAGGAGCCCATTGGCACGAGTGGTTGTCATCGGCGGTGGTGTCGCCGGACTCGGTTGCGCACTCTGGCTCGCCCGCGCGGGCGTAGAGGTGACCGTCGTCGAGCGCGACCCGCTTCCGGACCATCCCGACGTCGAGGCTGCCTTCGCCTCGCCCCGCCGCGGGGTCGCGCAGCTGCGTCACTCCCACGCGTTCCTCGCGCGGCTCCGCAACCTGCTCCGCGATCGTGCTCCAGACGTCCTCGCCGGCCTGCTGGCAGCCGGTGCCACCGAGCTGCGCTTCACGGAGAACATGCCGCCCGGCATCGAGGACCGCGCCGCCCGCGCCGGCGACACGGATCTCGTGGCACTCGCCTGCCGCCGTGCCACCTTCGACTGGGTGCTGCTGCGCGCGGCACGCGCGTCCGGAGCCGACATCCGCGACGCCACCGCGGCCACCGGGCTCGTGCTCGAACACCTTCCCACCGGGCCGCCGCGAGTCCGAGGGGTCCACGTCTCGGGACCCGGCGGCGACGCGACGCTGCGCGCCGGCATCGTCGTCGACGCCGCCGGGAACCGGTCGGCGGTGTCGCGCTGGCTCGTCGACGCCGGCGCCGCCGAGCCGCCGGCGCGGTCCGAGGACTGCGGCATCGTCTACCTCTCGCGGTTCTGGCGGCTCTACGACGGCGGCACCCCCCGGATCGACGGCCCGATCGGGGGCGACCTCGGCTACCTGAAGTACGGCGTCTTCGTCGCGGACAACGCGACGTTCTCTGTCACGCTCGCCGTCCCCACCGAGGATGCCGAACTGCGCGGCCTGCTCCGCAGCAGCCGCGGCTTCGACGCCGCCGCCACTGCACTTCGGCACACGGCGCCGTGGATGGTCCCCGGCCGCGCAGCCCCACTGACGGACGTCGCGGTCATGGCCGGCCTCCGCAGCGTCCACCGCCACCTCGTGCGCGACGGCGCGCCGCTCGCACTCGGGCTCTGCTCGATCGGCGACAGCGCCGTGCGCACGAACCCGCTCTACGGTCGTGGCTGCTCGCTCGCGCTGGTCCAGGCCGCCGCGGTGGCCGACATCGTGGCGGCGGGAACGCCCGTCGAGGCCCTCACCGGGGCGGTCGAGGACGTCACCGACGCCGAGGTCGCCCCCTGGTTCGAGGCGTCCGTCGAGCAGGACCGCATGTCGCGGGCTGCACGCGAGGGCGAGCAGGCCGCCACGGTGTACGAGTCGATCCTCACCGACGGCTTGCTCCCGGCCGTCCGCAGCGACGCCACCGTGTTCAGGGCGTTCCTGCGCGGCTTCAACCTGCTCGACCCGCCCAGCACCCTCCTCGCGGACCCCGATCTCATGGCCCGGGTCACCGCCACATGGAACGCCCGCGGCGAACGGCCACCCGAGCCGCCGCTGGGGCCACCACGCGACGAGCTCCTCGGCATGGTCCGATCGGCCTAGGCCGATCGACGTAATCTTGCGCGATCTCGGCGTTTTCGGCCCCACGGCCGCCGCCGTCGTGATATCTTCGACAAGTACCCCGAACGGGCAAGAAGCGGAGACCGGCAACGGGAGCCGCCGACGGTCAGTTCGGGGTACGACGCGTCTCGGGCCAAATGTGCAGGTCAGGCAACCTGCGCCTCCTCCCCGGCCCCCATCGTCGGCTGCCGTCGCTGCGCCTCGCGTCTTGTGCACGCCACCGCAGACAAGACGGCGCGGCGACACCCCCGGCGACGACGACGGATCCGTCGATCAGAGGAAGCCGAAGCGCACGAGCTGATAAGTCCACGACGCAGCGACCACGACGGCGAGCGCCGCGTAGGCCACCACCGCCGCACCGCCACGCGGACGCAGACCCGAGAGGCGGCGCCCGCTCACCAGCAGCGCCACGAGCACGATCACCGCGACCACGCAGCCGGCGAAGAGCACCGGCCCCGCAGGTGATGCAGAGGCTGCCGCACCGAGATGGCCGCCCGCGAGCTCGGTGAAGCTCGTGGTCAGCCCGCAGGCAGGACACGGAACACCGGTGAGAATGCGCAGCGGACACAGCACCGGGCCGTCGACGGCGTGGCCGCCACCGAGGCCGGCGAGCACGAACGCGGCGCTGACGCTGCCGCCGCAGAGGGCGAGGATCGCCTTCTGGGACCGCCGGTCGGTGCCAGATGCCGCCACGAGCGAAGGGACCACGCTGAGACCCTACCGGCGCCCGCACCGGTACGCTTCAACACGTGGACGGCGACCGCTGCTACACCCTGGAGGAGGCAACGGCACTCCTGCCGGAGATCCGCCGCCTCGTCGCCGTCCTGCAAGGCGAGCACGCCAAGGGCGCGAACGGCTCGCGTCCGCCCTCGCCCGAGGAGGTGCTCGCCCGCCTCGAGGAGCTGCAGGTGCCGCTGCGCGACATCCGCCTCGGCCTCGTCGACTTCCCCCACGAACGCGACGGCCGGCGCGTGTGGCTCTGCTGGATGACCGACGAGGACGTGATCGGCTTCTGGCACGAGACCGACGAAGGCGCCTCGAGGCGCAAGCCCCTGTGAGACCGAGGCGCGAAGGAGCAACGGCATGAGGTATCGCAACGTGGGCCGCTGGGGGCTGAAGGTGTCGGCGGTGGGCCTCGGATCGTGGCTGACCTACGGGGGCTCCGTCGACGACGATGCCGCCAAGGCGTGCATCTGGCGTGCATACGACCAGGGTGTCACCTTCTTCGACACGGCCAACGTCTACATGCGCGGTGGCGCCGAGACGGTCATGGGCGAGGCGCTGTCGCAGTTCGAGCGCAGCTCGTTCGTGCTCGCGACCAAGGTCTTCTTCCCGATGGGTGACGGCCCGCTCGACTCGGGACTCTCGCGCAAGCACGTCATCGAGCAGTGCCACGCGTCACTGGCGCGCCTCGGGACCGACTACGTCGACCTGTACCAGTGCCACCGCTACGACACGGCGACCCCCCTCGAGGAGACCTGCCGTGCCATGGACGACCTGATCCGCCGCGGCGACATCCTGTACTGGGGCACGTCGGAGTGGAGTGCGGACCAGATCGCGCACGCCGTCGACCTGTGCCGCGGCGCCGGATGGAGCGAACCGGTCAGCAACCAACCCCAGTACTCGGCCCTCACGCGCCGCATCGAGAAGCGGGTGCTTCCCACATGCGCCGAGTACGGCCTCGGCAACGTCGTCTTCTCGCCCCTCGCCCAGGGGATCCTGACGGGCAAGTACCGCGCCGTGGACGACATCCCGCCCGACAGCCCGGCGGCCGGCAGCGACGCAGCGTGGATGCGACCCCTCATGAAGCCCGAGGTCCTCGACGCCGTCAACGGCCTCCACCGCGTCGCCGCCGACGCGGGCTGCACGGTGGCCCAGCTCGCTCTCGCCTGGTGCCTGCGCCTCGACGCGGTCTCGAGCGTGATCGTCGGGGCCACCAAGACCGAGCACGTCGACGACAACGTCGGCGCCGCCGACCTCGATCTGGCCCCGGACGTCCTCGCAGCCGTCGAAGCGGCCCTCGCCCCCGTCGCTTCGGCCTCGACCTGAACCAGAGGTCGAAGCCTGAGGCGGGGTTCGACCGGTGCGCGAGTCCCAGAAACAGGCATTGGCGCGGCCGCGTCGGCGCGGTCTGAGAGGATCGGCCCCATCCGTGGTCGAAACTTCCCGAAACTCCCCGTGCGCACACGCGCCCTCTGGTCTCGGCCGTTGTCCGAGGCCGGTCTCCAGTGCTGGGAGGCACCCGTGAGATCTCGCCGGTTGACAGCCCTATTGACGGCAACCGCGCTCGGCGCCGCGATCGTGGTCGCGCTGCCGAACGCCGCGTCTGCGGTGAACCCGCCGCAGCAGTGGCGGAGCCCCAAGAGCGCGGGAACGGCCTTCACCAAGGACTCCAACGTGCTCACGCCCGCGTTCGGCGCGAACCTGTTGAGCACCAACGGGAGCTGGTTCACGTTCCTGAACCTCGACTTCTCCGACATCGGCACGGGCAAGATCTGGCAGCACCAGAGCGGTACGACGTCGAGCACCATGATCTCCAAGCCGCTCCTGCAGCGCGACTCCGGCGACGTCAACGGCAACCCACTCGGCGTGCGCTCCGACTCGTCCAACTCGGGCAGGAACTCCTTCACCTACGTCGCGACGAGCACGCAGAGCGTCGAGGTCGCCCAGACCGGCTGCGGCACGTACGGCTGGTGCTTCCCCGAGTACAGCAACAACTACATCAACGAGATGGGCCAGGGCGTCGACGACACCGGCCGCTACATGCTCTGGGGTTCGGGTCTCGACGCCTTGAACACGAACGGAACTCCGAACGACCCCGCGGACGACTTCCCCATCGGCGGGATGCTGCTGCGCATGGACAACACCAGCGTCTGCACGAGCACCAACCCCGCCTTCTGCCGGAGGTCTGTCCAGATCGCAGGCCCGAACTTCCCGGCCGGCCAGCTGATCGGCGGCGTCACGTCGTCGGGGTTCGCGTCGACCGGTGCCGGCAACGTCTACTACAGCCAGTACACCGACGCCTCGAGCCAGACCCAGAAGCTGCGCTACCAGGCGACCGTCGCGGTCAACCAGCAGGGCACCGAGATCGCGCTGCCGGCGCCGTTCGACGTGACGCCGTACCCGACGGGCCTCAGCATCCACGTCATCGACGTGAGCGCCAACGGCAACTACCTCCTCTTCGGTGTCGTCGACGAATCGGGCGCGATCGACGGGGGAACGGCGCACTACTACGTGCGCAAGAACACGGCACCCGTGGAGTTCCGTGAGCCGCCTGCCGCACCCGCGGGCCAGCCCGCCTTCGTGCCCACGTCGGTGGACAACAACGGCAACATCGGGGTCTCCCAGACGGCCACCAACTCGACCCCGATCGAGCCCAAGGTGATCAAGTGGGACGGCAACATCTGGCCCGTCGGCCCCGCCGAGGACCGCACCGCCCACGCGGGCGTGTCGTTCACGACGGTCTCCGGCGACGGGACCACAGTCGCGTATCCGACGGCGCTGCCGGTGGAAGCGGGCGACACAAACGGAGTCGACGACTTCGCGTCGGTGCTGATGGCCGACGTGCCGACGCCGCCGTCGGGCACGGCACCCACCGCCAACGGAGGCCCCGACAAGTCCGTCGCCGAGGGCGCGAACGTGACGATCGACGCGTCGGCGTCGTCGTCCAACGACGCCGGCCAGCCGATCCTGAAGTACCGCTTCGACCTCGACAACGACTCCACCATCGACCAGGAGGGGACGAAGGCGACCTTCGCCTTCAACGCCGGTGACGGGCCCGCCACCCGGGTCGTCGGTGTCAGCGTCGTCGACCCCGACGGCACCTCGCCCGTCGTGCCCGTCACCGTCACGGTGAACAACGTCGCCCCCGTGGTGAGCGGCGCCAACGTCAACCCCCGCAGCGGCACCGTCGGGACCACGCCCTTCACGTACTCGGTCGCCTCGATCGTCGACGCCGGCGGCGACCCGGTGACCGTGGACTGGGACGTCGACCGTGACGGCGACGTCGACTTCACGGGAGCGACGCCGGCCCCGTACGTGTTCCCGACATCGGGCACCTTCATCGGCAACGTCAAGGTCACCGACAAGGACGGTGCGTCGGCGACGGTGTCGCTGCCCACGGTCACCGTCAGCGGCGTCGCCGGCAACCTGCCGACCGCGAACCCCGGCCCGGACCAGACCGTCAGCGAGGGCGCCACCGTCACGATCGACGCGTCCGCGTCGTCGGCGAACGACAGCGGTCAGTCGATCGGCACCTACATCTTCGACAAGGGCCGCGACGGTGTCGACCAGTCGGGCGCGAGCGCTACCTACACGTTCACGGCGCCGAACGGTCCCGCGAGCGTCGAGGTCGGAGTCAGGGTCGTCGACCCCGACGGCACCTCGCCCGAGGCGGTCGCCACGATCACGGTCGACAACGCCGCTCCCGTCATCACCGGTGCGACCGTGAACCCGACGGCGGGAACCACCAACTCGACCGCCTTCAACTACTCGACCACGTCGGTGACCGACCCCGGCGGCGACGCCTTCACGGTCACGTGGGACTTCGACGGTGACGGCAGCACCGACTTCACGGGCACCAACCCGCCGCCGCACACGTTCCCGACGGCCGGCACCTACTCAGGCACGGTCACGGCGACCGACGTGCAGGGAGCATCGACCACCGTGGCGTTGCCGGCGGTCAGCGTCACCGACTCGCCCCCGGCAGGCAACCTGCCGACCGCGAGCGCGGGTGGTGACCAGAGCGTGGACGAGGGCTCGACGGTGACCGTGGACGCGTCGGCGTCGTCGGCGAACGACGCGGGCCAGTCGATCAGCGAGTACCGCTTCGACGTCGGCAACGACGGTTCGATCGAGCAGCAGGGGCCGGCGGCGACGTTCGCGTTCGCCGCCGGTGACGGTCCCGCGACCAGGGTCGTGGCCGTCACTGTCGTCGACGCCGACGCAACCTCGGCACCAGCGACCGCCACGATCACCGTGAACAACGTGGCGCCGGTCCTCGGCAGCGCCACGGTCTCGCCCACCACCGGCCTCGCCGACGACACCGTCTTCACGTTCACGGCCACCGGCGTGACCGACGCCGGCGGCGACCCCGTCACCGTCACGTGGGACGTCGACGACAACGGGACCACCGATGCGACAGGGCTCGTCACGACCAGGACCCTCGGGATCGGCACCTACACAGGCGTGGCCAAGGCGACCGACGACGACGGGGCGGTGACCACCGTGAGCCTCGACACGGTGACCGTCACCGGACACCCGCCGACCGCCGATGCGGGTGCCGACCAGACCGCCGCCGAGGGCTCCGCGGTCACCGTCGACGCGTCGGCGTCGTCGTCCAACGACGTCGGCCAGAACATCCTCACCTACGCGTTCGACCGCGGTGACGACGGAACGGTCGACCAGAGCGGGCCGTCAGCGGCGTACACGTTCACGGCCCCCGACGGCCCCGCGACGGTCCCGGTGTCGGTGGTGGTCACCGACGCCGACGCCACGTCGACGGCCGCCGTCGCGACCGTGACGGTCGAAAACGCAGCACCGGTCGTCACCGGCGCCGCGGTCAGCCCGGCTTTCGGCGTCGAGGGCATCACACCGTTCGCGTTCACAGTCACGTCTGTGACCGACCCCGGCGCCGATCCCGTGACGGTCACGTGGGACTTCGACGGTGACGGCAGCGACGACTACACCGGTACGACCCCGCCGCCGCACACGTACACGGCTGCCGGCGCGTACCAGGCCGTGCTGACCGCCACCGACGACGAAGGCGCCACGACGACGGTCACGCTGCCGACCGTCACGGTCACGTCCGGTGGGAGCGGCGACCCCAACGGCGACGACGACGGAGACGGCATCCGCAACAAGTTCGACGGTGAGCCGCTCAACCCGCAGCGGCTCACGCTGAACACCCTGTGCGGCTCGGGCACCTACGCCGGGGCGGTGAGCGGCACCGGCAGCATCGGCGGCTGCCTCACCATGAACTCGTTCTTCCGCATCCTGTTGGGAAGCATCCGCGCAGGCGACGCGACGTTCAGGATGGACGGCATATGGTTCTTCGCCTACGGCAAGTCCCGCAGCGCGCCGAACGTGGCCTACTACAAGGGCCGCTCGTTCTACGGCTTCAGCTGGACCAAGGGCTTCCTGTGGGTCGACTACGAGCTCGCCGTCTTCGACAACGGCGCGACCGGCGACCGGATCGTGCTCGAGGCCCACGGCGCAGCCGGCGACTACGAGATCGACCGCGTCCTGCAGAGCGGCGACTTCACGGTCGGGTGATCGGCGCCGCTCAGGAGTCGAGCGCCTCGAGCCGGCGCCAGAGCGTCGCGGGCACAAAACGGCGCACCCGCCACACGGCGCGCGTCCCGCGGCCCGGGAAGCTCCACAGCTCACCCTTCTCGAGGGCGTCCTCGATGGCGTCGAGGACGGCCTCAGGGCGGATCGGCGCCACCGCGTCGTAGAACGGCGGGCGCGGGTCTATCTGGTCGAGCATGGGCGTGTCGACGATCGGCGGGCACGTGCACACGAGCCGGACACCGGTGTCGGGCCCGAGCTCGTGCCAGAGCGTCTCCGCGTAGCTCACGACGGCGGCCTTCGACGCGCTGTAGGCGCCGACGTACGGCGACGGCAGCCAGCCGGCGAGCGACCCGAACAGCACGAGGTCGCCGCGGCCGCGTTCGAGCATCGCCGGCAGCGTCGCAGCCACCACGTTGACCGTGCCGACGTAGTTGACGGACATGATCCGCGCCATCTCGCCGGGATCCTGCTCCACGAGCCGGCCCGAAGGTGCGATCGCGGCGGCGTGGACGACGCGGTCGAGCGGGCCGAGGGCGGCGCCCGCTTCCTGCACCACCTGCGCGAGCGAGTCGGCGTCGGACACGTCGGCCTCCATCGGGTGCACCTGGGGGGCGTGCGCGGCGGTGCGTCCGAGACCGGTCGCGTCGACGTCGACGGCGGCCACCTCCACGCCCTCCGATGCCAGCCGCCAGGTCGCCAGCCGGCCCATGCCGCTCCCTGCTCCGGTGACCAGAGCTACCTTGCCTCGCATCGCCATCTGCGTGTCCTCACTGCCGGTTCTGCGTTCAGCGCAACGCCGCCGCGAGCCGCTCGGACTCACGCTCGCGCAACGCTACGTTCACGCGTAGCCGCTCCACGTGCTGGGCGACCTGCAGGGCACCGCTGACGACCTCGTGGGAGTCGAAGAAGGCCATGACGCCGGCGGCGACGGTCGGCTCCGACAGCGTCCGTATCCCCGAGAGCATCCTCGGCACCGCGCTCGCAGGCAGCAACTCGTTGAGCGCCTCCCAGTTGTCGGCCACGAAGCTCCACGCGAGGGGGCCGTGGTCGCGGTTGGCGAGCGCGGTGGCGATGAGGATCATGGCGTTCTGGGAGCGGACGGTGCCGTCCAAACAGAGCGCACATGCTCGTCCCACCAGACCGGCGTCGGGGAAGCGCCCCAGCGCGGCTACGTAGCGCATCTGCTCCTGCGGCGAAGCAGCCGACGTGGAACGTTCTACGAAGACGTCGAAGTCGTCCGCGGCTCCCGTGGCCGCGACGACGCCGGTGGCCGCCGCGAGCACATCCGGATCGACGTCCACCCCGCTGAGGTGAGCCGTGTGCAGGTCGCGGCACCGCGCCACGGCGACGTCATCGCGGCCGAAGTCAGCGACCGTCCGCACGGCGAGCCCGCGCAGCGCACGATCGCGCGGCCCTTCGCCGGTGGCCGCCTCCCAGCCGAGCCGGTCGAGGACCGGACTCAGCAGCGCAGCCACGAGGCTGCGGAGGCGATCCAGGGCGACGCCGTCGACCACACGCGACAGCGCCTCGAGGTGGCCGGTGAGCACACGCCAGACGTCGACGTCGGTCTCGGCCGCGAAGCCCGCCGCCAGGTCGACGAACTCGCGAGCCTGCGAATGCCCGGCGAGGACCGCGGCGTAGGAGTCGTCGACGAACACGAAGCGCTCGACCGCGCTCATGACGTCGAAGACGGCGGCCCGCAGCCTTGCCCCGAGGCCGGGGGAGTAGTGCGACCGGTAGAAGCCGTGGCCTCCGGCGTTGAGCACGATCGCCTCGACCGCGCCGCCGAGGTCGAGAGACTGCGGCTCGGGTCCCAACAGCACCCTGTGCTCGGTCACCTCGCCTGCGGCATGGGCACGGACGATCACGGGGACCAGCCACGATCCACCGGCGCCGTCGGCGCCGTCGACAGTGCCGAAGTGGAAGCGCTCCTGTGTGAGCTCGACGACCGCGGGCGTCGCGCCAGCAGTGACGGAGACGAGCGGGTACCCGCGCCGGTAGATCCAGCTGTCCATGACGGCGGGCACGTCCGCGTCGGTGGCCGAGCCGATCGCGTCCCAGAGGTCACCGGTGTCGGTGTTCGCGTTCGCGTGCTGCCTCAGGTAGCGGCGGATGCCCTCGCGGAAGGTGTCGGGGCCGAGGAACTGCTCGAGCATCCGCAGGAGCGAGCCACCCTTCTCGTACGTCAGGACGTCGAACATGCCGTCGGCGTCGGCGGGCGACACGACCTCGTACTCGACCGGCCGCGTCGACGCGAGTGCGTCCACGTCGAACGCGGCTGCGCGTTCGAGCGCGAACTGCTGCCACACCTTCCAGTCCGGGCGGAAGTCGTCGGTCGCGGTCACCTCCATGTGGGTGGCGAACGCCTCGTTCAGCCAGATCCCGTTCCACCAGCGCATCGTGACGAGGTCGCCGAACCACATGTGGGCGATCTCGTGCGCGATCACGATCGCGGCACGGGTGAGTTCGGCCTGGGAGGTGTCCGTGGGGTCGGCGAGCAGAAGTGCTTCACGGAAGGTCACGCAACCGAGGTTCTCCATCGCGCCGAACGCGAAGTCGGGCACGGCCACGAGGTCGAGCTTTCCGGCCGGGTACGCGATCCCGAAGTAGTCCTCGAAGAATGCGAGGCTGTGCGCTGCCACCTCGAGGGCGAAGGCGGTGCGCTCGGCCTCGCCGGGACGGTGGACGACCGCGATGTCGACTCCCCTCACGCTCACGGGTGCCGACCGTTCGAGCTCGCCCACGACGAACGCCACCAGATAGGTCGACATCACCATCGTCTCGGCGAAGTGGAAGGCTGTGCGGCCGCCACCCACCTGCTCTGCGGACGTGACGGCGCCGTTGCTGACCGCGGTGAGCCCGTCGGACACGACCAGGGAGACGTCGAAGGTCGCCTTCATGTCGGGCTCGTCGAAGCAAGGGAACGCGCGCCGCGCGTCGGTCGACTCGAACTGGGTGACCGCGATGGTGTGCTCCTCGCCCGCATCGTCGGTGTAGGTCGACCGGTAGAAGCCGCAGAGCTTGTCGTTGAGGGTGCCCGTGAACTCCAGGTGGACCACGGCCGGTCCCTCGCCGACGGCGCTGTCGAGCGCGAGGACGATGCGCTCGTGCTCCGCCTCGTAGGTCACCGATGCCTCGGCCGCGTCGACACGGGCCGCCGTGATCTCGAGCTCGGCGGCGTTGAGGACGACGGTGTCGGTGGACGCGACGACGTCGACGGCTATGTCGACGGAGCCGTCGAAGCGGGCGTGCTCGAGGTCGGGTTCGAGGTGCAGCACGTAGCGGCGCGGGAGCAGGTCGCGGGGGAGGCGGTACGGGTTGTCGGCCACGGTGGCAATGTAGCGGCGGCCACCGGAGGACGCGACGCGAGGGCGAGGGACGCCCGACCCTGCAGCGCAAGTAGGCTGTAGCGCCCTATGGCCACGACCCGAGCCCCGATGCTGGTGGTGACCGGCCGCGTGGGCCGCTCGATCGCGACCCCGCGGACCGACGGTCACGTGGCGGCGCTGCTCGACTCCGCCGTCCCCGACGAGGGTGCGACCCGCGCCACGGTCGTCTCCGCGAGTGGCGCCGCGCGCGTGACGCTCTCCATCGCCGAACTGGCCGGGTCGCGCATCGTGTCGGGTTGCCTCGTGGGCCCGTCGGGCCCCGAGCCGTCCCTCGGGCCGCGCCCCGGCGGCGACGAATGGATCCCCGAGCACCGGGCGGCACATGATCCTGCGGCTGTGCTCGTCGACGACGTCGCCCGGATCGAGATCGCGTAGAACGCGCCCACAGGGAGCGGGGATCAGAACGCAGGGGCGCCGGCGGCGTCGAGGAGGTCGCGAGGTGTCGTGGGAGCGTCCGCCACCGCCTCGGCAGGGACCTCGAGGCCGTCGGGGCCGCACACCCAGTCGAGCGAGCCGAGCTCGACGAGGCGCGGCTCGGCGTGGTCGTGGTCCTGGTCGTCCCACCAGACGTCCGTGACGGCGGAAGCAGCGGGCCGCACGAACGCGGCTCGCACGAGAGCCTCGAGACGTGCCCACAGGCCCGCGTCGACGCCGGCTCCGCGCTCGGCAACCGCCCAGACCGGGACGCCGGCGTCGCCGGCGGCTGCCACCAGTGCATCCGCGGGGGCGTCGCTCACCAGCCCCCCAGGCCCGAGCACGGCGGCGCCGAGGAGCAGGTGGGTGGCGTCCTGCACCGACCTCGCGCGGCAGTCACCGATCTCCTCCATCGCCCGGCAGCGGCCTACCACGAGCGGCCGTGCCCCCTCCGGCAGCGCCACGTCGAGCGCGAGTCCGGTGGTGTCGTCGAGGAGGCACCTCACCACGTCGCGGGACGCCTGCGCCGGGTCGACCGCGTTCAGGACCTCTCCGCACGCCCACCAGAGCGGACCGCAGTAGGGGTGCCACGCGAGCAGCCGGCGTGCGACCGCGACGGCAGCGGGTTCGTCCATCCACACGTACGCGTCGCCGATCGCCTCGGTCGCCTCGATCGCGATGCTCTTGGGGTCGAGCCACGACGCCCGGGCGAGAGCGCGGATGCGTTCGATCGGGTGCACCGCGCCAAAGCTACCTGTGTCGCTGCCGTCGCGGCCGAGGCGGCACCGACGCCTGGCTTCAGGGTTCGGTCTCGAGCATCGGCACCTCGGCCGCGAGCGCCGCGTCGCTGACGTCGAGGACGTCCGCTGCCGTTGCAGGGGGCTCTTCATGCACGTCGACCGAGAGATCCTCGAGCTCGCGGCCGTGGGTGTTGGGGAACATCGCGACCACGATCACGATCATGAGGACCGGTCCGATGGCGAGGATCGTGACCGTGATCGGCACCCCACCGAGCACATGCACCAGCAACGCGCCGCCGAAGAGCGACGCTGCCTGTCCCAGGGTGCGCATGAGCGTCGCCCACGAGCCCGCCTGCGACCGCAGCGCAGTCGGGAACAATTCGGCGTTGAAGACGCTGATGGTCGGCCACGCGATCGCGAAACCGACGGTCGTGAACGAGATCAGCACGAGCATCGGCCAGAAGCTGAGGTGGAGGTTGTAGAACAGGACGCCGCCGACCACGCCGACAGCGGCACCTGCGCAGCCGATCAGCTTGCGTCCCACCCGGTCGCTGAGCGCACCCGCCACCACCATCATCGCGATCGCCGGCAACCCGGCAGCGACGAGGAGCCCGGTGCTCGCCGCCTTGGTCATGCCGCGCTCGTTCTGGAGGAAGTCCACGACGAACTCGACCGCGTATGTGGTGAGAGACGACAAGAAGGCGACGGTGCAGATCGTTATGAGCCACTTCCGGTGCGGTGGCCGCAGGATGGTGGTCCAGTGGCGCGCCAGATGCCCGTCCGCCTTCGCCTGCTCGAACCGCTTGCTCTCGGGGAGGTTGCGCCGCAGGAAGAGGACGCCCACGAGCAGAGGGACCGAACAGACGTAGAGCCACTCCCACGAGATCTCCAGCAGTCCGAAGACGCTGTTGAGGATGGCGGCCACTCCGGTGCCGACCCCGGTCAACATCGCGAGGACCCCGAAGCCGAAGCCACGCCGCGAGGCCGGCAGCGACTCGGCGATCATCACGCTCGCGACGGCGGACTCGGTCATCACGAAGAACAGCGACAGGAACTGCAGCACGGCGAACATCGTGGCGCCCGTGCTCAACGCCGTCAGGCCCGAGAAGATCGTGTATCCGATCAGAGAGATGAACAGGACGCGACGGCGCCCGAACTGATCGGCACGCCTCGACAGGAACAGGGCCGGGACCGCGCCGAGGAAGATCGTTCCCAGCATCACCGACTTCTCGGCTGACGTGAGCCCGAAGTCGTGTCCGAGGTCGGGGAGCAGGATCGCCTTCAGCGCCATGTCGTAGCCGTCGAAGAAGCTGGCCACACCGAGTACGGCGAGCAGGAACACGTGATGGCGCTCGAGCGGCTGCTTGGTGGCAACCCTGGTGGTGTCGTCGCTCACGTGTACCCGTCCCCGATGCCCTCGACGAGGCGGTCGTGGTTCCAGCCGAGCAACGCCACGAGCGCGTCACCGAGGCCGGGCGCGGCCGCGGCCGCCACGATCCCGCCGAAGTGACGATTCGTCTCCCGCACGTACCGAACCTGCTTCGCCGGCTCGGTCAGGTGCACGAAGCGCAGGTTGTCGACGCGGTCCGCGAGCTTTATGCGGGCGGCGTCGCGTCCCGCGGCGATGATGCGCCCGTAGTAGTCGTCGGGCCACTCACCCCAGTCCTCGGTGACGGCGTCCACGAGCGCACCGACGCGGGGCCCGAGGGCGTAGACCTCGGACGCGTGAGCGGGGGCGTCCTCGATCACGTCGTGGAGGAGCGCGGCGGCGCACACCTCTGGACCGGCCCCGACGTTGACGAGCGAACCCGCCACGCGAAGGGGGTGCACGATGTAGGGGGCGCCCTCGTCGCGGAGGTGAGAAGCGTGCGCGCGTGTCGCGAGGTCGAGGGCCGCCGCCACGAGCGCCCCATCATCTGCGAAGCGGCCGAGGAAGCGGCGCGCGAGCGTTTCGGTGCCGGCGTCGGGCACGAGGACGCCGCATTCGGGGAGCACGGCAGCGGGATCCATCACGGCAGGATAGGGTCGGTGGCTCCGAGGATCCCGAGGTCCTCGTACCGAAAGCACGCGTAACCCGCAGGGGCCGGCGGGCGTCGGAGGTGGCGATGTCCGATCCCGTCGCGCTCGCCGCCGGCCCAGCGCGACGAGAAGGGGCCCGATGCAGTGATCGCCTTCGTCTTCCCGGGGCAGGGGAGCCAGAACCCGGGAATGGGTGCGCCGTGGGTGGAGGCGTGGCCCGATCTGTTCGACGCGGCATCCGAGGCAGCCGGCTCCGATGTCGTGCGCCTGACCTGTTCGGCCGACGAGACCGAGCTGCGCCGCACCGACAACGCCCAGATCGCGACGGCGGTCTGCTCCCTCGCGGCGCTCGCCAGCCTGCGCGCCGCAGGTGTCACACCCGCGGTCACGGCCGGCCATTCCCTCGGTGAGTATCCGGCGCTCGTTGCTGCCGGTTCGCTCGACGACGCCGCCGCGATCTCGCTCGTCGCAACGCGCGGCTCCGCGATGGCGACGGCCGCCGCACGATTCCCGGGCACGATGGCGGCGCTCCTCGGTGCCGACGAGCACATCGCCCAGGCCGCCTGCGACAAGGCAGCCGCGGGCGGCGACCCGATGGTGTGCGTCGCCAACCACAACGCAGCCGATCAGGTGGTGATCTCGGGGACCGAGGCCGGCGTCGACGCCGCCGCCGCGGCCGCCAAGGAGCTCGGAGCGAAGAAGGCGCTGCCGTTGCGGGTCGGCGGTGCGTTCCACTCGCCGCTGATGGCACCGGCGCTCGTGCCGCTCGCCGTCAAGGTCGCGGCGACGCCGTTCGCCGATGCCACCGTACCGATCGTCGCCAACCTCGACGCGACGGCACACACCGACGCCGCCGAGATCGCGCCGCTCCTGCTCGGGGGCCTGTGCGCACCTGTCCGCTGGCACGAGACCATGCAGCTCCTCGACCGCCTCGGAGTCGACGCGGTCGTCGAGGTCGGCCAGGGGGGAGTGCTACACAAGCTCGCCAAGCGCGCGCTGCCGGGCAGAGTCGTCGCCCGCGTCGCCGAGCCCGCCGACGCCGCCACCGTCGCCGATGAGCTCGGAGGCATCTGATGGGTCTGCGCTTCCGTGGACTCGGGCACGCGACAGGGTCACGTGTGCTCACGAACGCCGATCTCGAATCGATGATGGAGACCACCGCGGCCTGGATCGAGGAGCGCACCGGGATCACCGAGCGCCATGTGTGCGCGGATGGCGAGACGTGCTCGACCCTCGCTGCGGACTCCGGGCGTGAGGCGCTCGCGAGCGCCGGTGTCAGCGACGTGGACCTCTCGATCGTCGCGACCTGCACGCCCGACCACCTCCTCCCGGCCACCGCCGCGTATGCCCAGCGCGAGCTCGGGCTCACGGGCGCAGCCATGGACCTCAACGTCGCGTGCTCGGGCTTCGTCTACGGTCTTGCGGTCGCCGACGGGCTCTTGAGCACAGGCGCCATGTCGACGATCCTGCTCATGGGTGCCGAGGCGTTCTCGCCGTTCATCGACTGGACCGACCGCGGCACGGCGATCCTCTTCGCAGACGGTGCGGGGGCGGTCGTGCTCGAAGCCGTCGAGGGCCGCGGCGATCTGATCGCGACCGACTTCGGCAACGACGCCGCTCTCGCCGAGCTCATCCAGATCCGGGTCGGGAGCCGTACGCCGCCGGCTCAGGACACGCTCGAGAAGGGGACCCACTTCCTCCGCATGAGCGGACGCGAGGTCTTCCGTGCGGCCGTACGCGTCATCGCCGACTCGTCGCGGCGCTGCCTCGAGAGGGCAGGTATCGGGCCTGCGGACGTGGATCTCTTCGTGCCGCACCAGGCGAACGAGAGGATCATCACCGTCGCGGCCGAACGGCTCGGGGTGGCGCCGGAGCGCACGTTCGTCAACGTCGGCCGCCACGGCAACACCTCGGCCGCCACGATCCCGCTCGCTCTGTACGAGGCGCAGGCCGCCGGGCGTCTGCACCGCGGCGACCGCGTGCTGCTCTGCGGGTTCGGTGCCGGGATGAGCTGGGGTTCCGCCGTCGTCGAGTGGAGCCTCGGGACATGACGGCGACGCAGACCGGAGACGGGCGGGTTGCACTCGTGACCGGCGCATCACGTGGCATCGGCGCCGCGATCGCACGCCGCCTCGCTGCAGGCGGGCACAGGGTCGCGTGCAACTCGCGCAGCGGCTGCGCCGAGCTCGCGTCCGAGATCGGCGGAGTGGACGCCCCCGGCGACGTCGCGACCGCCGACGGGGTGGAAGCCGCCTTCGCCGCGGCGGAGTCGGGGTTCGCGGCCAAGGTCGAGATCCTCGTGAACAACGCCGGGATCACACGTGACGGGCTCCTGTTGCGCATGAGCGATGAGGACTGGGACGCGGTCGTGAGCACGAACCTGACCGCAGCGATGCTCACGACGCGGCGGGCGCTGCGCACGATGATCCGCGGCCGCCACGGCAGGATCGTCAACGTCGCGTCGGTGACCGGCCTGATCGGCAACCTCGGTCAGGCCAACTACGCCGCGGCCAAGGCAGGCCTCGTCGGTCTCACTAAGTCGGTCGCCGCTGAGGTAGCGTCTCGCAACGTCACGGCCAACGTCGTCGCCCCCGGCTTCGTCACGACCGACATGACCGCGGCCCTGGCCGAGTCGGTTCAGGAGCACTACGTGGGAAAGATCCCGATGGGGCGCATGGGGACGGCGGACGAGGTCGCGGAGTGCGTCGCGTTCCTGGCGTCGGACGCGGCGTCGTACGTGACCGGGGCCGTGCTCACCGTCGACGGCGGGCTCTGCCTCGGGCACTGACCCGCTCGCAGCGTCCACTGGGTCGAGAGACCTGAAGCAGGAAGACCTGAAGTAGGAAGACAGGAAGGCAGGAAGATGGATCGTGCACAGCTGCTCGAGGAGATCAAGGGCCTCGCGGCGGAGACGCTCGAGGTCGACACCGACGACGTCACCGAGGCGTCGCGCTTCTCCGACGACCTCGAAGCCGACAGCCTCGACCTCGTCGAGCTCGTGATGGCGATGGAGGAGAAGTTCGACATCAAGATCGACGAGAGCGAGCTCGAGGACATCGAGACGGTGGGTCAGGTGATCGACATCGTCGAGGTCAAGATCAAATCGTGACAGCGGCGGTCGTCACCGGGGTCGGCTTCGCATGCCCCTTGGGCGTGGGCGCCGACGAGGTGTTCGACCGCTTCGTCGCGGGCGCGGACGGCTTCCGCGGCGACCACGTCGGCGAGCACCCCGTCGCGCGGGCGGACATCGGCGACCCCGCCGCCGTCATGGGGTCCAAGCGCGATGCGCGGCGCTCCGACAGGATGACCCACCTCGCGGTGGCGGCGGGGGACGCGGCCGCGGCACACGCAGGCATCGACTGGGAACAGCTCGATCGCGACCGTGCCGGCGTGATCATGGGCACCGCGTGTGGGGGGGTCGCATCCCTCACGCCTGCGGTGCGGGATTTCGACGCCAAGGGCGCCGATCGCGTGTCGCCGTTCCTGGTGCCGATGTTCATGGCCAACGCCCTGAGCGGCACGCTCGCGATGCGCTATGGCATCGGCGGCCCCAACTTCACGGTCGTCACCGCATGCGCGTCCGGTGCCAACGCTGTGGGTGAGGCGTTGCAGGAGATCCGCGGCGGCAGATGCGACGTGATGCTCGCCGGCGGATCCGAAGCCGCGATCGAACCCGTGGTGGTGTCGAGCTTCGCCAACCTGGGCACGCTCACCCGCACCGGCATGCGACCGTTCGACCGCGACCGTGACGGGTTCGCGATGGGCGAGGGCGCCGCCGTGATCGTGATCGAGTCCGACGAGCACGCACGCCGACGCGGAGCACGGGTGCTGTGCGAGGTCGCCGGGTACGGGTGCACAGCGGACGCATATCACATAACCGCACCGCACCCCGAGGGCGCCGGTGCCGTGCGCGCGATCCGCATGGCGCTCGCCGACGCCGGGCTCACGCCCGCCGACGTCGGCTACGTCAACGCCCACGGCACGTCGACGCCCCTCAACGACGCGGCCGAGGCAGCCGCGCTGACCAGTGTCTTCGGCGGCGCGGTGCCACCGGTGTCGTCGTCGAAGTCGATGGTCGGCCACCTGATCGGCGCAGCAGGAGCCGTCGAGGCAGCAGTGACAGCGATGGCGCTCTCACGTGAGGTGCTGCCGCCCACGATCCACTTCGACACCCCCGACCCCGACATCGACCTCGACGTGATCCCGGGCGAGGCACGTGATGCGAAGGGCGTCGACGCGGCGCTGAGCAACAGCTTCGGCTTCGGCGGCCACAACACCGTGCTGGCGATGCGCCGTGGGAGGGCCGGCTGATGATGTGGCGGCCGGATCGTGCCGATCGGCCGTCACGCCGCTACTCGACGTCGAGGACCGCGAAGCGCAGCGTCGCCGAGCACGCCACGTCGCCGCCGACCGTGGCAACCCCGCTGCCCTTGCCGATGCGGTGTCGCAGCTCCTCGAGGGTCACCTCGATCTCGAGCGTGTCACCGGGCAGGACCTGGCGCTTCCACCGCACCTTGTCGAGGCCGGCGAAGACGGGCAGGCCTTCGACCCCCGACGCCAGCAGCGCGCAGGCGCCGACCTGAGCGATCGACTCGACCTGCAGGACGCCGGGCAGCATCGGCCTCCCCGGGAAGTGGCCCTCGAACCGCTCCGGTCCCGGCGCCCACACCCCGCGGGCACTGCTCCCGTCAGCGTCGACCTCGACGTCGTCGACGAGCAGGAACGGCGGGCGATGCGGCAGCCACGCGGTGGGATCCATGGGGCCCGAAACTAGGCGGGGCGGCCACGTCCGGGGTCGCCGGTGGTGCGGCTCAGGCGTCGACGGGGATCGTCCGGAACACGTCGAGCATCGCGTCGAGCAGGTCGCGGTTGGTGATCACGCGGGCGATCCCGCGTCCGCGCAGGCGCCCCGTGGCGACAGCGACGCTCGGGTGCATCTCGTGGCGCAGCATCGCCAGCCACGTCGAATAGCTGGCGCGCCCGACGGCGTGCGGGCGCCCATGGCGGCCGGTACGCAACGACACCTCGCCGTGATCGACCTCGAGGGTGCCGTCGAGCGCCCAGTCCGGCGCGCGCACGACACAGACCCACATGCGCAGCCGCGAGCGCTCCGCCACCGACGCGAAGCCCGGATCCGCCTGCAGGGCGGCTTCGGCGGCCTCGGCCCATTGCTCCGACAGGAACAGCACCCGCCAATCATGACGCGCGGCGCCTGCGCTCGCATCGTCGAGCTGTGTCAGACTTGCGGCGCCGACTGACGGCAACCCGATCCAGCCGAAGGGACCACATGCTGCTCGAAGGCAAACGCCTCCTCGTCACAGGCGTGCTCACCGACGCATCGATCGCCTACTCGATCGCCGAGCGGGCCCAGGAGCAGGGTGCCGAGATCGTGCTCACAGGTGTCGGCCGGGCGTTGCGGCTCACCGAGCGGATGGCGCGGCGCCTCCCGGGTGAGCCGCCTGTGCTCGAGATGGACGTCAACGACGCGGCCCACATCGAGGCCGTGCGTGACGACCTGCAGCAGCGCTGGGGCGGCGTCGACGGGGTCCTGCATGCGATCGGCTTCGCGCCGGCCGACTGCCTCGGCGGCGACTTCCTCGCGGCGCCGTGGGAGTCGGTGTCGGTGGCGGTGCAGACGAGCGCGTACTCCCTCGCCGCGCTCGCACGCGGGATGGAGCCGGTCCTGACCGATGGAGCGTCCATCCTCGCTCTCGACTTCGATGCGACCGTCGCGTGGCCGGCGTACGACTGGATGGGCGTGGCCAAGGCCGCGCTCGAGTCGGTCATGCGCTACACGGCGCGCGAGCTGGGGCCGCGCGGGATCAGGGTCAACTGCCTGTGTGCGGGTCCGATCCGGACGATGGCGGCCAAGAACATCCCCGGTTTCGAGCTCTTCGAAGGCGTGTGGGACGCGCGGTCGCCCCTCGGCTGGGATGTCCACGACCCCGAACCGGTCGCGAAGGCCGCCGTGGCGCTCCTCAGCGACTGGACGGCGGGGATCACCGCCGAGATGGTCCACGTCGACGGCGGCTACCACGCGATGGGCGCGTGAGCGACGCCAAAGCCGTCGAGGTCAGCGTCGCGGTCGACATCGACGTCCCGGTCGGGCGTGTGTGGCGGGCCCTGTGCGAGCCCGAGCAGGTCTGTGAATGGGACGGCGCGCGCGTGGTGACGGTCTCCGACGACTACCCCGCCGTCGGCGAGCACGCCCGCTGGCGCATCCCCGTGGGATCGTGGTGGGTGATGCTGCACGACCGCCCGTACGCGGTCGAGGCGCACGAACGCCTCGCGTCGCGGCTGTCGTGGCTGTGGGTCGTCATCGACGAGGAGTACACCCTCGCGCCCGGACCCGAAGGCCACGGCACCCACCTCGTGAGCACCAACCGCGTGGGCACGCGCCTGCCCTTCGGTCTCCTACGGGCCCTCAGCGCCCGCATCGTCCGCGACGCCGTGACCGCGTCGATGCAGCAACTCAAGGCCCACTGCGAGGCCCAGTGACGTGGGGACGTGGATCGCGCTGTGAGCGCGTTTCGCGTCCCCACGTCGGGGTAGGTCGGTCACGTGGGGACGTGGATCGCGCTGTGAGCGCGTTTCGCGTCCCCACGTCGGGGTAGCTCTCAGGCGTCGACGAGGCGGTCGTGGAGGTAGTCGTCGTACGCCGCGAGGTCGAGGAGGCCGTGGCCGGAGTAGTTGAACAGGATCACCTTCTCCTCGCCTGACTCCTTGGCGGCGAGCGCCTCGTCGATCGCGGCGCGCACGGCGTGGCTCGTCTCCGGTGCCGGGATCGTGCCCTGGGTGCGGGCGAACTGCACCGCCGCCTCGAACACCTTGCCCTGGGGGTAGGCGGCCGCCTCCATCAGGCCCGAGTGGACCAGCGAGCAGATGATCGGGGCGTCACCGTGGTAGCGGAGGCCGCCGGCGTGGATCGCCGGGGGCACGAAGTCGTGGCCGAGGGTGAACATCTCGAGGCGTGGCGTCATCCCCGCGACGTCGCCGAAGTCGTACTCGAACTTGCCTTCGGTCAGGGTCGGGCACGACGTCGGCTCGACCGCGACCAGCCGGATCGGGGCGCCGTCGATCTTGTCCTTGGCGAAGGGCAGCGCGATGCCGGCGAGGTTGGAGCCGCCCCCGCAGGAGCCGATCACGACGTCGGGGCCGTCCTCACCGGCGACGCGGAGCTGGTCGCGGGCCTCGAGGCCGATCACGCTCTGGTGCAGGAGCACGTGGTTGAGGACCGAGCCGAGGCAGTAGTGGGTGTCGTCGCGTCCGACGGCGTCCTCGATCGCCTCGCTGATCGCGAGGCCGAGCGAGCCCGGGTGGTCGCGGTCCTGGGCGAGGAAGCCGCGTCCGGTCTCGGTCAGCTCCGACGGCGACGGCACGACGGCGCCGCCCCACGTCTCCATCATCACGCGCCGGTACGGCTTCTGCCGGTACGAGGCGGCGACCATGTACACCTGGCACTCGAGGCCGAAGAGCTGGCACGCGAGCGCCATCGACGATCCCCACTGGCCGGCACCGGTCTCGGTCGAGATGCGCGTGATGCCCTCCACCTTGTTGTAGAAGGCCTGGGGCACCGCCGTGTTGGGCTTGTGCGACCCCGCCGGCGACACCGACTCGTCCTTGTAGTAGATGCGCGCCGGCGTACCGAGGGCCTCTTCCAGACGGCGGGCGCGCACGAGCGGTGTCGGCCTCCACAGGCGCAGGACGTCGAGTACCTCGCCGGGGATGTCGACCCACTCGTCGGTGGACACCTCCTGGCCGATGAGCGCCATCGGGAACAGCGGCGCGAGGTCGTCGGGGCCGACGGGCTCGCCGGTGCCCGGGTGCAGCGGCGGCCCCGGCGGCTGCGGCAGCGACGGCACGATGTTGAACCATGCCGTCGGGAGCTGCGACTCGGCGAGGTTGATGCGGTTCTCTGCCATCGGGTCCCCTTGAGGTTGAGCGGTTCGGGCCCGTCCGCCGACGGTCCTCCCGGAAGGGGGAGGGTACCCACAGCGACGCGGGGCCGCACCAGCTCGCGGGTACCGGTCAGTGGCCGTTCGCGACCATCGTGAAGAAGACCGCGCCCGCCACGAGGATGGCGAAGCCGGTGACGAGGCTGGCGAGGATTAGCCACCGTGTCGGCATCGCGCCACCTTAAGGCCCCGTCCCGCCGCCGGACAAGGTGACTCCTAACATGTCGACTGCATCCTGGGCGGCTTCCCGAGGCGACCCGAGCGACTGGAGTCTGAGGTGGCGCGATTCGACGTAGTGGTCATCGGTGGCGGTCCCGGGGGTTACGGCGCCGCTCTGTACGGGGCCTCCGCCGGGCTCAACGTCGCGCTCGTCGAGGCCCGCGACATCGGCGGCACGTGCCTGAACCGGGGCTGCATCCCCGCGAAGGAGCTGCTGCAGACCGCCGAGGTGTTCCGCACCGTGGCGGGGGCGGGAGAGTTCGGTGTCCAGGTGGGGGCGCCGTCGATCGACTGGACGCAGGCGGTCAAACGCCAGGGGCAGGTGGTCTCGCGCCTCGTCAAGGGCACCACGGGCCTGCTCGGGCGCCGCGAGGTCGCGATGTATGCGGGATTCGGCCGGCTCGCCGGTGCGGGCGTCGTCGACGTCATGGGCTCCGACGGCGCCGGCGAGCGGATCGAGGCCGACGCCGTGATCCTGGCGACGGGCTCGGCACCTGCCACGATCCCCGGCTTCGACATCGACGGTGACCGGATCTGCACAAGCGACCAGGCTCTCTTCTGGGATCCGTTGCCGCGCAGCGTCGCGATCGTCGGCGCCGGTGTCATCGGTGCCGAGTTCGCGTCCGCGCTCACCGACGTCGGCGTGCAGGTGCTGCTGCTCGAAGCGCTCCCGAAGATGCTCGGTTCGAGCGATCCCGAGCTGTCGGAGCACCTGCGCAAGGAGCTCGTCAAGCGCCGTGTCGACGTGCGCCTCGGCGCTTCGGTCACCGGTCACCGCCCCGCCGAGACCCCGGGCATGGAGACGATCGCGTTCACGCACTCGGGTGAGGACCTCGAGGCCGACGTCGAGAAGGTCCTCGTCGCTGTCGGGAGGCGTCCGTACACGGGCGGGATGGGGTTCGCCGAAGCCGGTGTCGCCGTCGACGCACGCGGCTTCATAGAGGTCGATCCGGAGACGCTGCGCACGAGCGTCGACGGCGTGTGGGCGCTGGGGGACTGCATTGCGACGCCGGCCCTCGCGCACGTCGCCTACGCCGAGGCGATGGTCGCGATCCGGGCGATCCTCGGCGAGGCCCCCGCGCCCGTGAACTACGACGGTGTGCCGTGGTGCGTCTACACCCACCCCGAGGTCGCGTGGGCCGGCCTCGACGAGGACGAGGCCCGCGCCCGCGGGTACGAGGTCGAGGTCGTCAAGACCAACTACGCGGCGATCGGGCGGGCGATGATCCTGGGCGAGACCAAGGGCTTCGTGAAGATCGTCGCCGACGCCAAGACCGGGCGCATGCTCGGAGTGCACATCGTCGGGCCGTGGGCCACGGAGCAGCTCACGGAGGGCTACCTCTCGGTGAACTGGGAGGCGACAGCCGCTGAGCTCGGTCATCTGGTGCACGCGCACCCGACACTGTCCGAGGCGATGGGCGAGTCGGCCCTCCGCCTCACCGGCCGGTCCATCCACTGACAACGCCTCCATCCCCAAACGCGGGCGAGGTGTCGTGTGTGCGGGTCAGGTCACCCGCGTTTGGCGGGGGGTGTGTCCGCAAACGCGGGTGGGGTGTCGTGTGTGCGGGTCGGGTAGCCCGCGTTTGGCGGGGGGGCGCGTACGCTGATCCGCGATGACAGCCGCCGTCCGCTCCCCATCGCCTGGCCTGCCCAAGCTGCGGGCACGCTGGCTCGGCCGCGTCGGCTACCGCGAGGCGTGGGACCTCCAGCGTGCGCTGTTCGACGCCCGTGTGCGTGACGAAGGCGAGGACTACATGCTCCTCGTGGAGCACCCCCACACGTACACGTGCGGGCGGCGCACGGACCCGGCCCACCTGCTGCGCACGCCCGAGGAGTACGCGGCGCTCGGTGCGGAGGTCGTCGACGTCGACCGCGGCGGTGACGTCACCTACCACGGACCCGGCCAGCTCGTCGTGTACCCGATAATGCGCCTCGGCCGTCCCGACGTCGTCGCCCACGTCCGCAGGCTCGAGGAGCTCGTGATCGCGACCCTCGCCGGATTCGGGATAGTGGGCGAACGTGTCGACGGCTTCACCGGCGTCTGGGCCGGCGGCGCCAAGGTGTGCCAGATCGGCTGCCGCGTCACACGTGGTGTGACCATGCACGGCCTCGCCCTGAACGTGGCACCCGACCCCGAGTACTGGCGCCACATCGTGCCGTGCGGCATCGAGGACTGCTCCGTCACGTCGATCGCGGAGCTCACGCACGAGCGCATCGACGTCGCCACGGTCGCCCGTGCCCTGCTCGAGCAGGCTCGGGCCACGTTCGGGCGCGACGTCGACTTCTGCGGTGAGGCGTGGCCGCGCTCGCGCCCGCGCCGTGGTGCGTCGATCCCGGTCGCGGGCGTGCGCAGCCTGCGGGCTGCGGCCGTCGAGGCAGGCCCCGACGTCAGGGCGCAGGCACGCGGACGTCCCTCGTGGCTGAAGCGACGCGCGCGTCTCGCCGACGCCGGGTTCGTCGAGCTCAAGGCCCTCATGCGCGGGCTCGACCTGCACACGGTGTGCGAGGAGGCGGGCTGCCCGAACATCTACGAGTGCTGGAGCGAGCGCACGGCCACGTTCATGATCCTGGGCAAGGACTGCACCCGATCGTGCGGCTTCTGCGAGGTCGACACCGCGAAGCCGCTCCCCGTCGATCCCGCCGAACCCGAGCGGGTCGCGGATGCCGTGGATGCCATGGACCTCGAGTACGCGGTGCTGACCAGCGTCGCACGCGACGACCTCGACGATGGCGGGGCGGCGGCCTTCGCCGCCTGCATCGACGCGATCCGGCGACGCCGGCCTGGCTGCGAGATCGAGGTGCTCGTACCCGACTTCAAGGGTGACCACGCTGCCGCCACCGTGGTCTTCGACGCACGGCCCGACATCTTCAACCACAACCTCGAGTCGGTTGCCCGCCTCCAGCGCCTCGTCCGGCCTCAAGCCGGCTACGCCCGCAGCCTCACCCTGCTCGCACGTGCCAAGCGCGCGGGGCTCGTCACCAAGTCCGGGATCATCTGCGGGATGGGTGAGACGGAGTCCGAGGTCGTCGAGGCGATGGCCGACCTGCGCGCCGTCGGCTGTGACATCCTCACCATCGGCCAGTACCTGCGACCTTCCGCCAGGCACCTCCCGGTGCATCGCTGGGTGGAGCCGGCGGAGTTCGACCGCCTCGCCGCCACCGGCCGTGATCTCGGATTCGCGCATGTCGAGTCCGGTCCGCTCGTGCGATCGAGCTACCACGCCCGCAGCGCGGCAGCATCGGGGCGCCGGCTTTGACCGCCGCCGCCGGGGTAACGCCGGTGCCCGACTGGGGCGCGCGCATCGACGCCGCCCGCGCGGCCATGTCCGATCTCGGCATCGAGTCCCTCGGCGTCACGGCGGGCAGCGACCTCACGTACCTGTGCGGCTACGAGGCGATGCCGCTGGAGCGGATCACGATGTTCGTCGTCGGTCTCTGGGGTGAGCCCGTGCTCGTCGTGCCCGAGCTCGAGGCGCCCCGCGTCGACGACCGCGATGGCCTCTTCGAGGTCGTCACATGGGCCGACGGCGAGGATTCCCTCGACATCTGCGCGCGGATGCTGCGCCGCGCAGGCCACCCCGGTGGTCCGGTCGCGATCGGTGACCGCGCGTGGGCCGAGCACCTGCTCGGCCTGCAGCGACGCCTGTACCACGCGACGTGGGTGCCGGCATCGGACGTGCTGCGAGGCCTGCGGTCCGTGAAGTCGGCGGCTGAGATAGCGCTGCTACGAGAGGCCGGCGCCGCCATCGACGCGGTCGTCGAGACGCTCCCGTCTCTTGAATGGGCCGGACGCACCGAGGCGGAGGTCGCAGCGGCCATCGGGGACGAGATCGTCGCGGCCGGACACGAGCTCGTCAACTTCGTGATCGTCGCCGCGGGCGCCAACGCGGCTTCGCCTCACCACGAGCCCGGCGACAAGGTGATCAACGCCGGCGAGTGCGTGCTCGTCGACATCGGCGGCACGCGCAAGGGCTACTGCTCCGACACGACCCGCGTCGTCAGCATCGGCGCACCCGCCGCCGAGGTAGAGGCAGCATGGGATGCGCTGCGCGCGGCCCAAGAACGTGCGACCGCGACGGTCGCGCCCGGGATCGCTGCCGGCGCGGTCGACGCCGCCGCACGCGGCGTCATCACCGAAGCCGGGTACGGGGACGCGTTCATCCACCGCACCGGCCACGGAATCGGCCTCGACGCGCACGAGGACCCCTACATCGTCGCGGGCAACGACGAGGAGCTGCAGCCGGGCATGTGCTTCTCGATCGAGCCCGGCATCTACTTGAGCGGCAGGTTCGGCCTGCGCCTCGAGGACATCGTCGCCGTGACCGACGACGGCGTCGAGGTCCTGAACCGCACCGCTCACGAACTCATCGTCGTCGGGTGAGCCGTGCGATGGGCCACGCAGGGGGAGGGGCCGCTGTCAGGAGCCGGACCGTGCGCGTCGGCTCCGCGATGTTCGTCGTCGGTCTCGCTGTCACGCTGCAGGGATGCGGCCCGTCGCTGCCGTCCACTCCCGACTCATACGTGGTGCCCGTGGTCGGCGCGACGGCGACCCGTGGCGACGGTGCCGCCGTCGACGCCTACCGGAGCGTCTTCGGCGACACCGCCGTGGTGTACGCGGTCGGACCCGACGACGCGCAGTCCGGATTGCCCGCGGCGATCGTGGCCGTCGTGGCGCTCGGCGGCGACGTGTCCGAGGCCGACGTGGTCTCGCGCGCGCTGGGGCCGGGCGACGAGGTCGCCGAACGCGACATCGACGGCGTTGCGGTGCGCTCCGCCACGTCGCGACAGGGTGACATCACGCTCGAGGTGCGCATCTGGCGTCCCGCCGAAGGCATCGCGGTCGTCGTGATCGGGACGCGCTCCCCGGCGGAGGCCGATGCGGTGCTTTCGGCAGTGGCAAGGCAGGCCGGTGCGGCCCGCGGTGGCGACGGCGGAACGGATGGCTGAGCGTCGCGGCCGGCACCGCGGCCTCGAGGCCTGCATCGTGGTCCTGCTCGTCGTGGCCGTGGTCTCGAGCGCGTGCACCCAGGGTGTGCCCGAGGGTCGTGTCGACGAAGCTGCGTCGGAGGCGAACCCGCCGGGCACGGGACAGACGGGTGGCGCCGGCGACCGGACGCAGTCTGGGACCGGGGACACGAGCACGATCGCGGTGACCACGGCACCGCTTGGTAGACCGGCGACCAACGCCGGCAACATCTGCCGCGGCCGTGCCGACAGCTTCCTGCCCGACGCGGCCACGGGATACAGCATCGACGCCAGCGGCGACATCTCGGGGATGCTGCCCCCGGGCGCCGTCGGCATCCAGAGCGCAGGTGGCGCACTCGTGCGGCGCAACGGCGATCGCGCCGAGGGTCTCGTCTCGGCCGTCGTGTTCGACGAGCAGCCGGCCCTGACGGCAGTGGCGTCCTCGACGGTCGACATCCTCTTGCAGGCAGTGGGCGGCAAGGCAGACGTCACCGACACAACCGTCAACGGCTACGAGGCACGGACGACTTCCGGTCCCGATGGAGCGACTGTCGTCGCTTGGCCGGAGTGCCTCAACGTGTGGGTCCTCGTACGAGCGCCAGATGCTGCGATGGCGACCGACCTTGCGTCTCAGGCTCACAGCCCCTGACCGTTCCGCGACCGGACTCGCCGCGGCCCGTCTCGCGGCCGGGGTCGCCGCGACCGGACCCGGCGACGTCGCAGCCGGCCTCGGGGGGCTGCGCGCGCAGCCTCTGCACACACCAGCCGCAGAAGCGTTCGGACGGGTGGGGGCTGCGTCCGCGGATCTGCAGGTGACGTCCGCACCCGACGCAGTTGGGCGAGGCCTCGAAGCCGATGTGGGCCATGGGATCTCCTCGACGGTGGTCACGAACCCACCATAGCCGAACATACGTTCGAGTCAAGTGCTCTCCGGAACGTGGCCGCAGCTGCCGCCTATTCTCGCGATCCCGGCCGGCAAGGCAGGCCCACCAGGCAGGAGCGGAAGTACGAATGGGCGAGTTGGTCACCTACGACGACGGCATCCCCGGCTACCTGTCCCACAGCACCAGGGCGCGCCCCGGCGTCGTCGTGATCCAGGAGTGGTGGGGTCTCGTGGATCACATCAAGGACGTCTGCGACCGTCTCGGTGACGCCGGCTTCAACGCCCTCGCTCCCGACTTCTACAGGGGCGAGACCACCAGAGAGCCGGACGAGGCCGCGAAGAAGATGATGGAGCTCGACTTCCCGCAGGCACTTCGGGACATGTCCGAGGCCGCTGACCACCTGCTCGCAGACCCCAACGTCACCGGTGACAAGGTCGGCGTGATCGGGTTCTGCATGGGCGGCGCTCTCGCCCTCGCGCTGGCAGCGACCCGTCCCGACGTGATCGGCGCCGTCGTGCCCTTCTACGGCGTCCACCCCTGGGGCGAGGACACCAGGCCCGACTACACCGAGATCGACTGCGCCGTGCTCGGCCACTACGCCGAGCTCGACACGTTCTTCACGCCCGAGAAGGCCAACGCGCTCGCGGCCGAGCTGACCGGCGCCGGCATCGACGCCACCATCAACGTGCACCCCGGCGTCGACCACGCGTTCTTCAACGACACACGTCCTGAGGTCTACAACGAGGACGTGGCCGCCGACGTCTGGCAGGAGACGCTCGACTTCCTCGACGACCACCTGCGCTAGCACGGAGGCGCCGGCACCGGCTGTCGCGGCCGAGCGCGCTCCAACTACTGTGGCGCCCCGTGCAGCTCAGCCCCGGACTCGTACTTGCGCAGTGGGCGGCGGGGATGATGGCGGTCGTCTTCGTCGTGAACCGCTGGAAGGCCACGTCGCCGGGATACGCGTGGCTGATCGACGCCGTCGCAGCCGCGTTCGCCCTGCTCGCGTGGGCGGCTGGAGGCCGCACCGACTGGTCGTTGCTCGTGCTCGCAGGTGCGGGTGCCGTCGCGATCGTGCTGTCGGCCGCCCGTCAGCGCGGTGCACCCCAGGCCGTCGCCGAGGCGATCGGCGCTGCAGCCGGCCTCTGGGTCTGCGCGCGTCTCGGCTTTGCCGCCGCCGATCCGGGGTGGATGGGTGCGCTGCGTGCGCTGGCCGGCGCCGCGTTCCTCGGCGCTGTCACCGATGCGATGGCGCTCGGCCACTGGTACCTCATCGACCCCAAGCTGCCCAAGGTCGCGATCAGGAGGCTCAACGCGATCGTGGCAGGGACGCTCGCCGCGCTCAGCCTCGTCCTCGTGCTGCCGCCCGACTCGGTGCTGGCAGCGTTCGGCTCGGCCACGCTGATGGTCCTCGGCTGGCTCGCGACGTCGGTGTTCTGCGGGGTGCTCGTCGTCCTGGTGGGCCGCGCCTTGCGCGAGAAGGGATACGCGGCCGTGATGTCGGCGGCGGCGCTGCTCCACGCGGCGACGATGGTCGCCGTCGGCGTGGTGGTCACCGGCGGTCTGGCCGCGTCCTGACGTTGAGGGTCCCGACGTCGTCGACGACGGTCTGCATCTGCGCCTCGATCAGCTCGAGCTCGGCGGCGACTTCTACCGCGACGTCGATCGGGAGCGCCTCGGTCGCCTGGATCGGTTCGGGCTCCACGGTCGGCGGTGCCTTGCGGCCGACGACGAGGCCGACTCCGACCACGTCGACGTGGGTGAGCACGATCGCAGCCTCCTCGTACCAGCCCCAGGGCTGAGGCATGTCGAGCGCGTCCTCGACCTCCTGCTCCTGCTCCAGGGCATCGACGAACTGCCTGTAGTACTCCGACCAGAGGTGGTCCGGCAGCATCCGGCTCGCGGCGATGCGGAAGCCGGCCTCGGTCAGGAGGATCTCGTAGTCGGCGAGCGAGCGCACCTCCTTGCCGAGCACACGCGTCACCCCCGGATCGCGGTAGTCGAGCTCACGCTTCCACGACGCCCCGTAGATCGCGATGTGGCCTCCGGGGCGCAGTACCCGGAACGCCTCCGCGATCGGGACGTGCATGGCGTCGGTGCGGTCGAGCACGGAGCCCGCCATCACCAGGTCGAACGATTCCGCCGAGTGCGGGAACGGCTTCGTGCAGTCGAGCGGACCGACGTCGACGAGGCCCTCGAGGCGCAACGACATCGCCCGAGCCTGGAGGCGCTCGAGCTTGTCCATGTCGATGTCGGTCGCCACGACCCGGCACTGGCGCGTTTCAGCGAGGTGGATGCTCGCGATGCCGTGACCGGCACCCAACTCGAGGACGCGGCTGGAGGAGTCGACCCCGGTGATCTCGGCCACGCGCTCGACTGCGTAACGGCCCCCGGGTCCGAGGCTCTCCACGTCGAACTTCGGCGCCACGGCGCAAAGCTTACCGGTCGGTGATAGGTAGGGTTTCCGCTCGCGCCGGGCCCGGCGATGCGAGCGCGGTGCCGGGCGCCAGCAGTCTCGACGACGCCGGAGGGCTTCCCATGAAGGTGCACACGGGCAGGGGTGACGACGGCACCACAGGGCTCTTCTACGGCGGGCGCGTGCGCAAGGACGCGCCGGGGCCGGAGGCGTACGGCACCGTCGACGAGACCGTCGCAGCGCTGGGCGTCGCCCGCGCCGAGGCCGCTGCGGATCCCGAACTGGCGGCGCTGATCCTCGCGCTGCAGAGAGAGCTGTTCGTGGTCGGCGCCGAACTCGCGACCGCGGCGGAGAACGCGTCCAAGCTCGTCGACGGCGAGTCGCGCGTTTCGGCGGCGATGACGGCCGCGCTGGCGGAGCTCGTCGAGTCGTACGAGAGTCGCCTTCCGGAGCTGCGGGAGTTCGTCGTGCCCGGTGCAAACCGCCTTGCAGCGGCGCTCGACCTCGCGCGCACGGTGTGCAGGCGTGCCGAGCGCGCCGCGATCACGGCCCAGGCCGGCACACCGTCGCCGAACCCCGAGCTCCTCCGCTACCTGAACCTGCTGTCGGACCTGCTGTTCCTGCTGGCGCGCGACGCCGAGGAGGTCCTCACCACCGTGCAGGACCACGATGCCTGAAGCGTCGATCGGGGGGCTACGCTCGCCGCCATGATCGAGGTGACCACAACAGCCGATCCCGCCGAATCAGTCGTGGCGGACGTCCTCGTCGTCGGAGTCACCCGCGGTGACGCGGGGCCGGTGCTGTCCCCGGACGCAGCCGCCGTCGACGCCGCCAGCGGTGGTGCGTTGACGGCGTTCCTCGAGGCCTCGTCGTTCGAGGCCAAGGCGCGTGAGACCGCCGCGGTCGCCGTGAGCGGCGTCGGAGCGCGCATGGCCGTGCTGGCGGGCCTCGGTGATCCCGATCAGGCCGACGTCGCCGCCCTGCGCAGCACTTGCGGCGCGATCTCACGTGCCACGGGCGACGCGGTGAGCGTCGCGTGTGCGCTCGGTGCCGAGACCGGCCTCGACGCCGTGGACTGCACGCGTGCGGTCGTCGAGGGCTGGCTCCTCGGCACGTACAAGTTCACGCGCTTCAAGTCCGAGCCCGAGCCGGTGAGCACCACCGCGCTTCAAGTCGTGGGCGGCGACGCAGCCGCAGCGGCGCGCGCGGCTGCCGTCGCACGCGCGACGACGCTCGCCCGCGACCTGTCCAACCGCCCCGCAGGCGATCTCACGCCATCGGACCTCGCGGCCGAGGCGGAGCGGATCGCCGCCACCGCTTCGCTGCAGGTCGAGGTCTGGGATCGTGATCGCATAGCGGCGGAGCGCCTCGGCGGGCTGCAGACCGTGTCGGCGGGTAGCGCGCAGGAGCCGCGGCTCATCCGCATCACCTACGAACCGGAGGTCGAGGCAACTGCGACGCTGGTGCTAGTGGGCAAGGGGATCACTTTCGACTCCGGGGGTCTGTCGCTCAAGACAGCAGACGGCATGATGACCATGAAGACCGACATGAGCGGGGCCGCGGCGGTGATCGCCGCCATGAGCGTCCTCGGCGAGCTCGGCCCGCCCGTGCGGGTGGTGGGGATCGTGCCGGCATCGGAGAACATGCCGTCGGGCAAGGCCGTCAAGCCGGGCGACGTGTTCAGTGCCCGCAACGGCAAGACCGTCGAGGTCCTGAACACCGACGCCGAGGGCCGCCTCGTGCTCGCCGACGCGCTCAGCCTCGCGGTGGAGACCGAGCCCGACGCGATCATCGACCTCGCCACCCTCACCGGTGCCTGTGTCGTCGCCCTCGGCCAGGAGTGGGCGGGGTACTTCAGCAACGACGCAGCTCTCGCGGAGGGCATCGAGTCCGCGTCAGCCTCTGCCGGCGAGCCGGTGTGGCGCATGCCGCTCGTGGAGTCCTACCGCAAGCGCCTCGACAGCGAGGTGGCGGACCTGCGCAACATCGCGACCGGCAGCGGAGGAGGGGCGATCACGGCGGCGCTGTTCCTGCAGCAGTTCACCGGCGACGTGGCGTGGGCGCACGTCGACATCGCCGGCCCTTCACGCGTGGACTCGACTGACGGCCACGTCGTCAAGGGCTCGTCGGGCTTCGGTGCCGCCCTGCTCGTCGACCTCGTCGACGCGTGGGCGTCCGGCTCGTAGCGCTCAGGCGATGTCGCGCGCCTTCATGTTCGGGGCGATGCAGTAGTCGTCGTAGTCGACGAGCTCGACCTGGGCGCCTTCACCGCATGCAGGGCAGTCGGGGTCGCGGCGCAGCTTGAGGGTGCGGAAGCTCATGTCGAGCGTGTCGACGGTGAGGAGCTTGCCGACGAGTGGCTCGCCGATGCCGAGCACGATCTTCATCGCCTCGAGCGCCTGGATGGACCCCACGATGCCGGGCAGCACGCCGAGCACTCCCGCCTCCGCGCAGCTCGGTGCCAGCTCCGGTGGCGGCGGCTGGTGGTAGAGGCAGCGGTAGCACGGTCCGTGGCCCGGCCAGAACACCGACACCTGGCCTTCGAAGCGGAAGATCGAACCGTGCACGACCGGCTTGTCGAGCAGCACGCTCGCGTCGTTGACGAGGTAGCGCGTCGGGAAGTTGTCGCAGCCGTCGACGACGACGTCGTAGTCGCCCATGATCTCGGTCACGTTCGACGACGACAGGCGCACCGGGAACGTCTCGACGGAGACGTCGGGGTTGAGGCCCTCGATCGTGCGCTTGGCCGAGTCGACCTTGAGCTCACCGACGCGGCTCTCGTCGTGGACGATCTGGCGTTGGAGGTTCGACGAGTCGACGATGTCGAAGTCGACGATGCCGATGCGGCCGACCCCGGCGGCCGCGAGGTAGAGCGCGGCAGGCGAGCCGAGACCGCCGGCACCGAGGAGCAGCACCGAGGAGTCGAGGAGCTTCTGCTGCCCGCGCTCGCCGACCTCGGGCATGATCAGGTGGCGGTGGTAGCGGCGCTTCTGCTCCGGTGACATCACCCTTGGGATCGTGAACTTGCCGCCCTTGTCCTTCCAGCCGTTGAACCCGGGCCTGAGGCTCACGACGTCGCTGTAGCCGAGGTCCTGCAGCGACTTGGCGGCGAGCGCGGAGCGGATGCCACCGGCGCAGTAGAGGACCACGGGTGTGTCCTTGTCGGGCACCGCGTTCTCGACGTTCAGCTCGAGGAACCCGCGGGGGATGTGCACTGCACCGGCTATCGCGCCGTTCTCGTACTCGTCGGCCTCACGCACGTCGATCCAGACGGTGCCGGGCTCGCTGTTGAGGACGGTCTCGCCCTCTTCGAAGTCGATCTCGCGGATGGCGCTCTTGGTGCTCGTGAGCAGCTCTCGGAACGTGGACATGCGCGCCTACTTGGCATCAGGGGATTTGCACGACTGGCGTGGTGGAAACTCCCGAAGCGTACCGGATAATTCCCACGCCACGCCTTGGCGGCCCCCGCCCCGACGCGGCGGAGCGGAGGAATCCGGGTCGGCGGAGGGAACTCCTCCTACGTTGGAGACCACACCCGTTTCCGCCGAGTCGGCACACCTCGACCCCTTTTGACCGATCCGCGAGGTCGACCACGTTGGACTACCCCCCACCGTTCCCGCGTCCGGACCCCAGCGCTGCGGCACCGGCCCTGCCCCGACCCGTGCCGCCACGCCCGCCT
>JAIBAC010000154.1 GCA_019695375.1 Acidimicrobiia bacterium
TGGGCACACATCCCGGCCGCATCGTCCGCGCCCTGCGCGAGGCTGGCAGCATGAATCCTGTCTTCCTCCTGGACGAGGTCGACAAGGTCGCCTCCGACTGGCGCGGCGACCCGAGTGCAGCCCTGCTCGAGGTGCTCGACCCCGCACAGAACCACACGTTCCGCGACCACTACCTCGAGCTCGACCTCGACCTGTCCGAGGTCCTGTTCATCGCGACCGCGAACGTGCTCGACACGATTCCGGAGCCGCTGCTGAACCGGATGGAGGTGATCCGCCTCGACGGCTACAGCGACGACGAGAAGGCTGCGATCGGCCGTGCCCACCTGCTCCCGCGCCAGGCGGAGCTGGCCGGCCTGGAGCCCGGAGAGCTCGACGTGACGGACGCCGCCCTCGCCGAGGTCGTGTCGCGGTACACCCAGGAGGCAGGTGTGCGCACGCTGGAGCGGCGCCTCGGCACCATCGCACGCAAGACGGCGACGCGCATCGCGACGAGCACCGATGCCGAGGCCGTGACGCCCGTGGTCGTGGACCGCGACGACGTCCGCGAGTTCCTCGGACGGCCCAAGGTCCAGCGCGAGGCCGCCGAGCGCGAGGCGACGCCGGGGGTGGTCACCGGACTCGCGGTGACCGGTGCCGGCGGCGACGTCCTCTTCGTCGAGGCGACCGTCATGGAGGGCGAACCGGGCCTCACGCTGACCGGTCAGCTCGGCGACGTGATGAAGGAGTCGGCGACCATCGCGCTCAGCTACGTCCGCGCCCACGCGGACGGGCTCGGCATCGGAGCCGACGCGCTGGCGCACCGCCATGTCCACGTGCACGTGCCGGCGGGCGCCGTCCCCAAGGACGGCCCGTCGGCGGGGATAACGATGGTCTCCGCGCTCGTGTCCCTGCTGACGGCGACACCTGCCGACCCGACCGTGGCGATGACCGGTGAGGTCAACCTGCAGGGCCAGGTGATGCCGATCGGCGGTGTGAAGCAGAAGCTTCTCGCGGCGCACCGGGCAGGTATCAAGACCGTCGTCCTGTCGCGGCGCAACGAGGACGACCTCGAGGACGTGCCCGCGCACGTGCTCGACGAACTCGACGTGACCCTCGTGGACCGCGTCGACGAGGTTCTCGACGTGGTGCTCGTCCACGACGCCACGGACGCCGCTGCCTGACCCATCCCGCGGGGGCGACGCCACCCGGCGGCTGATACCTTGGCCGCGCATGGCGGCGCCAAACGTGAAGATCCGAGCCGACGGCCGCGTCGACCTCACCTGGGGCGACGTGGCCGTCGCCGTCGAAGGGCTCGGCCCGCAGGTGACCTACGTGAGCGGCGGCACGACCGTCACCTGGCGGCCGCGCCGGCTCGTGCGCGACGGCGACACGATGACCGCCGAACGCGGCGGGCTGGCCCTCGTGCTCAGAGGCGAGGCCGTCGACGACGGCGTGGTCCTCTCCGCCGTGGTCCGCAACGACGGGCATGAGCCCGTCGAGGTGGTGTCGCTCGCTCCGCTGGCCGTCGGTCCCGATGGCAGGACGGTCGTGGGTCCCGGCACCGGCTCGTGGTCGGTCTACCGCAACGGCTTCCAGTCCTGGAGCGGGACCGGCTCGTTCCGGCGTGGCGACCGCGACCGCGAGCCACCGATCGAGATCCTGTCCATGACCGCCGTCAACGCGGCGCATCCCGCCCCGCGCCGGCGTGGTGCCTACCGCTCCGAGCTGGTCACGGCGATCTCCTCGGGTGTCGAGGGCCCGGCGCTGTGCCTGGGATTCCTCGACGAGACGCGGACGTTCGGCGGCTTCGACATCACATGTGGGCGGTCGCTTGTGGGCGCATGTGACCTCGACGGCGTGAGGTTGGAACCGGGAGCCGGCATCGAGTCGGCGCCGCTCATGGTCGCAGCGGGACGCGACGGCGTGAGGCTGCTCGAGGCATGGGCCGACCGCTTCGGCGAGGCCATGGGTGCCCGCGTGCCCCAGCGGGCGCCGGCGGGCTGGTGCAGCTGGTACTACTACTTCACGAAGGTGTCGGAATCGGCGGTCGTCGACAACCTCGAAGCGCTCGTGCAGCGCAAGGCCGACGTTCCCTGTGACTACGTCATGGTCGACGACGGCCACCAGCGCGACATCGGTGACTGGCTCGACACCAACGCCAAGTTCCCTTCCGGCATGGCGGCGCTGGCGGGCCGCATCCGCGACGCCGGGTTCGACGCCGGCATCTGGACCGCGCCGTTCCTCGCCGGTTCACGCTCGCGCCTGTTCCGTGAACACCCGAACTGGTTCGTGCGCACCGATCGCGGCAAGCCGCGCGTGGGCATCGTCAACCCCGCGTGGGGCACCCCTGGCACCTGTTACGCGCTCGACACCACCCACCCCGACGCACTCGCGTGGCTCGAGTCGACGGCGGCGACACTCGTACACGAGTGGGGCTACCACGTGCTCAAACTCGACTTCCTGTACGCCGCAGCGCTGCCGGGGCGCCGCCACGATCTTGATGCGACCCGGGCAGAGTCGCTGCGACGCGGCCTCGAGGCCGTTCGCCGCGGGGCAGGCGACGACGCGTTCCTCCTCGGATGTGGTTGCCCACTCGGGCCTGCCGTAGGTGTCGTCGACGCGATGAGGATCGGGGCAGACGTCGCTCCGTACTGGACGAACGCCGCGATGCGGAGCCGCTGGGGCGGTGGTGATCGGCACGGGCCGGCCACCAAGAACGGCGTCCGCAACACGCTCACGCGCGCCTTCATGCATCGCCGCCTGTGGCTCAACGACCCCGACTGCCTGATGGTGCGCACCGACCGGACGCGGTTGACCGAGGCCGAGGTGCGCACGCTCGCCGGTGTCTTCGGGATCACCGACGGGATGCTGGTCCTGAGCGACCGTGTCGACACGATCCCCGCAGACCGGCTGCGCCTGCTGCGGCGAGCTCACGACCTGCTCGGCGGTGAGGCGCGGGTGGTGGACCTCTTCGCCGCCGACCTGCCCGAGACGGTCGTGGCAAACCGTGGACGTGACGTGCTCGTCGCGGTGCTGAACCTCGCTGACGAGCCGCGGGGGCGCAGCCTCGACGTGGGCCGTTTCGGGGTTCCCGACGGGCCGGTCGAGGAGGTGCTCTGCGGCGGATCCGTGACGGTCGCCGGGGGGCGCGTCGACCTCGGTGAGCTGGCTCCACACGACTGCCGGGTGCTGTCGGCGCGGACGGCCCGGTGAGACCCGTCCACGTCACCGCCCTCGACCACTACGTGCTCGTGTGCGCCGACGTGGAGTCGATGGTCGCGTGGTACCGCGACCGCCTCGGCCTCGAACCCCTGCGCCTCGACGAGTGGCGCCGCGGCGAGGCGCCGTTCCCGTCGCTGCGGATCGACGAGAGCACGATCGTCGACATGCTCGCCGGCGTGCGGACGGGCGAGAACGTCAACCACGTAGCGCTCGTCGTCGACTCCGACCTCGACGAACTCGTGGCGTCGGGCGAGTTCGACGTCGTCGGTGGGCCCGCCGTCCTCTTCGGTGCCCGTGGGAGCGGGCGCGGCGTCTACGTGCGTGACCCGGAGGGCAACCTCGTCGAGCTCCGCAGCTACTGACGCCACCGAGCGGTCGTGCGCCGGGTCAGAGGTCGACCTCGGCCCAGGCCTCGTTCCAGAGCGTCTCGTAACCGGCGGCCTCGAGCGCTCGGGCGAGGCGGTCCGCGGGGTTCCCCTCGCCTGACGCGGTCGCAGGACCGGCGGCATCGAGGAGGAGCGCCGCCACCCGGGCGACGAGCGGATAGTCGCAGCGGGCCGGGTCGTCGACGTCGAGGATGGCCGTCATCGGCGCGTGGTGGGCGGGATTGGCCGCGTCGAAGGGGCGTACGTTGCTAGCGGCGAAGCGCACGACCGCGACCGCGAGGGCGGCGTCGGAGAACGACCGCCGGAGGCGGAGCAGGGTGGCGGCATGGCCCTGCGGTGGCTCCGGTGGCGGCAGGAACTCCGGCCAGAAGGCGAGCGTCCAGCCCGGCGGGTTGCCGACAGCAGCGGCGACGGTGGAGAACGACGGCCCGTCCGCCCACGTGACGCAGGCGTCCGCGTCGGGCCCTGACACGGCGAACGCGTCGCCCGGCAGCGCGCGGCGCAGGTCGTCGCTGACGGCCTCGCGCAGCTGCGGCCACGTCTTCCGGCGGGTGATGCGCATCGACACATTGTGGACCCTGGAAACGGCGCCGTTCGAGGTGCCGTGATCCGGGGAAGTCGGCGCCCGTCTCGATATCCTCGCCTGGTCCGAGCGCCCGCAGGTCCCCGAGGAGTAGATGCCACCCGCCAAGGACCGGCCCAAGTCCTACACAGAGTCAGACATCCGCGTGCTCGAGGGCCTCGATGCCGTGCGGCAACGCCCCGGCATGTACATCGGCTCGACCGGCGTGGACGGCCTCCATCACCTCGTGTACGAGATCGTCGACAACAGCGTCGACGAGGCGCTCGCAGGCTTCGCGACCCGCATCGAGGTCGAGCTCTACCCCGACGACTCGGTGCTGGTGGCCGACAACGGCCGCGGCATCCCCGTCGGCGAGAACGCCCAGTACAAGGGAACCTCGACCGTGGAGGTGGTGCTGACCAAGCTCCACGCGGGCGGCAAGTTCGGTGGTGGCGGCTATCACGTGTCCGGCGGTCTGCACGGGGTCGGCATCTCCGTCGTCAACGCCCTCTCGGAGTGGCTCAACGTCGAGGTGCGACGCGACGGCTTCGAGTGGCGGCAGGCGTTCAAGGACGGCGGCCACCCCGTCGGCCTCCTCGAGAAGGGCTCGCGCACCAAGAGCACGGGCACCCTGGTCCACTTCCGCCCCGACGAGGCGATCTTCGAGACGACCGAGATCAGCCGCAAGACGCTCGCGGAGCGCTTCCGCGAGACCTCGTTCCTCGTGCCCAACCTCCAGATCGTGTTCCGCGACTTCCGTGAGGAGGACGCCGACACCAACCCGTGGGAGGAGACCTACGCCGCAAAGAACGGGATGGTCGACTTCATCGCGTTGTTGAACTCGACGCGCAAGCCGATCCACCGCCACGTGATCCTGTGCTCGTCGGCGCGCACGAGCGACGACGGTTCGAGCATGAGCGTCGAGGTGGCGGCGCAGTGGAACGAGACGTTCAACGACTCGGTGCACAGCTTCGTCAACGTCGTCAACACCAAGCACGGCGGCACGCACGAGGAGGGGTTCCGCACCGGGCTCACTTCTTCGATGAACAAGGCCGCGCGCAAGTACGGCGTGCTGAAGGACTCCGACGAGAACTTCTCCGGCGACGACTTCCGCGAAGGTTTGACGGCGGTCGTGTCGGTGATGCTCAGCAACCCCCAGTTCGAGGGCCAGACCAAGGCCAAGCTCGGCAACACCGAGGTCAAGGGCTTCGTGCGCAGCGCCGTCGCCGAGGGGCTGGGAGCGTGGCTCGACGCCCACCCTGCGGAGACGAAGGCGATCCTCAAGAAGGTCAAGGACGCGTCGCAGGCACGCAAGGCGGCCAAGAAGGCCCGCGACCTCGCGCGGCGCAAGTCGGTGCTCGACTCCGCCGACGCCGGCCTGCCCGGCAAGCTCGTCGACTGCCAGAGCCCCGACCGCGCCGGCACCGAGCTCTTCCTCGTCGAGGGTGACTCCGCGGGCGGGTCGGCGGTCAACGCCCGCGACCGCAACACCCAGGCGATCCTGCCGCTGCGGGGCAAGCCCCTCAACGTCGAGCGCACGTCGGTCGCCAAGGCGCTCGAGAACGCCGAGATCGCCGCGATCGCGGCGACGCTGGGGTGCGGGATCGGATCCGAGATCGACGCGTCCGAGATGCGCTACGGCCGCATCGTGATCCTCAGCGACGCCGACGTCGACGGCAGCCACATCCGCACACTGCTGCTCACCGTGTTCATGCGGTTCTTCCGGCCCCTGCTCGACGAAGGCCACGTGTACGTGGCGCAGCCGCCGCTGTATCAGGTGCGCTTCGGCTCGGAGAAGGTCTACGCACGTGACGACGCCGAGCTCGAGGCGGTCGTCGCGGGGCACAAGGGCAACGCCAAGGCGGTCGTGAGCCGCTTCAAAGGCCTCGGCGAGATGAGCAGCGAGCAGCTCTGGGAGTCGACGATGAACCCGGCGACGCGCTCGCTGGTGCGGATCACCGTCGAGGAGGCCGCCCTCGCAGACGAGGTCGTGTCCAAGCTGATGGGCGCCTCCGTCGAGGCGCGCAAGGACTGGATCTCCGAGAACGCCGGCGACGTGCGCTTCCTCGACATCTGAGCGCCGGTACGTGGTGGCGCGGAGGGTGGGAGCTAGTCTGCCGCCAATCTGTCCCGACCCGGAGTGGCTCGATGTTCACCGTCAGGAACGTGCTCACCTTCTTCCACGTGCTCTGCGCGATCGTGGGCTTCGGTTGGGTGCTGCTCGTGGGCATGCAGTTCAAGCGTGCCGGCGAGATCAGGGGGGCCGCAGGTGCCGAGCTCTTCGCGTCGTCGCACAAGGTGACCCGTGTCGCCGAGATCTTCATCTACCTGACCGGCGCCTTCGGCCTCGCCGCCGCGCTCACGATCCCCGAGGCGTTCAAGCAGATGTGGCTCAGCATCTCGATGGCGGTCTACATCGTGGCGCTCGTGATCAGCATCGGGTTCCTCCAGCCGACGGCGCGCAAGCTGGCGCGCATGTACGAGCAGGCGCAGGGGACGAGCAGCCCTCAGCTCGACGCCGAGATCGAGGCGGCCAACAAGCGTTCGGCGGCGATGTCGGGCGTGCTCGACCTCTTCTTCGTCGTGATGCTGTTCCTCATGATCTTCAAGTGGCCGAGCTAGCCCCTTCCCGAACGCGGGCCGTCTGACGTGTGAGCGGGACGGCCTGCCCGCGTTTGGCGGGGCCCCCTTGCCGAACGCGGGCTGTCTGACGTGTGAGTGGGATGGCCTGCCCGCGTTTGGCGGGGGGTCAGAGGCCGCCGTACCAGAGGGTCCAGCGCGAGAGGGACACGTACCCGAGGCGTTCGTACACGCCACGGCCCATGTCGCTGGACACGAGGACGGCCGGCAGGTCCGGGTCCGCCGTCGACGCGGCCCACGTCACCGCGGCACCGATGCCGCGCCCGCGCACCTGCGGCGATGTCGACACCATCTCGACCTGGTTCGTGCCCGAATCGGTGTACGACGTCGCGGTCGACACGATCTCGCCGTCGAGGCGGCCGACCCACAGGCGCCAGCCGAAGTCGTCGACGCGGGTGTCCGAGTAGGACGCGAAGACTTCGAGGTCGATCCCGTCGAAGGGGAAGAACTCCCCGCAGGCACGCCAGAAGTCGGCATGTCCGGCGTCGTCGCTCACCTCGACGACCTCGAGGCCCTCAGGCAGCGACGGGCCCTCACCGCCCGCCGCTCGGTACATGAACGGCGGGTGCCCGCACAGACGGAGCCCGCGGGAGGCCATGTCCGGTGTCGGGAACGGGCTCCAGACCACGTAGGGCATCCCGCCGCTGGCGGCG
>JAIBAC010000013.1 GCA_019695375.1 Acidimicrobiia bacterium
GCGTCGGTGACCGCCTTCTTGATCGCCTCGCACGCGAGGTCGAGTTCGTCGCGGCCGGAGTTGCGCGAGAACTCGGTCTCGCCGATGCCGACGATCGCGGTGTTGTCGCGCACGAGGTTGGACGCGGCCGACGGCCGCCTCCCCGTGTCGTAGCGCCTGTCTAGGTACTCCTTCAGCACGGTCGCCCTCCCCGCTCGCGGCTCACGCCGCGGCCTCGCGGAACTTGAACAGCGTCAGGTCGTCGTCGACGTCCTCGAAGACGACCTCGACGTCGAGGCCGACCGCGAGTTGGCCGGCGTCGATGCCGGCCGGGTTGCTCACCAGGCGCGGCCCCTCCTCGAGCTCGACGAGGAGCACGGTGTAGGGGGCCACGAACGCCGGGTGCGGCGACTCGGGGTAGGTCGCCCAGCTCGCGACCTTGCCGCGTCCCGAAGCCTGCACCCACTCGGTCTCCTGCGACTGGCACTGCGGGCACATCGGCCGCGGTGGGAAGAGCCAGTGGCCGCAGCCGGCGCAGCGCTGCAGCTTCAGCTCGTGCTCCTTGACCGCCTCCCAGAACGGGGTGCTGCTGCGGTAGAGGACGCCCCAGAGGGCTGGGTGGGGAACGGTCTCGCCGGGGGTGTAGGTGACCGTCATCGCATCGTCGTCGGCCATGGCCGCCTCACGCTCTCGTCAGGGTCGCGCTGCCCTTGCAGTGGGGGCCGAAGTCGGTCTCGGCCGTGAACTCGACCTCGATGCTGGGCACCGGGTCGTCGTACTTGCGCGTCACGGTTCCCGTCGTCGTCAGCTTCTGGCCCGGGAACGCCGGGATCAGGAGCTTCAGCGAGATCGAGCGCAGGTCCCAGTCGGGCCCGCACCAGTTGGTGACGAACGCGGCCATGAGCCCGTTGGTCGTGAGGATGTTCAAGAAGATGTCCGGTGCCCCGGCGGCCTTGGCCGCCTCGACGTCGTGGTGCACGGGGTAGACGTCGCGCGACGCCGCTACCGCGCCCATGACCACGAGGGTCGCGTCGATCGGGCGCACCGTCGAAGGGATCTCGTCGCCTTCGTTCACGTCTTCCCAAGCGATCGAGTCGTACTTGAGGTGGTCCTTCATCCACGTCGCCATCGCGATCTCCTCTCCCGGATCTAGGCGGCCGGTTCCTCGGCCTCGGGCCGGTAGCGCATGTACGTGAAACTCTGAGTGCCGAGCAGCGTCCCCGCCGGGTTCGTGAAGCGGTACTCGAAGGTGACGAAGTAGGCGAGGCCGAGGCGGGTCTTCTTCGGCTCCTCGGTCACGGACGCGAGGCGGACCGTGAACGTGACGGCCTCGCCGTCGCGGGCGAGCTCGTGGATCTCCTGGGTCTGGCCGGTCGCGACGACCTCGGTGAAGCCCTCCTCGGTGAGGATCTCGTCGATCGGTTCGATCGGGAGCTGGGGGATCTCGCGCTCGGGCCACAGCGGCGCCATCGACCAGACCTGCATCATCGAGCCGGGCGCCACGATCCCGCCGTGGCGTGACTGCGCCGCCCACTCCGGGTCCGAGTACGCGGGGTTCGCGTCCTCCATGACCTCGATCCAGTGGCGGATCATCTGGGTGCAGACCGCGTCGACGGACTCGATCGGGCTGCACTCCTTGCCGATGTGTTCCTTCAGCCGGTCCTCGTACAGAGACCCCATCCTGCCCCGACTCCTGCTAATTGGTTGAACAGATCCTACTAGTATTCAGGAATCCTAACCATATGGTAGCATAGATGCACCGGATGGCAGTCTCGCAGGGGAGGCGACCATGAGCGCTGTCCCGCGACAGATCGCAGAGTGGCTCGGCGCGGGCCGCGGCGGCGTCCTAGTCCGTGTCGTCGATTCGGGTGGGTCCGTGCCGCGCGAGCTCGGCGCCACCATGGTCGTCGGCGACGACGCCACGATCGTGGGCTCGATCTCCGCCGGGTGCCTGGAGTCGGGCGTCGTCGAGCTCGCCCTCACCCTGCTCGCCACGGGCCGGCCGGGCTGGCGCATCGAAGCGCTCGGCACCGGCGCCGATCCCGTCTTCGACCCCGGCATCGCCTGTGGTGGGACGATGCAGGTCCTGCTCCACACGATCGAAGCCGTCCACCGTGACGCGCTCGAGCGCTTCTTCTCGAGTTGGGATGCAGGTGAACGCTGCCTCCTCGCGACGCGCCTCGTAGACGACGGGACCAGTCACGTCCTCGCCGTCGCGGCAAGCGGTGAGACGAGCGGCTCGCTCGGGGCGGCCGCCCGCGACGCTGCGATAGTCGACTCGCGGGCGGAGATCCTCGCGTCAGCGGGCACGTTCGTCCGCGCTAGTGCCACCGATGCCGCCACGTACCTGCAGGTCCCGGCATGCCGGCGCCGGATCGTGATCGTGGGCGCCGACGAGTTCGCGGCGGCGCTGTGCCGGTTCGCCCACGTCGCCGGATTCGACGTGACAGTCGTCGACCCGCGTGCCGCCTTCGCCACGCGGCAGAGGTTCCCCGAAGCCGACACGGTCGTGGTCGCGTGGCCCGACCGCCACATCGAGTCCATCGCCGGCGGGCTCGGACCCGGGGACGCCGTGTGCGTGCTCACCCACGACCAGCGCGTCGACGTCGCTGCGATCATGGCGGCGCGCGCTGCGGGAGTGGGGTACGTGGGCGCCATGGGTTCGCGCGCGACCCACGCAGACCGCCTCGTCCGCCTCGAGCTTGCCGGGATGGACCGTGACGAGGCCGGCGAACTGCACTCCCCGATCGGGCTCGACATCGGCGCCTCGACCCCTGACGAGACCGCCGTCGCGATCATCGCGGAGCTCGTCGCCGCCCGCGCTGGGCGCAGTGGCGCCCCCCTGAGCCGGACGAGCGGACCGATCGGCGCGGCCCGCGCGCCGTCCGAGTGCGCGACCACGTGAAGGCGCCACCCTCGGTCGCGGTCGTGCTCGCAGCCGGAGCGGGCCGGCGCTTCGACGGCACCGGCCACAAGCTCGAGGCGGATGCCGGCGGGCTCCCAGTCGTGGTGCGCAGCGTCGCCGCCGCAGCCGCGGCGGGCTTCGACCACACCGTCGTCGTCTGGGGTGCGGTCCCGCTGCGCCCGATCCTGTCCGCGTACGGGCAGACGCGGTCGGTGCGCACCGTGTTCAACCCGTGCTGGGCGGACGGGCTCGCGGCCGCGCACCGCCTCGGGGTCGACGCCGCCGACGCGCTCGGCTACCGCAGCGTCGTCGTCGGCCTCGGCGACATGCCCGCGGTCACGCCCGAGGACTGGCAGGCCGTCGCCCGTTGCGCCGACTCGCCGGTGGTCGTGACGCGCTGGGCCGACGGGCACCTCTCGCCGCCGGTGCGGATCCAGCGCGACGTCTGGGGACTCCTCCCGGCCACGGGCGACATCGGGACGCGGTTCCTCTGGTCCGCCCGCGACTCCCTCCTCGTGACCCAGATCGAACGCGGGGGCAGCGGACAGGACGTCGACACCGTCGCCGACCTCGACGCCGTGGCCGATCGCGCCTGACCCGGCCATCGCGACTTCCTGCTAAAACGCCGCCGGTGTTCAGCCGATCCAACGGGAGACGTCGAGCGGGAGATCGCGGTGTTCTTCTTCGTCCAGACAGTTGTGATCCTCGTGGGTGCGGTGCTGCACATCCTTTTGGACCGCAAGCCGAACCGGCACACGAAGCGGCGCACCGTCGAGCTGCTCCTGATCTGGTTCGTGGCGGCCGGCGGCGTCATGGCGATCCTCGGTGGCATCGGGCACGTGGGCCCCGATTCCGCCGGTGTGGCGGCCGGGATCGGCTACGAGCCGTCGATGTTCCAGTGGGAGGTCGGCTGGGCCGACATCGCGATCGGGGTCGCCGGCTTCGTCTGCATCTGGAAGCGGGACAGCTGGATGACCTGCGCGGTGGTCGTCCTCGCGATCTCCTACGGCGGCGACGCCATCGGTCACGTGATGCAATACGTCGCCCACGCCAACACGGCCCCGAACAACGTGTGGGCGATCCCGAGCGACATCATGCAGCCCCTGCTCGTCGTCGGCCTCCTCGTCGCCTACAGGATGCTGTCGCGTCGGGAGGCCGCCGCGGCGACAGAAGCCGAGGGCGCCGAAGCTCCGGCGCTGGCCGAGGCCGCCGCGGCGGACGCGTCCGCCTGAGGCTGTGCGCGCTCGCGCCTGAGGTCCAGGAGCCGCACCCTCAGCTGAGGCCGGGCAGCAGGAACTGGTGCACGAAGCTGCGCACCGCTTCGGGGTCGGAGCGGTCGAAGGTCACCGAAGGCGTCGAGATCAGCGACAGCACCATCCGCACGATCCACTCGGCCGCCTGAGGCGCGTCGACGTCGGTGCGCACCTCGCCCGTCGCGATCGCGTCGACGACCATCGGCTCGACGGTCTCGATCGCCATCTCGAGCAGGTCACGCGCGCCGGTCGAGACGGCGGCCGCGAAGGCCTGCGGGTCCGACGCGATCATCGACGCGTTGGTGGGGTTCTCGTCCACGTACTGGATCGCGGCGGTCGTCATGGCGCTGATCTTGGCGTCGAGGCTGCCGAGGCTGTTCGTGCCGTCGAGGACGTCGTCGAGGAAACGCTGCGTCTCGTACCTGGTGACGACGCCGAAGAGCTTGTCCTTGTCCTGGAAGTAGCGGTACAGCGTTCCGCGTGAGAGGTCGGCCTCGCGCGCGATGTCCTCCATCACGGTCTTCTGCAGCCCGTAGCGCGAAAAGCACGCGCGCGCGGCCTCGATGATGCGGGCCTCGGTCTGGGCTGTCGTGGTGGTCACCGGCGCTCCGTCCTCCCTCCCGAGATCATTATTGCAGAACAATGTGACAACTGGCGATATTTGTTCTATCGTAACGCTACCTAGCGATTACCGCATCAGGTGGCCCGGCGCGAGCGGTGCCCAGGAGGACAGATGGACAGCCGGTACGACTTCGTGATCGTGGGGGGCGGCCACAACGGCATGACCCTCGCGGCGTACCTCTCCAAGAGCGGATACAGCGTCTGCGTGCTCGAGTCTCGCCTCGAGATCGGCGGTGCGCAGGAGAACGCCGAACCGAGGCCGGGGTTCCGCATCGATCCCCACGCCTCGGTCCTCTACGCCGGAGCGGCGCCCGGCATGGAGCAGCTCGAGCTCTGGAAGTACGGCTACCGCATGTCGTACTGGAGCCAGTACGGCATGGGCCTCACGTCCGACAACCGCGCGTTCATGAGCGGCAACCGCTGGACCTACAAGGAGGCCGCCGAGACGCTGCGGCCCTTCTCCGAGCGCGACGCCGACATCTGGGCGGGGATGATGGGCTTCATCTTCCCCCACCTCAAGGACATCCTGCGCTCGACGTTCTGGACGCCGCCCTACCCCGTCGACCTCGACGTCGAGCAGAAGGACCTGCCCTGGGTCAAGACCTGGAACGAGGCTTCCGGCGGCGCGCTGCCGGCGAGCTTCTTCGAGGGCTCCCTCGTCGACGTCGCCGACGAGCTCTTCGAGTTCGGCGGCCTCAAGGCGATGATGGGCATCGGCGCCTGGTACTCGGGGGCGGCGCCCACGTGGGACGGCATGGCGCCGCAGGCGATGGGCTCGTTCCTGCTCAACTCCTACGCGTCGGGTGCACCCAAGGGCGGCATGCACACCTACGCCCACGCGATCGCCCGCTGCGCGATCGCGCACGGCGCCCGCGTCCTCGTGAACTGCCCCGTCGAGGAGATCGTGATCCAGGACGGCCGTGCCCGCGGCGTCGTCCTCGCCGACGGCTCGGCGGCGGCGGGCAAGACGATCTGGGCCGACAAGGCGGTCGTGTCCGCCGTCGACGTGCAGCAGACCTTCGAGAACCTCGTCGGGCCCAAGCACGTCGGCCCCGGCTTCATGCAGAACGTCAAGGACATCAGCCTCAAGGGCGGCAGCCTCTACGTGCTCCACGTCGTCTGCCGCGAGCTGCCCAAGTTCATCGGTCAGGCCCAGGAGGTCGTCGACCAGCACGGCTACCCCGGTTCGGTCCTCTACCCCTGTGACGACTGGGACAGCATCACCAAGCAGATGCGCGAGGTGTACTCGCGCAAGAAGACGCCGACGGGGCCCGAGAACATCGCGCCGCTGCCGGTGCTGATGCCCACCACCTACGACCACACGCGTGCCCCGGACGGCTACCACGTCCTGTCGCCGATCTACATCGAGCTGCCTCCACCGGAGTACCACGTCGACGGCCCCGAGGCCGACAACGCCCTGAAGGAGCAGATCAAGCGCGAGATGCTCGACATGTTGGAGGGCCTCGCGCCGAACATGACCGGCGACAACATCGTCGAGGTCTACGCCAACACGCCGCGGGACTCGGAGTTCCGCAACGCCGGCCTCGTGGGCGGCAACTGGTACGCCACGCGCCACTGCGAGGACCAGTGGTGGACCCAGCGGCCCCTGCCCGAGCTGAGCCGCTACCGCACCCCGGTCGAGGACCTCTACCTGTGCCACCAGACGTCGTTCCCCGGCGGCCTGTGCCTGATGGCGGTGGCGTACAACCTGATGCACATCCTCATCGACGACGGCAAGGTCGAACCGGCTGACTGGTGGTACCCGTCGCCGTGGCACATCACCGACGAGGGCAACCGCGTGCCCGCGAGCCAGGGAGGCAAGTGAGATGACCGCTGAGTACCGTCCGCCCGAGCTGCCGGTGCCCGAGTGGCCCGACTCGATCTCCTACGACGCCGTCATCATCGGCGCCGGTCCCAACGGCCTCATCGCGGGCGCCTACCTCGCCAAGGCGGGCATGAAGGTGTGCGTCGTCGAGCGCCGCTACGAGATCGGCGGCGGCCTCGCGACCGAGGAGATCCTCTTCCCCGGCCACTACTCCAACCCGCACGCCATCTACCACATGATGGTCGACTACATGCCGCCGATGCGCGACCTCGGCCTCGACAAGCACGGCCTCAACTTCGTGTCGCCGAACGCGCAGACCGCGGCTGTCTTCGACGACGGCACGTCGCTGCTGCTGTGCCGGATGATCGAGGACACCAAGGACTCGATCGCGAAGTTCTCCGAGAAGGACTCGGCCACCTTCGGCCGCGTGATGCGCAAATGGCGCCGCCTCGTGCAGGAGCTCGTGGCGCCCGCCACCTACCTGCCGCCCGTCGCTCCTCTCGACCTGATCGAGTCGATGGAGCGCACCGAGATCGGTCGTGAGCTGCTCGAGATCACCGAGCGCAGCCCCGTCGAGATCATCACCGAGACCTTCGAGAGCCCCAAGGTGCAGGCGCTGCTGCTGTACGCGAGCTGCATGTGGGGCCTCGACCCGACCGACACCGGCCTCGGCTTCATGGTGCCCCTGCTCGTGGACCGCACGATGAACAAGGCGCAGTGCTTCGGCGGTTCGCACCGAATGGCCGCCGCGCTCGCACGTGAGATCGTCCAGAACGGCGGGTCGGTGCTCGACACCGCCGAGGTCGTCGACATCCGCATCGAGGGCGGCCACGTCACCGGGATCCTCATGGAGGACGGCAAGTCCATCGACGCCGGCATCGTGATGTCGAGCCTCGACCCCCAGACGACGTTCCTGAAGCTCGTCGGCGAGGAGCACCTCGACACCGCCCTCTCGCAGTCGGTCAAGGGCTGGGAGTGGGAGAAGTGGAGCTTCTGCACCACCCACGCCGTCCTCGACGGCCGCCCCGAGTACGACACCGACGACCCGTGGGTGAACGAGGCGTTCATGACCGTGGTCGGCCTCTCGACCCCCGAAGACCTCCTCTCGTTCTGGGACGGCGTCAAGGCCGGCCGGATCGGCGACCGCGTGATCGGCCACGCGACGTGCGAGACGATCTACGACCCGACCCTGTCTAAGGTGCCCGGCCACGAGGTCGGCTTCCTGCAGATCCACGCCCCATACGACATCGACGGAGGCTGGGACACCCGCACCGCCGACGTCCAGGAGCTCATCCTGAACCAGTGGAAGAAGGCGGCGCCCAACCTCGACTTCCTCCAGGCCCACACCGAGACACCCGTCGACATCGAGCGGCGCATCCCGAACATGAAGCGCGGCTCGATCAAGCACGGTGACTACAACGCCCTGCAGATGGGCTCGTTCCGCCCCAACGAGGACTGCTCGTCGTCGCGGACCCCGATCGAGGGCCTCTACGTCTGCGGTGCGTCCACGTACCCGGGCGGCCTCATCATCGGCGGGCCCGGCTACATCGCCGCCAACGTCGTCGCCGAGGACGCCGGCGTCGACAAGTGGTGGAAGCTGCCCGACTACGTCGCCCGCTACCGCGACACCTACATGGACCTGATCGACATCGACTGAGCAGATGGCACGCGAATCCGGAGGGGAGAGGAAGCGACCATGAAGTTGAAGTCCCGTGGACTGGGCCGCAAGGAGCTGACCATGGACTTCCGTGAGTACACGGTGGTCCGCGACGGCGACGAGATCATGATCGTCGGCACGATCCGTGAACCCGTGCACTGGGACTTCACGATCCGCATGTGCGAGGACGACCTCGCGGGCGTCGCCAAGGTCGCGCTGATGAAGCCGACGATCGGCCTCCTGCTGCGTGCCGCGTTCAAGCGCAACAAGAGCGCGCACTGGAGCGTCGACCGCAAGACCCAGATCAGCCAGGCGAAGGAAGCGCGCAAGGAGCTGCTCGAGAAGCAGGCGGAGAAGGCCGCCAAAGAGGCCGAGGACGGCGACGCGCCGCTGTCGCGCAGCGAGGCGCGCAAGGCGCGCAAGGCCGAGCGCAAGGCGGAGAAGGCCGCTGCGGCCGAGGCCGCCGCGCAGGAGAGCGAGGCGGAAGCTGCGGCAGCCGAGGCGAGTGCGGCGGAGGTGGCCGAGGAGGTCGAGGTCGAGGCCGAGGCCGACCTCGAGACGACGGCCTGAGCAGGTACGCGCGGGAGATCGCAGGGGGAACAGACGTGACCGATTCCTACGACGTGATCGTGATCGGGGCGGGCTATGGCGGCGCGACGACCGCGGCGCTGTGCGCCAAGGCCGGCATGAAGGTGCTCCTGCTCGACAAGAACAACCAGGCCGGCGGCAAGGCCCAGACCATCCACCGCCGCGGCTACGCGTACGAGATGTGGCCGGTCCTGAGCCTGCCTGCGTCTGAGTCGCGCTTCCACGACCTCGTCGCCGAGTTGGGCATCGAGGACGAGGCCGGCCTCATCGTGCCCGAGGGCGACAAGGCGATCGAGCTCAAGTACCTGCGCTCCGACGGCGAGTGGCGCAGCTACGTCGGGCCGTCGAAGCAGGCCGAGGACCCCCTCGCGCTCGACCGCCTCGAGGAGACCTTCGGTGTCGGCCCCGAGGACGTCGAGAAGATGCTCGCGATGATGGGCCAGATCTTCACGCTCGGCGAGGACGACCTCGACGCCCTCGACGAGACCGGGATGCTGCCGTGGATGCGCAGCTTCGGTGTCGCCGAGCCCGTGATCGCGTACATGTCGGCGATGCTGAACCTGATCTTCGTCGCGCCAGTGGACCTGATCCCGGCGTCGGAGGCGGTGCGCACCATGCGCCAGCTCTTCCTCGGCGGCGGCGGGCGCTACCACAAGGGCGGCTACGGCCGTGTCGCCGAGCTCGCCGCCGCGTACGTGGAGGAGCACGGCGGCACGTTCCTGACGGGCACCCGCGTCGACAAGATCATCGTCGACGACGGCCGTGCCGTCGGCGTCTCGACCGACGCCGGCGAGTTCCGCGCCCCGATCGTCGTGTCCAATGCGGGCATCCAGCCGACGGTGCTCAAGCTCGTCGACGACGAGTCGGTGCCCGAGGACTACCTGAAGTGGGTCGAGACGCTCGAGCCCGGCCTCGGGCTGGCCGGCGTGCGCTACTTCCTCGACGAGCCCGTGCTCGACACCGGCATGATCGTGGCGTTCAGCGACGAGAGCTGGTGGGACACCGAACGCTACGAGGCCGTCCAGGACGGCGACTGGCCCGACGTCCCGCTCGTGTTCGCGGCCGTCGTCACCGAGTACGACCCCGAGCTCGCCCCCGACGGCCACCAGATCATCCTCGTCGGCCTCCTCGGATCACCCGACCCCAAGGCCGACCTCAACCGCGAGGTGATCGAGCGCGGCGAGGCAGCGATCGCGCAGATGTGGCCTGAGATCGGCGACCACGTCATCCGCCGCGAGCCCTACACCGCCGCCGCCGTGTCGAACATGACCCGCGACGCGGTCGTCGCGGGACAGGGCGGCGAGTGCATCGGCCTGTCCCAGATCATCGGCCAGTGCGGCCAGTCGAAGCCGTCGGCGCGCACCCCGATCCCGGGCCTGTACCTCGTCGGCACCGACGCCGGCGGCTACGGCTGCGGCACGCACCAGGCGGTCGACTCGGGCTTCAACGTGGCAGCGATGGTCATCGAGGAGTGGAAGGCGGCGGTCACCGTCTGACGGCGGCCCGCCGGGAGCACCTGTCAGCACCAGCGAGCGGAGTTCGGGATGAAGGACTACGACGTCGTAATCATCGGTGGCGGGATCAACGGGCTCACGGCCGCGGCGTACCTCGCCAAGTCGGGCCTGTCGGTCGCGGTGTTCGAGGCACGTGGTCAGTGCGGCACCCACTGCGAGACGATCGAGCTCGGCACGCCCGGGTTCCTGCAGAACATCCACGCCACCTGGCTCGCGACCGCGTACGCGCCTGCCATGTACGACCTCGACCTGCCCGGACTCGGCTTCGAGATGCGCGGCACCGACATCACCTACGCCAAGACGTTCCTCAACGGGCGCAACCTGTTGCACGCGATGGACATCACCCAGACCCAGGCGAACTGGAACAAGGTGTCCGAGCACGACGCGGCCGTCGCGATGAAGGCGCTCGAGTACAACGCGCTCAACCTCGAGGAGGCGCTCGAGGTGAACCGCCGCTTCTGGTACGGGGCGCCGTCGGAGGACACGCTCGGGCGCATGTACCGCTTCCTCGACGGGTTCCTCCAGCACCAGGGCCACGGCGGCACGACCGGCGACGACCTCCTGAACATGACCGGCTTCGAGGTCCTCGACCTCCTCTTCGAGTCCGACGAGGTCAAGACGACGACGGCGACGTGCGGGTGGATCTCGGGCCTGCCGCCCATCCACCGCAAGATCGGCGCCCTCGCCGCGATCTTCCTCGCCGGCATCGGCGGGCCGATGGGCGTGCACACCGCACGCGGCGGCTCCCACGCCCTCACCCACGCGCTCGTGAAGGCGACCGCGCAGGCCGGCGGCGAGATCTGGACCACGTGCCCGGTGGAGCGCATCGTCGTCGAGGACGGCAGGGCCGTCGGCATCCAGCTCAGTGGCGACGCCATGCTCCCCGGCGAGACGATCCGCGCGAAGACCGTCATCTCGAACGTGACGGCGGTGCCGACGTTCATCGGCCTCCTCGGCGAGGAGGTCATCGGCCCCGACATCGCGAGCCGCGTGAAGCAGTTCCACTACGAGGAGAACGTCCTCTTCGGCGCGTATTACAACCTCTCCGACGACGTCGAGTTCGCGACCGCCGAGTACGACCCCGGCGTGCAGCGCGCCATGATGGGCTACCTCGGCGGTGAGACCAACGACGACCTGCGCCGCCACAACATGAACCTCGTGTCGGGCGTCATCGACGACGACATCATGGGCAACTGGTTCGTGCCCACACGCGCCGACCCGTCACAGGCCCCCGAGGGCTGCCACACGGCGTTCATCTGGGTCGACGTGCCGCCGGTACCGCGGCGCTGGCAGGGCCGGCTCATCGAGGGCGGCATGGACGCGTGGCCCGAGCTCGCCGAGCCGCTCGCCGACGCCGCCACCGACCGCATCGAGCAGTACGCGCCCGGCTTCAAGGACAAGATCATCGAGCGGTTCACGATGACGCCGCTCGACCAGGTGCGCAACAACGCGTCGGCGATCCGGGCGAACATCTTCGGCGGCGCCGTCACCCCCGACCAGTGGTACCTGAACCGGCCGGTGCCCGGTGTCATCACCAAGGGCGCGTCGCGCACGTTCATCCCCGGCCTCTACCTGTCGAACTCGATCCACCCGATCAGCGCCACGTGGCTCGCGACCGGATACCTCGCTGCGAGCGAGGTGGCCGAGGACATGGGCTGCCGTGACCAGTCGTGGTGGACCGGGCGGCCATGGGACTGGTTCATGGAGAACATGTTGAACGTTCCGTTCAACCTCGGAGTCGGGGCCAAATGGCTCGCGGACGAGTCGAGTGCGGGGGAGATGTGATGACATCGACGGTGACCAAGACCGACAAGTACGACGCCATCGTGCTCGGCGGTGGGCCCAACGGGCTCATCTGCGGGGCGTACCTCGCCAAGGCGGGTGCGAAGGTCCTGCTGATCGAGCGGCGCCACGAGACCGGCGGCGGGCTCAACACCGACGAGTACTACGGCTTCCGCCTCAACCTGCACGCCATCTACCACATGATGAGCGACAGGATGCCGGCGTTCCGCGACCTCGCGCTGCCCGACTTCGGGCTCCGCTACGTGTACCCCCACGTCTCGGTCGCGTTCCCGTTCTCCGACGGCAAGGCGCTCTGCTTCACGCGCGACGTCGACGAGACGGTCGCGTCGATCGGCACGGTGAGCGAGCACGACGCCGACTGCTTCCGCAAGATGTGGACCGAGTTCCAGCCGATGCTCGACGACTACATCATCCCGCTCACCTACAAGCTCCCGCTGCCGGTCGTCGACCAGATCGTCGCGATCGGCCAGACGCCCGTCGGTGAGGCGCTCAACGACATCTCCGAGCTGAGCCCGATCGAGATGCTCGACCACTACGGCTTCAGCGACCCGCGAGTGCGCATGGCGCTGCTGTCGTTCCCGGGCATGTGGGGCTTCCACCTCGAGGACCCCCTCGGCTACCTGTACCCCATCTACCTGTGCCGGCTGATCAACGCCGGCCTCGTCAAGGGCGGCTCGCACCGCCTCTCCTCGGCGCTGTACCGCGTGTTCGTCAGCAACGGCGGCGAGATCCTCGACGACTCCGAGGTGACCAGGATCCACTTCGAGGGCGACCGGGCCGTCGCGGTCGAGGTCGCCGACGGGCACCGCTTCGAGGCGAAGGCCATCGCATCGACGCTCAACCCCGAGCAGACGTTCATGAACCTTGTCGGCACCGAGCACCTCCCCGACGACCTGCGTTACGCGGTCGAGGGATGGGAGTGGGAGGAGCGCACGCTCTTCGGCCTCCACCTCGGCATCGCGGGCGAGGCGACGTACCGCCACCCCGAGCCGCGGGTCAACGACGCCATGATCGCGTTCTTGGGCATCGAGACCGAGGACGAGCTGCACGAGCACTTCGAGCGAGTCGACGCCGGCACCGCGACCGGTGACGAGTGGGTGCACGTCACGATCCCGAGCCGCCACGACGCCACCATGGCGCCCAAGGGCCACGAGATCGTGCGGGCCGAGCAGGTGGTCCTCTTCGACGAGGACTGGGACACCAACGCCAAGAAGTTCGGCGACGACTGCCTCGCCCTGCTGGAGCAGCACATCGACCTCGGCAAGGTCGTGCTGCGCCGCGAGTACCCGCCGACGCACATCGAGAAGAAGCTGCACACGATGAAGCGCGGCTCGATCAAGCACGGCTCGTACACGAACCTGCAGATGGGCTTCAACCGGCCCAACGACCAGTGCTCACAGGTGGAGACCCCGGTCGCGGGCCTCTACACGTGCGGGGCGTCCAACTACGCGGGCGGCATGATCATCGGTGGGCCCGGCTACCTCGGCGCCCACGTCGTCGGCAAGGCCCTCGGTCTCGACATGCCCGGCGACATCGAGCAGGCGTGACGGCGGAGGTGCTGAGATGACGGAGCGGATCTGGCTGGCAACCGACGACGGAGTGGTCGTGGTCGATCCCTCCGGCGAAGTCCTCGAGACGGCGTTCGACGGCTCCAAGGCGACCGCCGTCGACGCGGCCGGTGGCGCCGTGGCCGTCAGGGCCGAGGGCCTCGGTGTTCACCGTCGACGTGGCGCCGGCGCCGAGTGGGAGGCCCTCGGGTTCGTGGACGACAACGTCTGGAGCCTGAGGGTCGCCGGCGACGGCGCCGTCTACGCGGGCCTCGAACCGGCGACGCTGTGGCGTCTCGGCGACGGCGCCGGCACCGAGTACGACCTCAGCGGCGTCGAGGGCCACTCGTTCTGGCACTCGCCGTGGGGTCCGGCGAACCTGAACTCGATCGTGCTCGACGGTGACAGGATCGTCGTCGGTGTCGAGGTCGGCGGTGTCGCGGTGTCCAGTGACGGCGGCCGGTCGTGGGAGGCGCGCAACGAGGGCCTCTACGAGGACGTGCACCACCTCGTCTCCGACGGTGACCGCCTGTACGCCACGACCGGCATGGGTTTCCACCGCAGCGCCGACGAGGGCCGCACGTGGTCGTGGGAGAACGACGGCGTCGACCGCGGCTACACCCAGGGCCTCGCCCGCTGCGGCTCGCGTCTCGTGATGGCGGCGTCGTCGGGACCGCCGCCGATGTGGGAGGCCGGCGGCCCCGAGGCCGCGATCTTCGTCGCCGACACCGCAGCGTCCACGTTGTCGTGGCAGATCGCGAACGAGGGCTTCGCCGGCAACGTCGAGCGCGGCGGTCTGCAGGCCAGCGGCGACCTCGTCGTGGCGGCGACGACCGCCGGCGAGCTCCTCGTCAGCACCGACGCCGGCGACACGTTCAAGCTCGTGCGCGACGGCTTCGCGCCGGTGACGTCCGCCGCGATCGAGACTGCCGGCTGAGGCCGCGATGAGCTGGGGCAGCTGGGCCGAGGTCACCGGCGACGGCTTCGACTTCGACGAGATCCGCTACGAGAAGAAGTACCACGAGGGCCTCGGCGGCGGGATCGCCCGCGTCACCGTCGACAAGGCCGACAAGTACAACTCGATGACGCTCGCGACCGTCGACGAGATGTTCCGCGCGTTCTACGACGCCAACCACGACACGTCGGTGGGGGTCATCGTCGTCGCAGGCAGCGGCCGCAACTTCGGCACCGGCGGCGACGTCGAGTGGGAGAAGTGGGGCCTGCGCGAGGCGTTCTACAACCGCTACCCCCACAACCGCCTCATCCGCCTGTCGCGCAAGCCGGTCGTCGCGATGGTGCAGGGCTACTGCCTCGGCGGGCACAACCACATGGCCTACATCTGCGACTTCACGATCGCAGCCGACGACGCCAAGTTCGGCCAGGCGGGCCCCAAGGTGTCGAGCCCCGCCGACGGGTTCTTCGTGCCGTACCTGACCAAGGTCGTCGGCGCGAAGAAGGCGCGCGAGATGTGGATGATGTGCCGCCGCTACACGGCCGAGCAGGCGCTCGAAATGGGTCTCGTGAACAAGGTCGTGCCCCGCGACGAGCTCGAGACCGCCGTCGACGAGTGGTGCGAGGAGCTGCTCGCCGTGAGCCCGGGGTGCCTCGAGATCCTCAAGGCCGCCTTCGACCAGGAGATGGACGGCTACGCCGAGCTCGGCGTGATCTCGAGCCAGTTCTACCCCGACTGGTTCGACATGCCCGAGGGCAAGGAGGGCGGCACCGCGTTCGTGGAGAAGCGCCCGCCTCGCTTCTGGGACATCCGCCACGCCGAGGCAGAGTCGCGCCGCCGCTTCGCCGCGGACTGGGACCCGACCGAGGCAGGCGGCTGAAGGTGTCCGTGGTGGGTGCCGGGCCCTCCCTCACCCCCCTGGGGTAGGACCCGGCACCCCCATCGGCTGTGGGCCAGTCACGTCCAAGGGCCAGGTCACGATTCCCAAGGAGCTGCGGGAGCGCTTCGGGCTGCTCCCGGAGACCGAGGTCGAGTTCCTGGCGGACGACACCGGCGTGCGGATAGTGGCGGCCCGCGTGACGCGGGCACAAGGTCGTCGAGCGCCTCCGCGGCACGGCCGACACAGCGATGACCGACGAGATCATGGCGCTCACCCGCAACAGCACCCGGTGACCGCGACGCTGGTGGACTCCGACGTCATCCTCGACGTCGCGACCGACGACGCGTCGTGGTCCGCCAGATCCGCCGCCGCGCTGGGACGCGCCGCCGACAGCGGTCCTCTGGTCGTCAACCCGATCGTCTACGCAGAGGTGTCGATCGGGTTCGCGACGATCGAGGCCCTTCAGGTGGCGCTTCCACCCGACGTGTTCGTGCGCGAGGACCTGCCGTGGACAGCGGCGTTCCTGGCCGGCAAGGCGTTCCTCGGCTACCGGCGCAAGGGAGGGGCGCCGCGTTCGCCCCTGCCGGACTTCTACATCGGCGCCCACGCCGCGGTGTCCGGCCACAAGCTGCTCACACGCGACGCGCGCCGCTACCGCACCTCGTTCCCCACGGTGGAGCTCGTCACGCCCTAGCTCCCGCCCCCCGCCGGCTACGCGTACTCCGGGCAGCGCCCCAGGAACTCGTCGATCCGCTCGAGCCCGTTCCTCTTGGCGGCACCACCGCGGTGCTCGGCTATGTATGCCCGCATCGGGACGGCGTGGTGCCCTGCGACCCAAACGAACTCGATGCCGTTCTTGTGGTCGTGCACCTCGGAAGGGTCCACATCGAGCGACGCTAGACCGTGCAGGTCTCGGTAGCCGTCGACGGTGTCCGTCCAGCACTCGAAACGGTCCGATCTCTTGCAGATCACACTTGCCACGTCATCTCTCCTCTGTTTCACCGATCATCACGTCGTCGATCATGGGTGATCCTGGGTCGAGCGAACTCCCCCCCGGTACTTCCGGGGCGGTGGCGGTACCCCGAGCTCGTCGATGATCGCATCGATCTCGTCACAGATGCTGCGGTACTCGTTCGTGTACACGCGCAAGTCCGCGGCAAGCAGACGTGGGTCGAGGGCCAACTGGAATATGTGGTCGTAGACACGGGTGTATGCGCTGGCGTTCTGCCAGTCGTCGCCCGGATCGAAGGGAGCGGCCATCAGTTCGAGGACTATCCCGGCGGGCGTGAGCCGGGCAGGCGTGTCGGGGTCGACGTCGAAGAGGTGCAGCACATCCTCGACGGGTTGGTCCTGCAAGGAGAGATGGGCGTCGTCCGCGATCTCTTCCCACTGTCGCGCATGGTCGGTCATCGGTACCGTTCCTCGTGCATGGCGGCACCATAACCGGCGGCTGCGACATGCGATCCCGGCATGCGGTCTCCGCGAGGAGCTGGTGCAGCTGCGAACCGGTGGGCGTTTCAGCTGAAACGTGTCACAGCCACACGGACCGCCGCAACGGTTGGGCGGTGTGGGCTGTCGGTCGTGTGCGTACTGGCTCAACTGGCAGTGCGGCCTGTCGTGGAGGCCGCCCGCGAGCGGCTAAGGGCGCGCGTTGTCTCGAGGAGCTGCCCCTGATCGCGGCCGAGTCCGCGGCGGGGCGGCTCAGCTACTCCAAGGTCCGTGCCCTCACTCGAGTCGCCACTGCTGGGGACGAGGCAGACCTCGTCGACTTCGCCCGCGACGCGCCCACTGCGATGCTGGAGCGTTTCGTGCGTGCGTACCGCGGTGCCTTCGCCCGCGGTGACGACGCGGCGGTCGCGGCGTACGAGGGCCGCAGGCTCACATGGCGTACCGACTACGACGACGGGTCACTCGTGGTGACCACGCGGCTCGCACCCGAGGACGGTGCCGCCTTCCTTGCGGCACTGGGTGCTGCACGCGAGGCACTGGCCGGCACCGGCGACGTTTCAGCTGAAACGTGTCACAGCCACAGGGCACTATCAAACGTGGACGGCTCAGCCTGCCTTCAAGAACCGACGTAGCGCTTCGCGCACGATCTCCGACGGTGTCGTCGCGTCCCGTGTTGCTCGCTCGTCGAGTGCCTCGCGGAGCTCCGGATCGAGGCGAACCGGAAACGACGCGGCAGCACCAGAACCCATTGCCGGCCGCCCTGGGCGGCGGCGCAAGTTCGCGATGTCGAGGCCGGCCTCGGCCTCGTCAGCCATCTGCTCCAAGACCTCGTCGGTCAGCTCGACACCGGTCTTCGATCGGCCGTGCGACTTCCGTTCAGACATCGCTGTCTCCCTCGCCGTGTAGGAATGGCGCGTATCTACGGCGCATACGCATGGCGTGGATCACGACCTCCGTGTCGTCGTCACGGACCACCGACACGACCTCGAGCAGGTTCCCCGAACGGTCGGCGCCCAGGTACAGGACCTTGCCGTCATCCTGCTCACCCGCCACGACCGCATGCTCGACGGCGTGCCTGATGTCGTCATCGGCGACCCCGTGCCTACCGGCGGAGGCGAAGATCTCCACGTTCCGAGTATCGTATCGCGAAATGGGCACGACGAACACCCATGACCTGGGTGGGCGCCGCCGTCGATCTCAGGCCTGCACTCACAGCGGGAGGTCGCCGGTGGCGGCCCTCGTGCTGCCGGTGTCCTTGTACGCGGCGATGGTGCGCTGCGCGATGCGCATCTGGTGCACCTCGTCGGCGCCGTCGGCGAAACGGGCCCAGCGGGCGTGCTGGAACATGTTCGCGAGCGGAGTGTCCTTGGAGTAGCCGAGCGCGCCGTGGACCTGGATCGAGCGGTCGATGATGCGGTTGAGCGCGTTGGCGACGAAGTGCTTGGCCATCGACACCTCGGACTTGAAGTCGAGGCCCTGGTCGATCTTGTACGCGGCGTGCAGCACCATGAGCTTGGACTGGTACAGCTCCATGGCCGAGTCGGCGATCATCCACTGGATGCCCTGCTTCTCGGCGAGGAGCGAGCCGTGCGCGAAGCGGTTCATGGCGCGGTCGACCATCATGTCGAGCGCGACCTCGGCCTGGGCGATCCAGCGCATGCAGTGCGCGAGGCGGGCGGGGCCGAGGCGGAACTGACCGAGCAGGTGGCCCTGGCCGCGTTCGCCGAGCATGTTCTCCGCCGGGATGCGCAGGTCCTCGATCACGATCTCGGAGTGGCCGGTGGAGCCGTGCATCGTCTCGATCTCGCGCACGTCGTGCCAGCCGTCGGCGGGTAGGTCGACGAGGAAGCCGGTGTTGGCGGCCTGGGGCATGCCGGGGGACTCCTCGGTGCGGGCGATGAGGATCGCGAACCGCGACCGCCGCGCGCTGGAGATGAACCACTTGTGGCCGTTGACGACCCACTCGTCGCCGTCCTGGTAGGCGTGGGTGCGGATCAGCGTCGGGTCGGAGCCGGCGACCTCGGGTTCGGTCATCGCGAAGCAGCTCATCGCGAGGCCCTCGCACAGGGGTCGTAGGTACTTCTCCTTCTGCGCGTCGGTGCCCCAGTGCAGCAGCGTGTTCATGTTGCCCTCGTCGGGCGCCTGGCAGTTGAGCACCCACGGACCGAAGTACGACTTGGCCGCCTCGGCCTGCACCATCGCGAGCTCGGTGTGTGACAGTCCCATGCCGCCCCACTCCTCGGGCATGTGCGGCAGCCACAGTCCCGCTTCGCGTGCGAGGCGGCGCATCTCGAAGAGGACCGTCAGGTACTCGCCGCGGTCGAGCTTGTCGTGGTCGCCGATGCGCGACTCGCCGAGGAGCACCGTGCCCTCGATGAACTCGCGGACGCGCAGGCGCAGCTCCTCGAGCTCGGGTGAGAGTGTGAAGTCGATCGCCATCGTGGCTCCTGCGACGAGTGGGGGAGGTGGTGCGGACGTCCGGCCCGGGACGCGACGAGTCTTGCAGGAACGCCCGCCTGTGCGGGCGGAGCCACCCGGAGAGCAGCCGTGACGACCGGAGGCCGAGAAGTCCGCACGTGCGCGATGATGGCTCACCCTCGCCGATGCAGTCCCGCCGCCGCTGTGCGCAGGGGAAGGACGAGCCATGGCTGTGATGGTCGCGTGTGCGCTGCTGCTCCTGACGGGCCTGGCTGCTGGCATCCGATGGGGCGGGAGACCGTTCACGCCGCCGGAGCCAGTCGCCGATCTCACCGTCGCCGAAGCTGCACGACGCTACGTCTGGTACGCGGCGATCGCTCTGGTCGCGGGCATGTCCGCAGGGATCCTGGTGGTCGGTGCCGGTGGCCGGCTCGTGATGCGGCTACTCGCGGTGACGGCAGGGCCCGACGCCCAGGGACTCGTCACCGAGGCCGAGGAGGTCGTCGGGAGGGTCAGCGTCGACGGCACCATCGGCTTCGTCCTGTTCAACGGGATGTTCTTCGGCATCCCGGCGGCGGTGCTCTTCCTGGTGGTCCGGCGCTTCCTGCCTGCAGGCCGGGTGGGTGGGGTGGTGTTCGGCGCGGGCCTCCTCGTGGTGTTCGGGACGACGCTCGACCCGCTCCGCAGGGACAATCCCGATTTCGACATCGTCGGCCCGGGGTGGGTCGCGGTCCTCGCCTTCGGGGCCGTCGCGATCGTGTTCGGCCTCGCGGTAGAAGGCACCACATGCCGGCTGAGCTCATGGCTGCCGTTGCTCACGTCGAGCCTGCGTGACCTGGTGCACTACGGCGTCGCCGTCCCGCCTGCGTTCGTGGCGCTTCCTGTCACCCTCGCCCTGCTGCTCGTCGGCGCCGTGACGGTGCTCGCGACCCGCTGGCGGGCGCTCGTAGCGGTGGTGCGCTCCCATGGCTGGGTCGTCGCGGGCCGGGTGCTGACGGTCGGCGTCGTCGTGGCCGCGGGTCTCACCGGCGCCATCGCAGGCGTGGTCGACATCGCCGCTCGCTGACCGTCGCGGCCCGCCCCGGCCTCGGGGCCGGCGGTGTCAGTCGAGGCCGGACTGCAGCACGACCTCGAGCAGGGACGGCTGCTCGTAGTCGCGGCGTTCGATGCCGGCGACGGCGTCGTCGAGGACCAGCCGCGGGACCGGCTGAGGGGTGGTGGCGTAGGTGAACGCGGTGGCGCAGTAGTCGTCGCTGCGTTCGGTGAGGCCGATCGCGAGCATCCCTGCGGTGTCGAGGCGGCGGTACCCGGCGCCGGCGGCGGGCGCGGCGGCGAGCTCGTCCTCCTGGCCGTCGTAGAAGATGTTCATGCCGATCTGCTGGATGGTGACCTTGACGTCCTCGCGGAAGTAGACCGGGTCGGGCACGTGCCAGCGGTAGAAGCCGACGAGGTCGGGGTTGGCGACCGGGGGGCGCTCCGGTGGGCGCACGTCGAGGGGGGCTCCTGCGTAGCGGGCCTGGTGGGGGCCCATGCCCCATGCGGTGCCGACGTAGTCCTCGAGGCCGGTGCCGCAGATCGTGGGCAGCTCGCGGTCGCCGTCGACGTACATCTTCACCTCGCCCTCGCCGTACCACATGCCGCCGTCGAGGACGCGCACGCCCACGACGCAGCCGAGGAAGCGGCCGGGGCCGCGGATGCCGTCGGCGATGACGAAGTCGCGCCGCATCGTGGTCGGGTTCTCGCGCCTGTACGCGGCGTGCAGGAACGTGGGCCGTGGCGCCGGCGCCTCGAGCGTGTAGTCGCACTGGAAGTAGAGCTCGGTCGGCCGCTGCCCGCCGTTGGTGATCTCGACGCGGATGTGGTCGGTGAACGGCATCGGGATGTGGCTGTTGTAACCGCGGCCCTCGTGGATCGCGGTGAGGGCGGTGTCGAGGTGGACGGGGCGGCCCCACGGGACCCCGAAGAAGTCGACGGCGGGCACGCTGATGCTCGCTTCGGTGGCGTCGCCGTAGAAGACCTCGAGGACGACGGCGCGGGTCTCCTCCGGTGGTGCCGGGGTGAAGGTGAGCCACAGGTGGCGCACGACGCCGGGGCCGTCGAGGTCGGCGACGACGACACGTTCGCCGGGCGCGAGCCGCCGTGACGGCGAGCCCTTGCGCCCGCCGTGCGCGCGGCCTCCGCCGCCGCGGGCCCCGGTGGGGTTCTCGAAGGTGACCGCCCGCGACTCGACCGCGTCGGGGATCGCCGTCAGGTCTGTGGGATCGTGCACTGTGCGCCTCCCTTCGGAGCGGGACGACGCAGCGGACGGTACCTGTGCGGCGGGGGCGCTGCTGAAGCGGCGTCCCGGCACCTGCCCTTTCGGCTACAACAGTGGCGATGGGTAGGGAGGCCCACTTCGACGAGACCCGCTGGGTCGACGACTTCGCCGAGGCATGGGCGCGCGAGTACCCCGACGCCGAGGACACGTCGGCGATGGTGCTCGTCACGCTCCTGGCGCGGCTGTCGGTGCTCATCGACGCGTTCCAGGCGGCGTCGCTGAAGCAGTTCGAGCTCGGTGTCAACGACTACGCCGTCCTCGCAGCGTTGCGGCGCGGGGGACCGCCGTACGAGCTCGCGCCGAGCCGGCTCTATACCTCGCTGGAGCGGTCCTCGGGCGGGATGACCAAGATGCTGAAACGCCTCGAGCAGCTCGGCTTCGTGCGCCGCGTCCCCGACCCCGACGACCGCCGCAGCACCCTCGTGCAGCTCACCGCCGCCGGCAAGCAGGTCGAGGAGGACGCCTTCGCCCGCTTCGTCGACGCCGCCCACCGCCTCCTCGAGCCGGCCTCGCCAGCGGACCTCGACAACATCGACGACTCCCTGCGCCGCCTCCTCGTCATCATCGAGCGCGGCTTCCCCCGCTGACCCGGCGCCGGTTGGAGCACGAGGTCGCCACATGTGGCCACCTCGTGCTCCGAAGTCGACGTCCTGGCCGCGTGGTGCTCCAAGGGGGGCGGGTATGGGTGGGCGTCGGCCGAACTACGGACCGGTGCGAACCATCAGACCGAGCTCCGTGGCAGCTCGGACGAGGTGGTTGTCGAAGGTGGCGATCTCGGAGCGTGTGGTTTCGGCCGCGAGGAGCACGCAGCAGTCCGGGAGCTTGAGCCTCGTCCTCGCTCGCAGGAGTGCGAGTCGCACAGGGGCGTCCTCGGCGACGGGGATCGTGGCGACGCCGAGGGTGTGGAGCGCGCTGTTCGCCTGCTCCAGGAGGCCTGCGCGGGCAGGGCCGACGAGCACCTCGGCGAGAGTGATCGGGCTTGCCCCGAGCCCGCCGTCTGCGGCGGCCATCAGCAGTTCCGTCGCCCGATCGTGGTGGCGGTCGTCGCCGTCGAGGTGGGCGATGAGGACGCTCGCGTCGAGGACGATCACTCCGCCCAGTCCTCACGGAGCCGCTCGAGGTAGCCCTCGCCGTAGACACCCGTGAGGGCTCCGCTCGTCCGCGCGACGGCGTCGTGCCTGCGCTCCGACTCCCGCGCGCGACTGCCCGAGATCACGCGATGGCCCTCCCGGACCAGCCGGACCAACAGGCGGGAACGGCTCGTCTCCTCGGGCCACTGCTGAGCTGCTTCGTCGAGTGCGGCGGCCACCTCGTCGGTCTCGGTGACCATGTGCCTCTTGCGGTCGGTCGGCATGGACGCAGTGTAACACCGAGTTGCCGGTGACACACCGGGTCTCACGCGGAGATAGCTTGCCCGGAAGGTATCTTGGGCTACACTCTCTCACCATCTGGTAGCAGAGCTGCATCTGCACCGACGTAAGCCCCAACCACATCGCAGGGGGAATCGTGGCGAGGGAAGAGACCTACGACGTCGTCATCATCGGCGCCGGCCACAACGGCACCACCACCGCGGCGTACCTCGCCAAGAGCGGACTGAGCGTGTGCGTGCTCGAGGAGCGGCCCGAGAGCGGCGGTGCGCAGGAGACCGCCGAGCCGATCGCGGGGGTCCGCATCCAGCCCCACGCGATCGCCAACTACGGCGGGTCGGCACCGGGGTGGGAGCAGCTCGAGCTGTGGCGCTACGGGTTCCGCATGGACTGGGACCCCCGCACCACCGTCGAGCTCGACACCGACCGCTACATCTTCACCCGCGACGGCCTGTCCCGTGTCACCGACAAGGACAAGATGGGCTGGGCCAAGATCGCGTGCATGCTCTCGGGCCTCGACGGGTTCCGCGACCTGATGCGCTCCACGTTCTGGTGCCCGCCGCACCCCGCCCACGTCGAGCTGAACGAGGACACGATCCCGTTCATGCAGGTCTACAAGCAGCGCGAGCCCGACGTGTGGTCGCGCGAGCTGCTCGAGATGACGATGTTCGACCTCATGGACGAGTGGCTCGACACCGAGCCGTTCAAGGTGAGCCAGGCCTACATCGCGCTCAGCTCCGGCGCGCACGGCCACATGGAGGGCGTTGCGATCCCGGCACTGTGCAGCGCCGCGACGGTTATGCCGCCCGCGATCGCCAAGCCCGTCGCCGCGCGGGGCAACATGCACGGCTACTACCACGCCCTCTTCCGCTGCGCCGTCGCGCACGGGGCGACCTTCAGGGCGTGCTGTCCCGTCGAGGAGATCATCATCAGCGAGGGCCGCGCCCAGGGCGTGCGCCTTCGTGACGACGCCACCTACGGGCCCAAGAAGATCTGGGCGCGCAAGGCCGTGATCAGCGCCGCCCACATCAAGCCGACGTTCCTCGACATGATCGGCCCCCAGCACCTCGACGCCGGGTTCATCCAGCGGATCAAGGACCTGAGCCTCAAGGGCGGCAGCCTCTACATGAGCCACTACTACACCAAGGAGGAGTTCCGCTACCGCGAGAAGTACCGCCTCCCGCCGCCCAAGGACCAGTTCACCGGCGCGTTCTTCAACATGGAGTCGCGCGAGATCTACTTCAAGAACGTCGAGAACGTCCTCGGCCGCCAGGAGAACATGACGATCTCGCCCGACGAGGCGATGTGGGGCATGGTCGCGGCGTCGCTCTACGACGAGACCAACCCCCAGTGCACGCGCCCGGGCCGCCACATCAACGGCCCCCTGTGGATGATGGTGCCCACGCCCGAATACAACGTCGGCGGCATGGACGCCATGGACAAGGCCGACGAGAAGAAGAAGTGGGACGAGTTCATGCGGGCGAGCCTCGCCTGCATCGTCGAGAACCTCGACGACGACAACCTGATCCGCATCATCAGCGACACGCCCTACGAGCAGGAGCAGCGCAACACCGGGATGCTGGGCGGGTCGTGGTACGGCATCCGCTGCGACCGTGACCAGTGGTGGAACGAGCGGCCCCTGCCCGAGCTCGCCCGCTACCGCGTGCCCGGCATCGAAGGCCTCTACCTCGCGCACCAGTCGGCGGCGCACCCCGGCGGGCTCTGCCTCATGGCCGTCGGTTACAACCTCATGCACATCCTGATCGAGGACGAGGTCGCCGACCCCGGTGACTGGTGGTACGCGTCGCCCTGGTACATCCCCGACATCGGCAAGCGGTCGGCCCACAAGGGCGCCTGAGCCGCGAGATCACAGGAGGAGTCGAACCATGGTCAGAGAGCTGGAAGGCCGGCCTCACCCCCAGAGCTTCTTCTCGGAGTTCCCGATCGAGAGCGAGTGGGACGTCGTCGTGATCGGCGCCGGCCCGAACGGGCTCATCACGGCGTCGTACCTGGCGAAGGCCGGCCTCAAGGTCGTCCTCGTGGAGCGCCGCTACGAGATCGGCGGCGGCCTCGCGACCGAGGAGATCCTGTTCCCCGGCTTCTACTCCAACATCCACGCCGTCTACCACATGATGGTCGACTTCATGCCGGCGCTCGTCGACTTCGACCTGTCCCGCCACGGCCTCGTGTGGATCAAGCCGAACCTGCAGACCTCGATGATCTTCGAGGACGGCAAGTCGCTGCTGCTGACGCGGATGCTCGAGGACACCGTCGACTCGTTCCATAAGTTCTCGACCAACGACGCCGTCAACCTCGGGCGCGTGATGCGCACGTGGCGCAAGATCGCACGCGAGATCGTGGCGCCCGCCACCTACATCCCGCCGATGGCGCCCCTCGACATCATCGAGTCGATGGGCCGCACCGAGATCGGCCAGGAGATGCTCGACCTCAGCGAGCAGAGCCCCCTCGACATCATCACCGAGAACTTCGAGGACGACCGCATCCGCGCCCTGCTCCTCTACGTGACGTGCATGTGGGGCCTCGACCCGACCGAGACCGGCGTCGGCTTCTTCGTGCCGATGCTGCTCGACCGCGCGATGAACAAGAACTACTGCCAGGGCGGCTCGCACAAGATGGCGTCGTCGTTCGCGCGTGAGTTCATCCGCAACGGCGGCACGATCCTCGACTCGTCGCAGGTGAACAAGATCAACGTCTCCGACGGCGCCGTCACCGGCGTGGAGTTGTGGGAGGGCCGCACGCTCGAGTCCAAGGTCGTGATCTCGAGCCTCGATCCTGAGTCGACCTTCATCGACCTCGTCGGCCCCGAGAACCTGCCCGCGACCCTCAAGGACGAGGTGTCGCGCTGGGAGCTCGACAAGTGGAGCTACACCACCTTGCACGTGGCGTCGGAGGAGGCGCCGCGCTACATCAGCGGCGACCCGTGGGCCGACGAGTCGTTCATGACGATCCTCGGCTTCGACGGCGTCGACCAGGTCCTCGAGCACTGGCGCAACGTCACGTCGGGCCGGGTCGACCCCACGACGATGGGCGGCCACGCCACGTGCCAGACCCTCTTCGACTCGCACCTAAGCCGTGTGCCCGGCAAGCACGTGTCGTTCTTCCAGATGCACACCCCCTACGACATCGAGGGCGGCTGGGAGACGCGCGGGCCCGAGCTCGAGGAGGCCGTGCTCGAGAAGTGGCGCCGCCTCGCGCCGAACATGTCGCGCGAGAACATCATCCGCACCACCCAGGAGACGCCCGAGGACATCGAGATCCGGCTGCCGAACATGCGCCGCGGCTCGATCAAGCACGGCGACTACAACCCGCTCCAGCTCGGCTGCTTCCGCCCGAACCAGGACTGCTCGGACACGTCGACGCCGATCGAGGGCCTCTACGTGAACGGCGCGTCGACCTACCCGGGCGGGCTCGTGCTCGGCGGCCCCGGCTACCTCGCCGCCAACCGCGTCGCCGACGACATGGGCGTGCAGCGCTGGTGGAAGCCGACTGCGGCGATGCAGAAGTACGTAGCCACCTACATCGACGACAACGAGTGAGGTCACCATGAAGGACTACGACGTCATCGTCATCGGCGGGGGCATCAACGGACTCACGACCGCGGCGTACCTCGCCAAGGCGGGCCTGTCGGTGGGGGTGTTCGAGGCGCGGGGCCAGTGCGGCGCGCACTGCGACACCGTCGAGCTCGGCATGCCCGGGTTCCTGCACAACCTCCACGCCACGTGGCTGGCGACGTCGTACTCGCCGGCGATGGAGGACCTCGACCTGCCCGGCCTCGGCTTCGAGTTGCGCGGCACCGACATCACCTACGCCAAGCCCTTCGAGAGCGGCCGCAACCTGCTGCACGCGATGGACGTGTCCAAGACCAACGCCAACTGGGCGCGGGTGTCGGAGGCCGACGCCGCGACCCAGATGAAGGCGCTCGAGTTCAACGCCCTCAACCTCGACGAGATGCTCGAGGTGAACCGGCGCTTCTGGTACGGGCCGCCGACCGAGGAGACGCTGGGGCGCATGTACAAGCTCCTCGACGGGTTCCTCGCGCACCAGGGCCACGCCGACACGACCGGCGCCGACCTCTACAACATGACCGGCTTCGAGGTCCTCGACCTCCTCTTCGAGTCCGAGGAGGTCAAGACCACGACGGCGTCGTGCGGCTGGATCGGCGGGATGCCGCCCATCCACCGCAAGATCGGGGCGCTCGCGGCGGTGTTCATGGCCGGCATTGGCGGCCCGATGGCGGTGCACACGTCGCGGGGCGGTTCCCACGCCCTCACCCACGCGCTCGTGAAGGCGACGGCGGAGGCCGGCGGCGAGATCTGGACGACATGCCCCGTCGAGCGGATCATCGTCGAGGACGGCCGTGCGGTCGGGATCCGCCTCACCGGCGACGCCCTGCTGGCGGGCGAGGAGATCCGCGCGAAGACGATCGTGTCGAATGTGTCGTTGACACCGACGTTCCTCGGCCTCCTCGGCGAGGACGTCATCGGTGCCGACATCGCGAGCCGCGTGAAGCAGTACGGCTACGACGAGCAGGTCCTCTTCGGCGTCTACTACAACCTCTGCGACGACGTGGAGTTCTCGGCGGCGGAGTGGGACCCCGGCATCCAGCGCTGCATGATGGGATACCTCGGCGGCGAGAGCGTCGACGACATGCGCCGCCACAACATGAACCTCGTCTCGGGCGTCATCGACGACGAGGTGATGGGCAACTGGTTCGTGCCCACGCGTGCCGACCCGACCCAAGCCCCCGACGGGTGCCACACGGCGTTCATCTGGGTCGACGTGCCGCCGCTGCCGCGGCGCTGGCAGGGTCGCCAGATCAGCGGCGGCATGGACGCGTGGCCCGAGCTCGCCGAGCCGATGGGTGACGTGATCACCGACCGCATCGAGGAGTTCGCGCCCGGGTTCAAGGACATCATCGTCGACCGCTTCGTGATGACGCCCCTCGACCAGGTGCGCAACAACGCGTCGGCGATCCGGGCGAACATCATGGGCGGCAGCGTCACGCCCGACCAGTTCTACCTGAACCGTCCGGTGCCGGGGATCATCACAAAGGGCGCGTCGCGCACGTTCATCCCCGGGCTCTACCTGAGCCAGTCGATCCACCCGATGGGCGCCTCGTGGCTCGCGACCGGCTACCTGGCAGCGTGCGAGGTGGCCGAGGACGCGGGCTGCCGCGACCAGTCGTGGTGGACGCACCGGCCGTGGGACTGGTTCATGGCCCACATGATGGACGTGCCCATGAACCTCGGGGTCGGGGCGAAGTGGCTCGACGACGCAGCAGGAGGTGGCGCATGAGCGCGCACGGCGGCGAGTACGACGCGATCATCATCGGCGGCGGCCCCGGCGGTCTCGCGTGCGGGGCAACCCTCGCGCACCACGGCGTGCGCGTGCTGATGGTCGAGCGCAACGACACCACCGGCGGTAAGGCCGTCACCGTCGAGCGCGACGGGTTCCGCTACGAGCTCGGCCCCAAGCTGCAGGTGCCGATGCAGGACCCCGGCTTCAAGCAGCTCTTCGCACGTCTCGGCATCTCCGACAAGCTCGATCAGGTGCTGCTCGACACGGCGTCGGTGTCGTACAAGCCCAAGGGATCCGACACGTACAAGACGATCATCTCGCCCCAGAGCTCGGGCATGGACCCGACGCCGTTCTTCGACCTGTGGGAGCTCGACGAGGCCGACCGCGAGAAGGCGCTTGCGGTGATGGCCGAGATGGTGATGCTCACGCCCGAGCAGCTCGACGGCCTCGACGACACGTCGATGCAGGACTGGCTCGCCGAGCGCGACGTGCCGTGGGAGCTGTACAGCTACCTGGCGATGCACGCCAACGCGTCGCTGGCGGAGCCGATCGATCTCGTGGCCGCGTCGGAGCAGGCCAAGATCATGCAGCAGATCGCGGTGCAGGGCGGTGGCGGCTACTACAAGGGCGGCTTCGGGCGCGTCCTCAACGACATCGCGGAGCAGATCCGCGCCGACGGCGGCGAGATCCTGCTGAGCACCGATGTCGAGCGCATCGACGTCGTCGACGGCCGTGCGGTCGGCATCACCACCACGGCCGGCACGTTCACGGCGCCGGTCGTGATCAGCGACGCCGGCATCCAGCCGACGGTGCTGAAGCTGGCCGGGCGCGAGCACTTCCCCGACGACTACGTGCAGTGGGTCGAGGACGCGATCCCGGGCTGGGGCTGGGCGACGATCCGCTACCGGCTGAACGAGCGCGTCCTCGAGCAGGGCTGCTACATCATCTACGGCGACGACACGTGGTGGAACACCGAGCGTTACGAGGCGTACCGACGCGGTGAGATCCCCGACGAGGTCGTGGTCTTCATCAGCGTCCCCACTGCGTTCGACACGACGATGGCGCCCGAGGGCAAGCAGGTCATCATCGTCGGTTCGCCCGCGCCGGCCGATCCCGAGGACCCCCACATCGAGGCGCTCTACGACCGTGTCGAGTCGACGCTGAAGAAGGTGTTCCCGAAGATCTTCGAGGTCGTGGACAAGCGCTCCTACGACGGGCCGGCGGAGGTGGCAGCCCACTCGCGTGACTCGGTGCTGCCCGGCCAGGGTGGCGAGTGCGTCGGCCTCGGTCAGATCGTGGGCCAGGTCGGCACCAAGAAGCCGTCGCCGCAGACGCCCCTCGACGGCCTCTACCTGTGCGGCTGCGACGCCGGCGCCCCCGGCATGGGCACCCACCAGGCGACGATGTCGGGCATGGCCACCGCCGACCTCGTGATGGAGCGCCTCGGCGTCACCACCGAGCTCTGACCGCGCCCGTCGCCCCGTCCCAAACGCGGGCGGGATGTCGTGCTGGCGGGTCAGGTTGCCCGCGTTTGGCGTGGGTCTCGCCCCAAACGCGGGTGGGATGTCGTGCTGGCGGGTCGGGTTGCCCGCGTTTGGCGTGGGGGCCATGCCCAGAGTGGGTCGCGGCGCAGTGCTAGGTCGACGTGCGGAGCCGGGCACCGGTGCCGACGACGCCCGCGATGACCGCAACGGCGAGCAGCGCCGGCACGATCATCCAGAACAGGCCCAGGGCTGGCAGCGTGCCCACGATGATCATCGCCTCAGCGACGGTGATCCTGTGCTCGACCCGGCCGGATCGCAGCGCCCGCACCAGCATCCAGCATCCGGCGATCGCAGCCGTCGCCCCGAACGTCACGAGGGCGGCGAAGAAGTACGGCACACCACCGGTGGACACGCCGACGACGAGGAGCGCGAACGCGAGCAGTAACACGAGGAGGGCGACGACGGCGCCGAACGCAGTGCCCCTGCGGCGCGGTCGCCCGGGCGCAGTTGCACCGGCAGCGAGCGTGGCCGCGGCACGGCGGCGCACCAGCAGGCCGGCGACGATCGACATCGCCAGGAGCGTCATGACGATCGGGCCCAGGACCTGGCCCGGCATCTGCCCGTCGTCCTCGGTCAGCACGGCGATCGCCGCGAGCACGTTGAACACGGCGAGGAGCACCGCCATCGGCGCGAACCAGGCCTGCGTGCACGCCGCCCAGAGCCGCCGGCCGGCCGAGGCGTCCGAGAGCGGATCGCCGGTGCGCATCGCCGCCTTCTGCTGACGCCTCCAAGTGAGGTCCGAGGCCATGCCGCGCGCCGTGCGCCATGCGACCGCGCGGTCGGGCGCAGCCTCGCCGCTGGCGGCAGCCCAGCGGTGCTGGTCATCGACATCGGCTGCGATCTCGGCCAGGCGTCGTTCGCGAACGTCGTCGGGCAAACCCTTGGTGTATCGGAGCGTCCACCACTGTGGGAACCTCGCCATGGCCGGCATCCGGTCACCTCCTCACGTCGCGAGGCCTGGCTGCCAGCGTGGCTCGCCGTGCTCTGCCGCGCCGGAACGTGCATGGGCATGGGCTGCCGCCCCGAGGGCTGTGACCGAGTAGAGACGTCTGCGGGGGCGGCCTTCTGCACTCGCGCGGTCGGGGTCCTCCCAGCGGCTCTCGAGGAGCCCCGCCGTCTCCATGCGACCGAGGGCCTTGTACAGGGTGCCGTGGGCGGTGAGGCGCCGGGCTCCTTCCTGGTCGCGGATGCGGCGAGCGATCTCGAACCCGTGGAACTCGACGTCGCCGCCGCGTGAAGATGAAGTCGCCGCGTCGAGGATCGAGTACTCGAGGGGGAGGAGCTCTCCGGGTTTGCGACGAACCATGCCAACACTAATAGGAAGATATCTGCCCATTGTCAAGGGGTCCGCCCCAAACGCGGGTGGGATGTCCCGTTGGCGGGATGAGTTGCCCGCGTTTGGCGTGGGCCTCGCCCCAAACGCGGGTGAGATGTCCCGCTGGCGGGATGAGTTGCCCGCGTTTGGCGTGGGCTGCGTCCCAAACGCGGGCGGGATGTCGTGCTGGCGGGACGGGTTGCCCGCGTTTGGCGTGGGCCTCGTCCCAGACGCGGGCGGGATGTCGCGCTGGCGGGACGGGTTGCCCGCGTTTGGCGTGGGGGCTAGCTGTGGGGCGGCGCTGACGGGGGGAGGTCGAACACGTAGGTGCGGGCGCACGTCCCCTCGTGGTACATCGTGCACAGCGTCGCGACCGGTTCGACCGAGTAGCCGACGCCGAGGGCGTCGAGCCAGCCGTGGATGCGTTCGAAGATCCCGCACTCGTAGCGGTCGGCGACACCGAGCATGCTGACGCCGTCGAACGCGAAGCACGACGTGATCCCGAAGCGGACCGACGTGTTGGCGGCCGCCCACGTCACGTCGAAGTCCATGAAGTCGGGGATCACCGTCTCGATCGCGATGTCGAAGAAGCGGCGCAGTGTGTCGGCGTCGTCCACTGAGCCGAGGCCGAACATCTTGACGATCCGCTTCGCCTCGATCTGAGCCATGGACCGCGCCGCGTGGCGGTTCAGGCGGTTCGTCTCCTCGATCCCGAAGCGCTCCAGGGCGCCCGCGAACCACATGGCGTCGTGGGTCAGCCAGTTGCGCACGAGCAGGCCCCGCACCGCGGCGGGGTCGATCCCGGTGGTGTCGGTGCTCATCGCTTCCTCCCCTTTCTCGTCTTCGTGGGAGTGGGTCGCGTCTCCGCCAGCCAGTCGAGGAGGAGACCGGTCGTCGCGCTCGTGTCGCCCGGCTCGTCGACGTCGAGCACGTCGCGCATCGTGAACGCGAACCCGGTGCCGTCGAGCAGCCACGCGGCCTGGTGTGCGTCGACGTCGCGGCGGATCGTGCCGCCCCGCTGGCCGGCACGGACGAGGCGCGCGAAGAAGTCGACGTAGCTGCGGTGGTTGGCCTGCAGCACGGCTGCGATCTCGGGATCGGCGGCCTCGGCGAGGGCCTGGAACTGCAGCCGCGCCTCGGCCGGGTGCGCCCGCAGGTTCGCGAGGTAGACGTCGCCGGCGACCCGAAGCGCCTCGAGCGGGTCTGCGATGCCGGCCGTCTCCTGCTCCCAGATCTCGACGATGCGGCGTCCGATGCGTTCGAGCAGGAGGCAGAAGATGGCGCGCTTGGACCCGAAGTGCTTGTACAGCAGCGGTTCGCTCACGCCGGCCTCGCGCGCGATCTCGGCGACGGTGGCGCCGCGGTAGTTCGAGCGTGCGAAGACGTCGGTTGCGGCACGCAGTAGCTCGGCACGTCGCTGCGCCGCGGGCAGACGGGTGCGGGCAGGCTCTGCACGGCTCGGTGCCGTGGTGGTGCTCGTTGAGCCGCTGTTGCCCATGACCGTAAGTTAGTGAGGACTCACTTACTAATCAAGGGGTTTGGTCGTGGCGCTGGGTCGCGCGGACCTGGCGGTCCATCGTGCGGCGGATGACGGGGCCGAGCAGGCCGGCGCCACGGGCGAGCATGGCGGTGAGGGGGTCGGCGCAGATGGTGAAGCGGTCGCGCTCGATGCCGTTGATCGCGGCGACGGCGACCTTGCGTGCGGGCACCGGCTTGACGGCCCCTGAGATCGCGGCTGTCTCGGGTGGCTTGACCTCGTTCTCCTTCGCGAAGCCGGGCGTGTCGGTGTCGGGCGGGTACACGACGCTGACACGGACGTGATCGGGTGCGAGCTCGGACCGCAGCGACTCGGCGAGACCGCGGATCGCGAATTTGGTGGGGGAGTAGGCGCTGTAGCCGTAGACGCCGAGGAGCCCAGCGGTCGACGACACGAAGCACAGGTGCCCGCTTCCGCGCTCGCGCATCGACGGCACCACCGCGGCGGCGGCGTGCACGGCGCCGAGGTAGTTGACGTCGACCTCGTGGCGGAACTCCTCTGCGGGCAGCGCCCAGAAGCGGCCCGGGCGCGCGTAACCGGCGTTGGCGACCATGACGTCGCACGGTCCGGCCTGCTCGACCAGCGTCGCGACGGCGCCGGCGAGCGCCTCGCGGTCGCGCACGTCGGCCGTGGCCCACCGTGCCGAATCGCCCAGTTCGGCGGCTGCGGCCGCGAGCGGCTCCTCGCGGCGCGCGATCAACGACACGCTCGCGCCGCGCTCGACCGCGACGGCCGCCATCGCACGGCCGATGCCCTCGGACCCGCCGGTGATGATCACGTGTGCGCCGCGCAGCGATGTCATGCCCCGAGTCTGCCAACGTGCGGACCCGCCGCTAGCTTGCAGGCCCGCGCCCGGGGTGAACACAGGGGCATGAACAGGGGGCCGGAGCCGATACACGTCGTGGGTGTCGCCGAGCGCGACCAGGCGCTCGTGGCCGAGCGCTGGGACGTCCGCGTCGACGTCGATGCAAGCGCAGCCGCAGGGGCGGGAACCGGCGACGACAGCGGGGTCGCCGCCGTGGTCGCGTTGCTGGAGGCGATCGGACTCACGGCTGGAGACGTCGACGACGTCGATGCGCGCGCGGCGGCCGACGGCGTCGGCGCGGCCACGGACATGCGTGCCGAACACGTCGTGGTGCGCCGCAGCACCGAGGGCTGGTGGCAGATCGCCGTGCGTGGCGATCACGGCGACCCGGCGCCGACCATCGAGTTCCGCGCCCGTGACGGCGCCGAGGCCGCCGACAGGGTCCTGAGCGCGATCACGCGCCGGCGCCTGTACCGCCCGGTGCCTGCCCACCTCCACGGGGGTGCGGTCGCCCGTGCCGACGGCGCCGCCGCCTTGGTGCTGGGGCCGTCGGGCACCGGCAAGTCGACGATGGTCGCCCATCTCGCGGCCGCCGGCCTCGACCTGCTCAACGACGAGCAGGTCGCCCTGCACCCGGCGCGCGGCGTCGTCGGCGGGTTCACGCGCCCGCTGGCGTGCAAGCCCGCGAGCGCCGTGCACTTCCCCGAACCGATCGCCACCGACGCCGCGGACGCGGCGGGCACGACCCTCGTCACGGCAGCACGTCTCGGGGCGCGGCACCGCCTCGCGGGCAGGCCGGTGCTGGTCGTCGTCGCCGAACGCGACGAGTCCACCGAGCCGGCGGTTGAGCCGCTCGATCGTGTGAGCGCGGCACAGGCGCTGGCGCAGAACAACCTCGATCTGCTCGCGCATCCCCACGACGCGCTCGACGCTTTCGGGTGGCTGGTCACGACGGCCGCCGTCGTACGGGTCCGCTACCGCGCGTCGGCGCAGGGCGCGGCGCTGGTGCGCGAGCTGCTCGCCGATCCTCCCGACGCGCCGCGGGGTTCGTGGTGGGTGCGGCCGCAGCAGCCCGTCGCCGACGTGGGTGCGGGCATGCTGGCTCCGGCACGTGACGCCGTCGGCCTCGGTTTCGACGACGGTGCGCTGCTGCTCAACACCGCGACCGCGACGGCCGTGACGTGCAACGCCGCCGCGGCAGAGCTGTGGGCGAGCCTGCCGGCGGTCGAGTGGCCCGACGACGGCGAGTCGCACGCCTTCGTCGCTGGTTTGCGCGACGCGGGGCTCGTCGAGTCCGCGCCGGGTTGAGCGGCCGCCGTGCTCAGCCGGCGCGGGCGGTGTCGACGAGGGTCTGCGCGAGGTCGGCGACGCGGGAGTGGACCGCGACGTCGAGCCCCGGTGCCTGTGTGAGCCTGACGGCCGCGTCGACGATGGCGGTCGCCGCCGTGTCCGTCGGCGGCTCGTCGGGGTAGCGGTCGAGCGCCGCCGCGTGTGCGAGCTCGGCGACGGCGTGTGCCGCGAGCGGGCGTGGCAGGTCGTGGGGGTCGTGGCCGGCGGCGCCGAGCCGGTCGAGCTCGTCGTCCGTCTCGATCACGTCGCCGCGGCGGATGCGGCGGTCGTCGCCGGGCGGTTTGCGCAGCGGGCGGTCGCCGGCGAGGCAGGTCCGTGCGATCGCTGCGATCGCGGGGTCCACCACCGCGGGCGGGATGACGGCGGCGGCGCTGCCGGCGTCGAACGCGACGGCCGCGAGGGCCGCCTCGACGGCTTCGATGCCGGCGTGCTGCAGGGGGCGCGCGAGGCGTGCCCAGTCGTAGCGGGCGCGTGCCGCCACGAGCGCGATGCCCCCGCGGGGGAGCTGGAGCGCGACTGCGTCGAGCCACAGGTGCTCGGGCTGCGTGCGTGACCACGCGAGCGTGTCGAGGTGCGCGAAGAACCCGCGGACCACCTCGTCGCGGTCGGTGGAGCGCAGGTGCGTGCGCCCCGCGCGGCCGAAGAGGCGGTGCATCCCCCGCGGCCGGTCTTCGACTGCGAGGATCAGCTCGATCGGTGCCGCGCCGAGCTCCGCACGGGTGTCGGCGACCTCGGGGTGGTCCTGTTGGCGCAGGGCGGCGGCGACCGCGGTGTCGCCGACGATGCAGGTGGCGCGGCGGCCCGCGACGATCACGTCGAACACGTCGGCGCGCTCGAGGTTCCACGCGGTCGAGTCGCAGCGCGTGATCGGGCGGTTCATCGCCGACGGCGACCAGCGCGG
>JAIBAC010000155.1 GCA_019695375.1 Acidimicrobiia bacterium
CCGGCGATGTTCCCGTAGCCGCGGCGCCGCGGCAGGCGCACGCGGAAGACCTCCGAGTCGCTGTCCGGATCTGCCTGGAGGACGAGGCCGTGGCGGCAGGCGCGCATCTGCGACAGCCAGCCGAACGAGCGGGCAGCTGCATGCGACTCGACGGCAGCGAGGAGCAGCACGTCGGCGTCCCAGCAACGCCTCGCGGCCACGTCGAGCGCTGCAGCGCTCGGGCCGTCGGCGAGGATCTCGGCGTCGTCGACCACGATCACGAGCCGCTCCCCCGCCACGCCCGAACCCGCCGTCTCGACACGATCGCTGACCTCGCGGGCGAGGTCGGCCGCCTTCGAGGTGCACGCTTCAGGACCGACGGCGACGTCGCTCCAGCACCCGAGGTCCGGCAGCGGCCCACCCCGCGGGGCCAGCAGAGCCGTTCGCGCACGCGCTTCGGTTCCGACGACGCCTTGCACGAGCGTCGCGAGGGCGGTCGACCTGCCACTGCGCATCGGCCCGGCCACGAGGAAGAGCGGCACGCGTTCCAGATCGCAGGCGACCACCTCCATGGTGTCGCCTGCGATGCCGAGCACCGGCCCCACACCTGCGACGGCGCCGAGGTCGCTCAGCGCCGCGTCCGTGGGCAGCGTCTCGATGCGCGGCATGCGGCGGGCTTCGCCTGCGCCGTTCGCCGTCTTCTCGATCCGGGCCGCAGTGGCCACGCGCCAGCGAGCACCGTCCGGGCCGGTCGCGTCACCCGGCACCCCCAGCTCGACGACGGCACCGAACGCGTCACGGGTTCGGCCCGGTATCGAGGCGGTGTCGCCGGCGACCACGACGTGGAGCCCGAGCCCGCGTCCGTCCTCGCAGAGGCGGCGCACGGTCGCGAGGTGGCCGCCTGTCCAGTCGTCGTAAGCGGCTGCGAACGTGCCGAAGCCGTCGAGGACCACCACGATCCGCGGTGATCGCGACGCGGACACCGATCCACGTCGCGCAGCCTCGCCGGCCAGGACGGCGAAGAGCCGGTCGACGCGCTCGGGCTCGGTACCGTTGACCACATCTGCGCAGCGGGCGAGGTTGGCGAGATCCGCGAGTCCGCCGTCCCCGCAGTCGAGCGCGTAGACCGCCACGTCACCGCACCGAGCCGCGGCGGTGGCGATAGTGCGCAGCAGCGTCGTGCGTCCCGATCCGCTGCGCCCTGTGACGAGGAGCGATCCGAACGCGGCGAGATCGAGCCGCATCGGAGAGACGCGTTGGAGAGCGGGCTCGTCCGCGATCCCGACAACGGGTGCCGCGGGTCGCCCTGCGGGTAGGTCGTCGAGGTCCACGAACTCCGGTGGCGGCGGAACCCAGACGCGGTGAGGGCAGGGTTCACCTCCACACCCGTGCCAGGCTGCGACGACCGCGTCGACCACAGCCTCGAGCTCGGTCGGCTCGCCCGGACCGGGTGCCGACGCCGCGCGCTCGCGGTCGGCTCCGACGAGGCGAACGCTCAGGTCCCGCGTCCGCGTGGCGGCGCGGCCTGCCCAGGCGGTCTGGACCTCGATCGCATCGTCGTGGCCACGCGCGATGATCGCCCGCCCCGAGGTGTCCCGTGGGAACCGTGCCGCGGCCGCGGTCGCCACTACTTCACGGCTGACGCCTGCATCCTGCACCCGCAGGCACACCCGCAGGTTGGTGTTGTCGGCGAGCTTGGCGGTGTGGACGTCGGGCTGCTGTGTCCCCACGAGCAGATGGACGCCGAGGCTGCGGCCTCTCCGCGCCACGTCGATGAGTCCGTCGACGAAGGCGGGAACCTCACGTGCGAGGGCGGCGAACTCGTCGACGACGACGGCCAGGCGCGGCGGGGCATGACGGGGATCGGTCCGTTCGCATGCGGCGATGTCGACGGCGCCTGCGTCACGGAGGACCTGCATCCGCCTCCGGATCTCTGCCTCGAGCGAGACCAGCACGCGTTGGGACAGGTCGCCGTCGAGGTCGGTGACCACCCCGGCTGTGTGCGGCATTTCGGCGAGGCGGTCGAACGCGGCACCGCCCTTGAAGTCGACGAGCAAGAACGCGAGCCGCTGCGGGCTCACGCACACCGCCAGGGACGCGAGGATCGTCGTGAACAGCTCGCTCTTGCCCGAGCCCGTCGTGCCGACGACGAGGGCGTGCGGCCCGTCGCGTTCGAGGTCCGCACACACGAGGCCGCTGCGGCTGCGTCCGACCAGGCACGGCAGGCCGTCGGCCTCGCTCTGCCAGTGAGCGGCGACGGCGGCAGGATCGCACGGGTCCATCCCCGTCAGCTCTGCCAGCGCGTCGACGAAGCCGACCGTGCCGGGCACGCTGGAGTCGGCCGCAGCGTCATCGGCTCTCGCGGCGAGAGCGCGTGCGGCGGTGAGACAGGCTCCGGAGCTGACGCCGTCGGGCACGATCTCGGCAGCACCGGCAGGGTCGGCAACCGTGGCGAGGCGCGCCGACGCCGACGACTCGAACACGGCCAGATGCGTGCACGAGCCGGGGAGGCGTTCGCGTGAGGGCGCGCACCACACCAGCGAGGTTCCCACACCCCCAGCGTGTGCCAGCGCCGGCGGCGTGGCGTCATCGGTGCCGGCGTCGACGACCACGAGCAGGTGCCTGCCGGCCGTGCCGTCTCGCGCCGCAGCCACGTACGCGGCGATCTCGGTTCCTGCCACGTGATGAGGCAGCAGCCGGGTCCAGTCCCACGTGTGGTCGCCGCGGGCGGCAACGACCGCGATCGCGACCTCCGACGGAGCGTGGAGCACCGCGGCCTGCAGCACGATCGACCGCGCGAGACCCGACCGTTCGTGTGCAGCGCCTGCGATACCGAGCACTCCGCCGCTGAGGGGGACCGCAGCGGGCACGCTCATGTCGACCGCCGGTGCGGCACTCCTGGGGGTGACGACGACACGGGAGGGCAGGTCGCCGACGCCGACGCGGACCTCGAGGAAGTCCGGATCGTGCGGCCGCCTCTCCCAGACCGTCGGCCGCTCGAGCACGGCACGGTCCACGAGTGCGGCCGGGTCCGGCATCCCCGCCCGCCGTGAGATCCGCACCGTCCTCTTCGCCTCCGCGAGGGCGGCATCTGCACGAAGCTTCTCCTGCGCGTGGCGCCGGACTGCGCGCCGGTGTGCACGGCGACCGCGGCGCCTGTCGGCGACGAGGCGCCACATCCCGACCAGCGGTGCCAGCGCCCCGAACAGCAGGTACACGGGATTGCGTGTGACAACTGCGATGACGACTGCGAAGACTGCCGGGGCGAGCACGACGCCGGCGGGGACCGAACTGCGGGGAGCCGCTGCCGGCGCTTCGGGCATCTCCACGGGTGCGGGTGCCACAGGTGCGCCGACACGCGGCGGCCGCAGCGCGATGACGTCACGGCGGGCGCCACCGGTGGGTACGGCCCTGATCGTGATCACGTCGGCACCCGTCGTGAGCCAGGCCCCTGCCGCGAGCACGGTGCCATCGGGCGGCGGGACCTCGCCGTCGACGCGCAGCCCCGCGGCGGCCTCCGCGATCCTCGCCGCCGGCCCGGGCGCGACCTCCAGCACGGCGATCCGCCGGCCGGCCCGTGCGCCCACGACGACGTCACCTTGGCCGTCACGCGCGAGCACGACGGAGCCCGGCGCCAACGGCCAGCGCGATCCGCAGCGTGGTCCGCCCACCTCGACCAGCTCCGCCACCGTCTCGGGTCGCCGCGATGGGGGTACCGCCGGTGCTCCCGAGGATGCTGCGCGCAGGACCACCGCATCGCCGCTGCGCAACCGCACCGAACCCACGGCCGCCTGCGGGTCGAGAGCAGCCACCCGACCCTCCGGTGTCGAGCGCCAGATGACGAGATCGCCCTCCAAGCGCGCCCCTGACACCCGAGCGCACGTGCTCACGAGCTCGCCCACCGGCGTCCCGGCGGCCATGTCGGCGTGCATCGCTATGGCTTGTCCGTGCTCCCACCCGAACAGAAGCGTTCGCTCCACCCGTTCGCCCTTCCGAGCAGACGGCCACCCGGTGGGATTGTGACACCTTCAGCCGGCGGCGTCGAGAGCGCTGAGCTTGGCCCGCAACGTCTGCAGCGCCCGGTACTGCGCCGAGCGCACGGCCTCCTGGCGCCGGTCGAGGACCAGCGCGACCTCCACGGCGGAGAGACCTTCGACGAAGCGCAGGACGACGACATCGCGCTGCAGCGCCGGCAGCGCTTCGACCATCTCTCGCAGTGCCGCGACCTGCCAGCGGTCGACGACGGCGTCACCGGGCTCCGGCAGCGGCGCGGGCGCTGCCGCGACCTCGGCGGCTTCGACCTGCACGAAGCGCCCCTCGGACCGCGAGCCGCCGACAGCGAGGTTGCGGGCGATGCGCAACAGCCACGCCTTGTAGCGGATCCCGCGCCACTCGAAACGAGCACGCGCCTCCCACGCGCGCACGAAGGTCTCTGCTGTCACCTCGTCGGCGTCGCAGCGACGGAAGTGGCGCGAGATGTAGCCGCGCACGAGCGCCACGTGCGCGCGGTACAGCTCGGCGAACGCATCGACATCCCCACCGCGTGCCCGCTCGACGAGAGCGTGCTCCAACTCTGGCCCCACATGGCCATGCTGGCACAAGCCCGCCGCTCAGGGCGCGGGTACCTGCACCGCCGCCTGCGGCTTGTGCTTGTCGACCGTGGGGACGACGCGGAAGACCTCGTACACGCCGTGCACGCCTGCGACGGCGGAGAGCACCGTGTCGAGACGCGACGGATCGGCGATCTCGCACTCGAACTCCTGCACCGCGATCTGGTCGCGGCCCGTCGACGTCTGTGCGAGGCGGATGTTGACGTGGTGGTCGGCGAGGACGCGGCACACGTCTGCGAGGAGCCCGGATCGGTCGAGCGCTTCGATCTGGATGCGAACGCGGGCAGCGGCACGCTGGGTCAGGTCCCACTCGACACCGATGAGGCGTTCGGGCACCGCGTCGAGACCGACCGCGTTGGCGCAGTCCGAACGGTGCACCGAAACGCCTCGACCGCGCGTGTGGTAGCCGATGATGACGTCACCCGGGATCGGGTTGCAGCACCGTGCGAGGTGCACGAACACGTCGTCGAGGCCCTCGACGTGCACACCGCTCGACTGCGCCGAGCGGCTGCGCCGGTTGATCCCCGCGAGCGAGGACTCCTCCGCCGGCGCCGACTCGAGCACGTCGGTCGTCATGCGTGCGAGGTGCGAGACGATCGTGTCGACCTTGACATGGCTCTCGCCGATCGCGGCGAACAGGGCTGCCACGTGGGCGTAGTTCATCTGCTCCGCGACGGCCTCGATGATCGGGCCCTCGAGCACGCCGCTCACCGGGATGTGCGCCTGACGCATCGCAGCAGCGAGCTCCTCACGCCCCGCCTCGACGAGCTGCGTGCGCCGCTCGCGGCTGAACCACGCGCGGATCTTGTTCCGCGCCTTGGGCGTCGCGACGACGTCGAGCCAGTCGCGGCTCGGCCCGGCACCGGCGATGTTCGACGTGAAGATCTCGATGGTGTCACCGGAGCTGAGCACGGTGTCGAGCGGCACGAGGCGGTCGTTCACACGAGCACCTATGCAGCGGTGGCCGATCTCGGTGTGCACGGCGTAGGCGAAGTCGATCGGGTTGCCACCGGCGGGCAGCGAGATGACATCACCCTTGGGCGTGAAGACGAACACCTCGTCGCGGTAGAGGTCCTCGCGCAGGTTGTCGAGGAACTCCGCGGGATCCTCGGTCACGAGCTGGCCCTCGAGGACGCGGCGGAACCATGCGAGCTCGTCGGCACCGTGGCGGCGCGTGTCGCTGCCGTCCTCCTTGTAGCGCCAGTGCGCGGCGATGCCGTACTCCGCGGTGTGGTCCATCTCGGCGGTGCGGATCTGGACCTCGAGCGGTTTGCCCATCGGGCCCATCACAGTCGTGTGCAACGACTGGTAGAGGTTGAACTTCGGCATCGCGATGTAGTCCTTGAACCGGCCCAGCACCGGCTTCCAGATCGCGTGCACGACGCCGAGCGCGCCGTACGCGTCGCGGGTGGATTCGACGACGACACGCACGCCGAGCAGGTCGTTGATCTCGTCGAAGCTCTTCTGGTGGGTGACCATCTTCTGGTAGATCGACCAGTAGTGCTTGGGCCGGCCCGTCACCGTCGCGTTGATCTTCGCGACCGCGAGACGTGAGTCGACGCTGGTCACGACTTCGGCGAGCTCGCGGTCGACCTCGGCGTGGCGCTCGCTCACCAGCTCCTCGATCTCGGTGTAGGTCTTGGGATGCAGCTCGGCGAAGGCGAGGTCCTCGAGCTGCCACTTGATCTCACGGATTCCGAGGCGGTGAGCCAGCGGCGCGTAGATGTCGATCGTCTCCTGTGCCAGGCGGCGGCGCTGCTGCTCCGCCAGAGGGGCGAGGGAGCGCATGTTGTGGAGTCGGTCTGCGAGCTTGATGAGCAGGACGCGCACGTCCTTGGCCATCGCGACGAGCATCTTGCGCATCGTCGCCGCCTGCTGGGCCTCCTTGGAGTCGAAGCTGAGACGGTCGAGCTTCGTGACCCCGTCGACGATCTCGGCGACGTCGTCACCGAACTCGTCGCGCACGTCGTCGAGGTCGATCTCGGTGTCCTCGACGACGTCGTGGAGGAGACCGGCCGTGATCGTCGTCACGTCCATGCCGAGGTCGGCGAGTATCCCCGCGACGGCGACGGGGTGCGTGATGTAAGGGTCGCCGGACTTGCGGACCTGACCCTCGTGGGCCTGCCGCGCGAGGAGGTAGGCCTTGACGACGGCGCGGACGTCGACACGCGGGTGGTGGTGGCGGATGAGGCGCACGACCGGTGCCAGCTCGGGATCGAAGTCGCCGACACGTCGCCACGGCAGCAGGTCGAGGACCCCGCGTTGGGGAGCGACGACCGCGCGGTCAGGCCCCTCGGGCGACAGACCCGAGACGGCGGCAGGGTCGGTTACCTGTGGGGTCGTTTGCGAATCTGCCATCGCGGCTCTCGCCACAGCCTAATGGCGATCCCGGCAGTGCTGTTCGGCCGCCGCGGCGCCGCACGCCAGCCGCCGTCCGGTCAGTAATCGACGAGGGACACGACGTCGACGTCACCGAGGCGCTCGCGGCCCCCGAGTGAGCGGATCTCGATGATGAAGCGGTACCCGACGACGACGCCGCCGAGCGACGCGATGAGGTCGCGCGTCGCGGCCGCGGTGCCACCGGTCGCGAGGACGTCGTCGATCACGAGCACACGCTGGCCCTCGCGGCGCACGGCGTCGCGGTGCATCTCGAGGTGGGCTTCGCCGTACTCGAGCGAGTAGGCGGTGCGCTCGACCTCCCACGGCAGCTTCCCGCCCTTGCGGCACGGGATGAACCCCTTGCCGAGGCGGTCGGCGACGGCACCGCCGAAGATGAAGCCGCGGGCATCGATGCC
>JAIBAC010000156.1 GCA_019695375.1 Acidimicrobiia bacterium
ACACCGACGACGGCAGCGGACTGGATGACGGCGTGCATGGAAACCCCCGTGGACGCGCGGAAGCCGACGGGGAAGGCGGCGACGCCCGCCACGAGGAAGGGGGACGGCGGGCGGTGCCGGCGATCACGCTAACCGCCACCTGTGACAGGTTCGACCGCGCGCGTTGACCGTTGCCGCGGGCGGCGCGAACCGTCAGAGCCAGGGGGCCGCGGGTCCCGACGCGAAGGCCGCCGCGATGTCGGTGTGCTCGCAGCGGGCGGCGCCGTGGCGGGCCCCGGCGAGGTCCCCGAGACCGAGGGGCGTGAAACCCATGGCTGCTGCAACCCGGTCGCCGAAGACCACACACGCGCGGTCGCCGAAACCGGCCTTGGAGCCGAGGAGCTCCACCGCGTCCGCAACAGCGGTGTCGTCGCGCGGTACCGGGCCGTCACGGCTGACGGCGAGCGCGATGCCCTCTCGCGCGACGGCGGCGCGCACCGTGTCGCGCCGGTCGCCGTCGACGGCCCACCACGCTGCCCGCACCGCCTGACCGCGCGCACGGCGCACGACCGTGGCGGCGTCGATCTGCTCACCTGTCCAGAACAGGAGCTCGAGGTCCCGCTGGCCGCCGAGGCGGTGCTCGACCTCGGTCGCGACCCGATCGGTCCACATGCCCGGCGTCGCCACCGTCACGAACATCACGAGCTCGACCTCCTGTCCGGCGCCGAGCTCGTCGAGCACCGCGGTGGCCGCCTCGGCGGCAACGGCTTCGGCACCGACACCGAGGAGCGCCTCGACCGTCTCGCCTGCAGGCTTCGACGTCATCGGGTTGAAGTGCGTGACTGGCTCACCGCTGCGGGCTGCGCCGGCGTACGACTTGAAGCGGGGCGATTCGGCGCCGCCGCTAGCAGGCAGCCGATACACCTCGGCCATCCGGGCGAGGGTGGGAGCGACCCGCACCGCCACAGGTCAACGACCCTTGTAGACGCCCTCGCGCTTCTGCATGAACGCCATCATCGCCTCGGCGAGGTCCTCGGTCTGGAAGCACGCCGCCTGTGCCTGTGCCTCGTACTCGAGCGCCTGGTCCATGGTCCAGCCGAGCGACTGGTTCAGGCCTTGCTTCATGAGCATGAGCGGCACCGGCGGCAGGCTCGCGAGGCGTGCGGCGTACTGCTGCGCCTCGGCGTCGATCTCGTCGTCGGCGACGACACGCAGCACGAGGCCGAGTTCGAGCGCCTCCGCCGCGGAGATGATCTCGCCACGGAACGCGAGGTCCTTGGCTCGCTGCAGGCCCACCAGTCGCGGCAGCAGCCACGTGCCGCCGAGGTCGACGGTGAGACCACGCCGCACGAAGATCTCGGTGAAGCGCGCCGACTCCGACGCGAGCACGATGTCACAACCGAGCGCGATGTTCATGCCGGCGCCCGCGGCGACACCGTTGACCGCGGCGATCGTCGGTTTGGGGCAGCGGTGCAACGCCACCTGGGCCCAGTTGACCTCGCGCATCCACTGCGCACCCGACAGGGTGCTGAAGCCGGTCATCGTGGCGCCACCCGTGTCGGTGAGGTCGGCACCGGACGAGAACGAGCCCGCCACACCGGTGAGCACGACGGCGCGGTCGCCGGGTTCGCGTGCGACCTCGTCGAAGATGTCACCGAGACGGCGGAACATCCCGTAGGTGAGCGCGTTCTTCTTCTCCGGCCGGTCGATTCGGATCGTGACCACGCCGTCGTCGCGGGTCACCCCGATCGTGTCCTCCGCCGACATCGGACCCCCTTGTTGCCGGGACTCGGTTCGGGCGCCAATCCTGGCGGTGCCGGCGCCGGCACCGCCAGACCGCCGCTCGTCCGGGTCCGATGCCACGACGTAGATTCACGCGGTGGGATTCGACCCGTACGGCGAGGAGGACCTGCCCGACCGCTTCGACAAGTGGGTCGCGGTCGTGGTCGGCGTCGTGATCGTGGGGCTCGTCGTCTGGGCCCTCCTGTGACCGGCGCCTCTCCGCAAACGCGGGCGGTCTGACCCACCTGCACGCCACCCTGCCCGCGTTCAGATGGTGCCCCACTGCCAAACGCGGGCGATCCGACCCACTGGCGGGACAACCCGCCCGCGATCGGCGCCGCTGCTCAGAACGCGTCCCTGAGGTGGTGCAGGACCGGCTCGGCCGAGCCGTCGGGCCAGATGACCTCGACGACGTCGAAGCGCACCGTGGCCGCTCCGCATCCGCGTCCTGTGGCGATGAACTCCCCGGCGAGGCGCCGCAGCCGCGCCTGCTTGTCCGCCGTAACAGCCTCGGCGGGACCACCCCACTTGTCGGTCGCGCGCGTCTTGACCTCGCAGATGACGAGCTCGACGCAGTCCGCACCTGCATCGCAGACGTCGCGCAGGACGAGGTCGATCTCGCCGCCGGTCCCCCTCCAGTTGCGCGCGACCACCACGTAGCCCGACTCGACGAAGTACTCCGCCGCGAGCTCCTCGCCCGCTCGACCCAGTCTGTGCGCGTCGGACCCGCTCGCCATCGGCGTCCACCCGATCCCAGTTGTGGTCAGCGCAGGAAGTCCTCTTCCTTCCCTGCGAGCTCCTCGACGTTGACGTCGCGGAACGTCACGACGTTGACCTTCGACACGAAGCGCGCCGGCCTGTACATGTCCCACACCCACGCGTCCTCGAGGCTGAGCTCGAAGTAGACGCGGCCGTCCGCGTTGCGGATCTGCATGTCGACGTTGTTCGCGAGGTAGAAGCGCCGTTCGGTCTCGACGACGTACCTGAACATGGGCAGGACGTCGCGGTACTCCTTGTAGAGCTGGAGCTCGATCTCGGTCTCGTACTGTTCGAGTTCCTCTTCGGCACTCACGGCGTTCCCCACATGGCGTCGGGGATCAGCTTAGCCAGCCTCGGTCGGTGGTCCGCCGAGTCCGCCGATGCGATCGAGCGGCCACACGCGCAGGAACGCACGGCCCACGATCGCGTCCTCGTCGACGAAGCGGACGCCGCCGGCGCGGGAGTCCGCCGAGTTGTTGCGGTGATCGCCGAGCACGAGGTAGTGGCCGTCGGGAACCTGTTGAGGCGGCATGTTCGCGAGCGGGTCGGGTCCGTCGATGAAGACGTACGGCTCGTCGAGGCGCACCCCGTTGACGATGGCCCGCGAGTCGCGCACCTCCACGGTGTCGCCGGGCACACCGACGACCCGTTTGATGAGGTCCTGCTTGCCGCCCGAGCCGAGACCGATGCCCTCTCGCAGCGAGCGGCCCACGTACTCCAGCACGGAGGGCGAGGCCATGTCTTCGCCCACGTCGTCCCAGTTGCGGAACACGATCACGTCCCCACGTTGAGGTTCGCCGAAGAGATACGACTGCCGGTTGACGAGGACGCGGTCGTCGACGTGGAGCGTGTTCTCCATCGAGCCCGACGGGATGTAGAAGGCCTGCACCACGAAGGCCTTGGCGAGGACGACGATTCCGAAGCCGATGATGAGCAGGAACGGCAGCTCACGCAGGAAGCCGCCCATGCCCGAACGCGGATCGCGCTGCGCGTGGCGGCCCCCCTTTGCGCGGACACGCGCCTCGGCACGGTCACGCCGGCGCGCGTCGGGGTCGACCACCGTCGGTACGGGCTCGTAGGCACCTGCCCCTTCGGCGACGGTCGGATCGGCCACGCCTACAGTGCCCCAACCCGGTTGGGCCGCGGTTGCGGGCGCGGACCACGAACCTTCCACGTTGGGCGTTGACCCCGGCGGTGCGGGGTCCGTGCTCAACGCTTCTCTTTGATCTTGGCGGCCTTACCGACGCGGTCGCGCAGGTAGTAGAGCTTGGCGCGGCGGACGTCGCCGCGGGTCAGGTGCTCGATGTGGTCGACCACCGGCGAGTGCACCGGGAACGTCCGTTCCACGCCGACACCGAAACTGACCTTGCGCACCGTGAAGGTCTCGCGAACGCCGTCGCCCTGGCGGCGGATGACGTTGCCCTGGAACACCTGGAGGCGCTCCTTGTCGCCTTCCCGCACCTTGACGTGCACCTTGACGGCGTCGCCGGGAGCGAAATCGGGCACGTCGTCGCGCAGGAATCGCTGATCGATGACGTCGGTGGGGTTCAAGAGGACTCCTCGAAATGCAGTCTGTCCAGAGTAGCAGCGGCCACTTCGGCGGCCTCCAGTTCGGCCCTGTCGAGCCTGCCGGACGCGAGCGCCGCGCGTATCAGGCCGGGGCGGACCCGCGCGGTGAGGCGCAGCGCCTCACGGCGCCGCCACGCGGCGACCGCTCCGTGGTCACCGGAGGTGAGCACTGCAGGCACAGAACGCCCGCGCCAGTCCTGGGGGCGGGTGTAGGTGGGCGCCTCGAGGAGGCCGTCGGCGAAGGACTCGTCATGTGCGCTGGCTGCACTGCCCATGACCCCGGGGACGAGGCGCGCCACGCCCTCGACGACGACCATCGCCGCTACCTCGCCGCCCGCGACGACGTAGTCACCGATCGAGACGGCCTCGAGCTCGTATGCGTCGATCACACGCTGGTCGACTCCTTCGTAGCGCCCGCAGACGAGCGCCACCGCCGGTTCCGCGGAGAGCTCCTGCAGCAGTGCCTGGTCGAGGCGACGACCCGACGCGGAGAGCACCAGGCGGCGCCCCGGCGGGAGGGCGGCTGCATCGATCGACGCTGCCACGACGTCGGGCCGCAGCACCATGCCGGGCCCACCGCCGAAGACCGTGTCGTCGACCTGGCGGTGGCGTCCGAGGCCGTGATCGCGCATGTCGTGGACCTCGACGGTCACGATGCCCTCGTCGACGGCACGGCCGAGCAGGCTGGTCCCCGCGTGGGTGCGCACGAGATCGGGGAACAGCGTGAAGACGTCGAATCGGATCATCGTCCCGGCTCGCCGGCACCCTCGTCACCAGCCTCGTCCCCGGGCAGGAGCCCCGGTATCGGGTGCACGACGATGCGGTCCATACCGGGGTCGAACTCGTCGACGAACTCCGCCACGTAGGGGACCATGAACTCGCGGCCGGCGGCGTCGGCCACGACGAGGATGTCGTGAGCGGGGTTGTCGAGCACCGCCGTCACCGTTCCGAGAGGAGCGCCTTCGGCGTCACCCGACACGACCGGGAGGCCCTCGAGGTCTGCCGCCCACACCTCGCCGGGCGGCGGCGCGCCCACGTCACCGGCAGCTATCGAGATGTCCTGGCGGCGCAGCATCTCGGCCGCGTCACGATCGGTCACCTCGGCGAGGCGCACCAGCAGGCGCCCCTTGTACGGCGAAGCATCGCTCACCGTCATCGGGACGAGGTCGGGGCCCACGAGGAGCCGCGCACCGGGACTGAAGCGGCCGGGCTGGTTGGTCAGTTGCTCCACGAGTACGGCGCCGTGGACGCCGTGAGCACGCAGCACCCGTCCGACCACACGCGGCCGACCAGCGGGATCCGCCACCGCGTCAGTCGTCGATCTCGACGGTGGCGCTGTAGCCCTCGCGGGTGCCGGCGGCTTTGATCAGGGTGCGCAGGGCGTTGGCGACGCGACCGCGCTTGCCGATGATCTTGCCCATGTCCTCGGTCGCGACCCGCACGTGCAGCGTCAGGCGCCGGTCGTGCTCGTCGACGCCGATGTCGATCTCCTCTGGGCGGTCCACGATCGCACGCAGGCAGCTCTCGAGCACGCGCTCGGCGCAGGTGGCGTCGTCGAACTCGTCGTCGTCGTCGTCGAAGTCCTCGTCGGCGTCGGTGTCGGCGTCGGCGGCGTCGACGGCGACTCCCGCGTCCACACCGTCGTCTGCTTGCAGTTCAGCGTCGGCGTCGGCGGTCTGGGTGGCGTCGTCGGCCATCACGCCTTGAACTCCGCCATCGCACCGCTGATCTCGAGCAGCTTCGCAACCGCCTCGGTCGGCTGTGCGCCGTTGCGGAGCCACTTGAGGGCCTTGTCGTTGTCGACCTCGATCGTGGACGGGTCGGTGAGGGGGTTGTAGCGACCCACGATCTCGAGGAAGCGCCCGTCACGCTTGACGCGTGAGTCGGCGGCGACGATGCGGTACTGCGGCTGCTTCTTCTTGCCCATGCGCATGAGGCGGAGCTTGACCGCCATGAGCGGCTCCTTTCGCGGTGTTGTCGAGAGACCGTGGGATCGGGCCACGGGCGCGGCGCCCGGGCCGCGGCGCGATCGAAGACGCAGACTCTACCAGGGACCGCCTCGGGAGCACCTCGCGGTGGCCGACGGCGGAGGGTTCAGCTCGGCGGCGCCATCCCTGGAGGCAGGCCGCCGGCGGCGCCGAGCCCGCCGAGAGAGCGGAGCATCTTGGACTTCTTCCCCCCGAGGAGGCCCTTCATCATCTGCTGCACCTGGCGGAACTCCTTGAGGAGCTCGTTGACGTCCTGCACGGTCGTGCCCGAGCCGCGTGCTATGCGCTGGCGCCTGCTCGCCTTGACGAGCTGGGGGTTGTTGCGCTCCTCGAGGGTCATCGACTGGATGATCGCCTCGATCTTGGTCATGTCGCCCTCGTCGATCTCGGCACCCTTGAGCTGGCCGCCGAGGCCCGGGATCATCCCGACGAGGTTCTGCAGCGGACCCATCTTCTTGACCTGCTGCATCTGCTGGAGGAAGTCGTCGAGGGTGAAGCTCGCCTTGCGCAGCTTCTCCTCCATCTCGCGGGCCTGGTCGGCGTCGAACGCCTCCTCGGCCTTCTCGATCAGCGTGAGGACGTCGCCCATGCCGAGGATGCGGCCCGCGAGGCGGTCGGGGTGGAAGACCTCGAAGTCACCGAGCTTCTCGCCGACACCGGCGAAGTAGATGGGCTTGCCGACGACCTCGCGGACGCTGAGGGCCGCGCCGCCGCGGGCGTCGCCGTCGAGCTTGGTGAGGATGACCCCGTCGATGGGGATCTCGGCGTTGAAGTGCTCGGCGGTGGTGACGGCGTCCTGGCCGACCATGGCGTCGACCACGAGGAAGGTGTCGTCGGGCTCGACGACGTCGATGACACGGGCGAGCTGGGCCATGAGCTCGGCGTCGATGGCGAGGCGGCCGGCGGTGTCGAAGATCGCGACGTCGCGGCCGAGGCTGCGGGCGTGTGCGAGCCCGGCGCGCGCGATCTCGACCGGGTCGGCGTCGGGCGTGGCGCCCTCGGTGAACACCGGGACGCCGACACGCTCGCCGAGCACACGGAGCTGCTCCACGGCCGCCGGGCGCTGGAGGTCGCAGGCGATCAGGATCGGTTGGTTGCCGCGGCCCTTGAGCAGATGGGCGAGCTTGCCGCAGGCCGTCGTCTTGCCGGAGCCCTGGAGGCCGGCGAGCACGACGCGCGTGGGTGGACGCGAGGCGAGCTTGAGCTTGACGGCCTCGCCGCCGAGGAGCGTGATCAGCTCCTGGTGCACGATCTTGACGACCTGCTGGGCAGGCGTCAGCGACTTCTGGACCTCCTGGCCGAGGC
>JAIBAC010000157.1 GCA_019695375.1 Acidimicrobiia bacterium
CCACGTCGACCACGTCGCCGCCCAGGTCGGCGAGCGGCCGCCTGTGCGGGCGGCGGCGGCTGGCCGGCGATCTGCGCCTCGGGCGTGTGCGTGGCACGCCGATCGTGCTCTACCCCACCGCGATCCTGCTGATCGTGTTCATCGCCTATCTGAGCTGGCCGTCGTTCTCGCGGCGCTTCCCGACTCCGACCGCGGTCCTGATGGCCGTCGGCGTCGCGGTCGGCCTGCTCTTCACGATCCTGCTGCACGAGCTCGGCCACGTCGCCGCCGCCCGCATCTACCGGATCCACACGACGGAGGTGTCGCTGTTCGGGATGGGCGGGATGGCGCGGCTCGCGGCTCCGCCGCGGTCGCCCCTCGCCGACGTCGTGATCAGCGTCGCGGGGCCGATCGTGAGCCTCGCCGTCGGCGCCGCCCTCTACTGGGGCGTCCCCGCGTACGTGAGCGCCATGCCGGGATACGGCGTCACGTCGGCCGCCGTGCTCACGGTGCTGTACCAGCTCGGGATCTGGAACCTCTTCATCGGTGTGTTCAACCTGCTTCCGGGGCCGCCACTCGACGGCGGCGGCGTCGTGCGCGGGATCGCGTGGGCGATCACCAAGGACAGGGTCAGGAGCGTGCAGGTGTCGGGCTACACCGGCCTCGTGGCGGCTGCGGGATGCGGGCTCCTCGCTCTCTCCCAGGTCCTCGGCCCCGAGTGGATGTTCCCGCTCATCTACGCCGTCATGATCCTGATCTTCGGGTCGTGGACCGCAGCGCGGGGTGCCGCCGGCGTCGTGGCGGCCGGCAACGCCGCCACGGGGGCCGCCGGTTCGGCACAGGCGGGGCGGGCGCGGATGTCGCCCCAGGCCACCGAGATCGCGGAGGTGGTCGAGCGTGCACGCGAGTTCGCAGGCCAGCTCGGTGCCGACGTCGTCACCGCCACGCACATCCTGCTCGGGGTGCTCGCATACCGGCTCAGCCTCACGTCGCGGGTCCTCGCTACCCACGGTGTGAGCTTCGACAGCGTGTGGGCGGCGGCGCCCCGCGGTGACGTGCCTGCGGGCGAAGCGGTCCCCTACTCGGTCCCTGCACGCCAGATGGTCGAGTCGGCCTCGCGCTCGGGCCGCGGCCGTGACGGTCTGCTGCTCGCGCTGCCGGAGAACTCCGACGCCGCGGAGCGCCTCGGTGAGCTCGGCGTCGACGTCGCCGGAGTCAAGCGCGAGCTCGAGGCCGCGATCACCGACGCGGCCCGTACCCACTGACCCACCGACGTGGCCGGACGAGCCGTGGGGTGGGGCTACCCTGATCCCGCCGTTCGCCGGGGACGTCCAGGGATAGCCGATGCTCGACCCAGTGCCGCTCAAGCCCAAGGACCTCGACCGCTACCGCAAGGCGGTCGGTGACGAACCGGTCGAACGCATCCGCGAGCTCGCCGCGCGTCTCGAGGGTGCCCGCATCCTCCACGTCAACGCGACCGCGTACGGCGGCGGTGTCGCCGAGCTCCTCGCGACGCTCGTGCCGCTCATGCAGGGCGTCGGCCTCGACGCCCACTGGGAGGTCATGTTCGGCAACGACGACTTCTACAACGTGACCAAGGCCATGCACAACGCGCTGCAGGGCATGGAGGTCGCGTGGACCCCCCAGATGGAGAAGATCTACCTCGACCGCAACATCGAGAACGTCGGCTCCCTCGACACCGACTACGACTTCGTGATCCTCCACGACCCGCAGCCGGCGGCGATGCTGCACATCCTCGAGTACGAGACCCAGCGCCTCCCGAGCGGGAAGTGGATCTGGCGCTGCCACATCGACACGTCGACGCCGTTCCGTCCCGTCGCCGAGTTCCTGTTCCCCAACATCGAGCCCTACGACGCAGCCGTGTTCACGATGACCGAATTCGTGCCCGGCGAGTGGGGCCTGCCCCCCGTGCGGCTCATCCAGCCCTGCATCGACCCGCTCTCGCTCAAGAACGTGCCCCTCAACGAGGAGACCCAGACCGCGATCCTCGAGAGCTACGGCATCGACCCGTTGCGGCCGATCCTGTGCCAGGTGTCCCGCTTCGACCCGTGGAAGGACCCCGTCGGCGTCATCGACGCATACCGCATCGTCAAAGACGAGATCCCCGAGGTGCAGCTCATCCTCGCGGGCTCGATGGCGACCGACGACCCCGAGGGGATGCACTACCTGCACCGCACCGAGAAGCACGCGGGCGGCGACCCCGACGTCTTCATCCTCACCAACGCGCAGCAGGTCGGCGCGATCGAGGTGAACGCCTTCCAGGACGCGGCCGACGTCGTGATCCAGAAGTCGCTGCGCGAGGGATTCGGCCTCACCGTGTCCGAAGGGCTGTGGAAGGGCACCCCCCTCGTCGGCGGTGACTGCGGCGGCATCCGCCTGCAGATCCCCGACGGGGTCGGCGGCTACCTCGTCGACTCCGTCGAAGGCTGCGCCGACGCGTGCCTGCGCCTCCTGCAGGACCGCGACCTCGCCGCGCGTCTCGGTGCCGCGGGCAAGGAGCACGTGCGCACGAACTTCGTGATGACGACGCTGCTCGAGAACTGGCTGCGTCTCTTCATCGACCTCGCCGACGGGGCCGTGTGAGCCGACTCGTCGTCCTCTCGAACCGGGGGCCGCTGTCGTGGTCGCGCGGCCCCGACGGCACGCTCGAATCGCGCCGCGGCGCCGGCGGGCTCGTGTCCGCGCTCACACCTGCGCTGGAGGCGTCGGGCGGCACCTGGATCGCGGCGGCGATGAGCGACGCCGACCGGCAGGCGCCGCCGACACCGGGGGTCGAGCTGCTGCCGGTCGATCCCACCGCGTTCGCGGCGTACCGCGAGACGGTCGCCGACGGCTTCCTCTGGTTCGCGCACCACGACCTGTGGGACCGGGCGCGCACTCCTGTGATCGACGCCGCCGCCCACGACGCCTGGGACGCCTACGTGGAGGTGAACCGCACCTTCGCCGATGCCGCCCTCGCCACGGCCGGTGACGTGGTCGCCGTGCAGGACTACCACCTGTCGCTCGTGCCCGCGATGCTCAAGGCGGCACGGCCGGACCTGCCCGTCGTGCACTTCTCCCACACGCCGTTCGCGCCGGTGACGGCGCTGTCGGTGCTGCCGCAGCGGTGGTGTGAGGAGCTCGTGCGCGGCCTCGCGGCCGCCGACCTGATCGGCTTCCACACCCCACGCTGGGCGCGGCGCTTCAGCGACGCGGTGGTGCGCTGGGGTGGCGGCCTCGCGGCGCGCACCGGCGCGTTCCCGCTCGGACCCGACGTGGCCGCCCTCGTCCGCGACGCCGCCGCGCCGGCGGTCGACGCCGAGCTCGCCGCCCTCGACGCCGTCCTCGACGGGCGCCGCTGCGTGATCCGCGTCGATCGCGCCGAGCTGTCCAAGAACGTGCTGCGCGGCCTCCTCGCGTTCGACGCGCTCCTCACGCGGCGGCCCGAGCTCGCCGCCACCACCGCTCATGTCGTGCTCCTCAACCCTTCACGCGGCTACGACGCCTACGTCCGCTACCTCGACGAGTGCCTCGCGCTCGTGGACGCGATCAACGCCCGCCACCGCACGACAGCGGGCCGCGACGCCGTCGTGTGCTTCGCCGAGGACCGCTTCGCTCGCAGCCTCGCCGCCTACCGGCGTGCAGACGTCGTCGTCGTCAACGCGATCAGCGACGGCCTCAACCTCGTCGCCAAGGAGTCCGCGCTGGTGAACGAGCACGACTCGGTGCTCGTGCTCTCGACCGAGACGGGCGCCCACGTCGAGCTCGCGGACGCCTGCATCACCGTCGACCCCTACGACGTCGACGCCACCTCGCACGCGATCGAGAACGCGCTCGAGCTCGACCCCGCCACGAAGCGGTCACAGGCGGCGCTGCTACGTCAGCTCGCGGCGACCAACCCGCCCGGTGACTGGCTCGCCGCGCAGCTCGCCGCTATCGGCGCCTGACCCTCACGGGTGCTCACGCCGCCGCCTGCCTCGCCCCGTGCAGCGTGAACGCGAACACGATGTCCATCACCCCGCGGACCAACGCGCCGACACCGATCCAGATGAGCAGGAACGCGATGGAGTTGCCCGGGTAGCTCACAGCCCACACGCCGATGACGAGCTCGAGGATCCCGAGCAGCAACCCCAGCCACCAGCGCTCGTTGTCCCTGTGGCTCGAGATCGAGATCACGATCTCGAAGATCCCGGCGAAGAGCAGGAACCACGACACGATCAGGGCGAGCACGAAGAACGTCTTGCCCGGCCACACGAACGACACGATGCCGGCGCCGATCGCGACGAGCCCGAAGATGATGTGGGCCCACCGCCACGACTTCTTCAACGACGCGATCACGAGCTCGTTCACACCCGCGAGGCAGAACACGATCCCGGCGAGCACCCCGACGAGGGTGATCGTGCCGATCGTGTGGCGGAACGACAGGACCACCCACGCGAACAGCAGCCACGCGATCCCGGCCACGAGCCACACCCACCACAGCTTGGCCACGCCGCTGGTGAACTCTTCGTCGTAGTCGACCTGCATCGGATTCCTCGCCTGTTGCGTCCCCGCAAGTCTCCCACGCCGCGGGTGCGGACATGCTCACCCCGCCGTGCCGGAGCTCGGCACCATCGACAAGCCGCAAGAACTGCAGCGGATCGGGCAGACTGTTGCGTCCAGCCACCACACAGCTCGGAGTCAACTCGTGCGCCGCTTCTTCGTCGGCCTCCTGGTGTTCATCGCGACGCTGAGCTTCGTGCTCGCGTTCATGACGAACTTCCTGCGACGCCAGCTCCTCGACACCCAGACCTTCGTCACGACCACGACCGAGATCGCCCAGTCCCCCGCGGTCAAGAGCGAGGTCAACAAACAGGTCACAGACGCCGTCTTCGCCCAACCCGCCGTGCAGGAGGCGCTCAACCAGGGGATCCAGGAGCTGCTGCCGGCACCGCTGCTGCGCTTCCAGGACTCGATCACGGGCGCTGCGCAGCAGGGCGTCTCCGCCCTGATCGGCTTCGTGCTCGACAGCCAGGCCTTCCAGAAGGTCCTGACCGAGGCGCTCACCGTCATGCACCAGAAGCTGATCTCCGGCGACGGGCTCAGCTTCAACGTCGGCGACGCAAAGAGCCTCACCGGACTGAACGAGGCGGGCGGCGTCGTCGGCCAGGCGGCGTCGCTGATACCCGACAACATCGCCGGGGTATCCCTCCTCGACGCCGAGCAGACTCGCCAGCTCAACACCGCGATCAAGATCCTCGAGAAGGCGTGGATCTGGTTCGCGCTGCTGTCGCTCGTCACGACGGCCGGTGCGATCGCGCTGTCGCAGCAGCGGCGCAAGACCGTCCGCACCTGGGGTCTCGTGGTCGCGATCATCAGCCTCGTGTTCCTCGCGATCCCGGCGTTCGTCCAGGGGCCGCTGCTCGCGTCGCTGCCCGACAACGTGCGCCCCATCGTGCAGGAGGTCTGGGACGTCTACGTACCCCGCCTCGACGCGCGGCTCTGGTTCACGTTCGCGTTCGGCGCGGTGGTGTTCGTGATCGCCGCGATCTGGGGCCGCCTCGGCCTCGCGGACGCCATCCGCAAGGCGTGGGCGAGCACGGCCGACAAGGTGCGCGAGCTGCGCGAGGCGCACGCCGAGCACGCGCAGGCCGCGGCCGAGAGCGGCGACGTCGAGAAGATCGGCTTCCGCGAGCGCGTGCGGGTCTTCGTCGACACGCTCGACGTCCCGGGTCGACTCGGCACCGTGGCCGAGCACGTCGAGCCCAACCTGCGTGTGTACCGCGGCGTCGGTGTCGCGGTCGCGGCGCTGATCCTGCTCCTGTGGCCGGGCACCACCACGATGGGCGTCTTCTTCGTCGTGGTCGCCCTGCTGGTGCTCTACCTCGGGGCGCTCGAGCTCATCCTCGGGATCGCACGCAAGCCCGCCGCGGGCGAGATCGTCGAGCCCGCCGAGCTCACCACGACGGCCAAGGTGGCGCCCGCGCTCGGCAGCGGGGGCGCGGACGCCTCCGGCGCTACCGTCGCGGTCGCGGTCCCCGACGCGGAGGAGGAGACTCGCCTCGATCTCCCGTATGCGGAGCGCATCACGTTGCTCAAGGAGCTCGGCGAGCTGCGCGCCGCCGGGGTCCTCGACGACGACGAGTTCGCGCACGAGAAGGAGAGGGTCCTCACTATGTGACCCTTGCCGATGCCGACCGAACCTGAAACGACCGAGCATGCCGGAAGCGGCGGCCTGCACGAGCGCTCACGCGCGCAGGCCGCCAAACGCCGCGTCGAGGCCCTGACCGCCAAGTCGAAGGACCTCGCCGACAGGGCCACGGTGCTGCGCGACCAGCTCGAGGCCGACCGCCGTCTCAGCCTCGGCTTCAACGTCTACCGGCGCATGCAGGAGGTCGAGACCAAGGCGCTGGCGCTGCGCGTGAGCATGGGCATGTTCATCGCCGTGCTGCCGATCATGATCCTGGTCTTCGCGGCGATGAGCCGCCTCGGCAGCTTCCCCGACGACGCCGGGCAGGCCGTCGTCAACTACTTCGGGCTCACCGGGGCGGCCGCGAGCGCGTTCGAGAGCCTCTTCGAAGGCACGTCCCAGGGTGTCCTCGCCGCCGGGATCCTCGTCGTCGGGGGCCTCCTCGCGTCCGGCTTCGACATCGCGCTGGCGCTGCAGACGACCTACGCGCGTGCGTGGCGGGTGCCGCGCCTGCGCGGCTGGCACGCGTACTGGCGCGGGGCGCTGTGGATGGCGGGCTGTCTCGTGCTGCTCGTGTCCCAGGAGCTGCTCATGGCCGTCACGTACCGGTTCGGACCGTGGGCGTACGTGCCGGTCGTGCTCCTGGAGGTGGCTCTCACGTTCGGCTTCTGGCTCGTGACGCCGCGGCTGCTCCTCGACAAGGACCTGGGCGGCTGGCGCGGCCTCGTGCCGACCGCGGTGATGGGGACGGTGACGTCGCTGTGCCTGCGCGTGGCGAGCTGGTTCGTGCTGCCGTCGTGGGCGAACTACTACGCGACGCCCTTCGGCGCCATCGGCGCCGTCCTCGCGCTGCTGTTCTGGATCATGATCGTCGCCTACGCCTGGGTCATGATCGCGATCGTGGGCGCCGTCTGGTGGGAGCGCCACTTCCCCGCCGACGAGGTGATCGAGCTCGCCCTCGACACCTGAGGGCACCTGTTGGAGCACGGGGCGGCCACATGTGGCCGCCCCGTGCTCCGAAGTCGCCGCCCTGGCCGGGCGGTGCTCCAACGGAGCCGGCGAAGGGATTCGAACCCTTGACCTGCGGTTTACAAGACCGCTGCTCTGACCACCTGAGCTACACCGGCGAGACGCGGGATGCTAGTTCCGCCCGGTGCGGGTGAGGCGGGGCGAGATCCAGCCCACCAGGT
>JAIBAC010000158.1 GCA_019695375.1 Acidimicrobiia bacterium
CGCCGCAGGCGACCACCCTCGTCGGCGCCCACCCGGCGGCCGCCGTGCTGTCCGGCGTCGAGTACGCGCCACACGTGCGCCTCTACGCGGCACGACGGGCCCGCACGCAACAGCAGCGGCCGCGCAGCGGCATCCACGCCCTGCCCAACGACGTCGTCGCGACCGTCGAGCTCTCGTCCGGTCGCGGCGGCGCGTGGGGCCGTGTCCCCGACGACTGGGAGTGGCTGCTGATCTGCGCCCCGGCCGCGACGAGCGGCATGCTCCTCGATCTCGACGAGGCCGAGGCCGCGCGGCGGCTCTGGGACGCGGCAGCCGAGATCGACCCGCGCATCTTCACGCTCGACGACGCCGACGTCGTCCACCTGGTGCGCTGGCACGCCGCCGTCCCCGTCGTGTCACCCGGCTACTTCGAGCGGCTCCGCCGTCTGCGACAGCGGCCGCCGATCGTGTTCTGCGGCGACTGGCTCGTGCAGCCCTGCGTCGAGGGCGCCGTACGCTCCGGCCTGCAAGCCGCACGTGCCCTCACCGGCTAGGCGAGGTTTCCGGTGGCTCCCAGGCGCCATCCGCTCCTATCGTCATCGCGGGAAGATGGTGAATCTGGCCCCTCCCCCTGCGGTCACCGCGGACCTCCTCGCCCGCTACGACCGGCCTGGCCCGCGGTACACGTCGTACCCGACCGCACCGTTGATGTCGCCTGCCGTCGATGCCGGCACCTACGCGGCCCACCTCTCTGCCGCGTCCGCGCCGGCGCTCGCCGGCGTGCCGCTCTCGGTGTACGTGCACCTGCCGTTCTGCGAGCACCGCTGCTCCTTCTGCGCGTGCCACGCGATCCAGCCGCGCTCGCCCGAGGCGGCGCGCCCGTACCTCGACCGCGTCCGCGCCGAGATCGAGATGGTCGCGGGCCGCCTCGGTGACCGGCGCCGGGTGAGCCAGTACCACTGGGGCGGCGGCACGCCCACGTACTTCGCACCCACGGAGCTGCGTAGCCTGCAGCGCACCTTCGACGCCTGCTTCGAACGGATCGACGGTGCCGAGTGCTCGGTCGAGACCGACCCGCGGGTGACCACCGAGGCCCACGTCGCCGAGCTCGCCGCCCTCGGGTTCAACCGCATCTCGATCGGGGTGCAGGACCTCGACGCCGGGGTGCAGGACGCGATCGGGCGGCACCAGACCGAGGAGCAGGTGCACGCCCTCGTCGACGCGTCACGCCGGCACGGGTTCGCGTCGGTCAATCTCGACCTCGTCTACGGCCTGCCCGGCCAGACGCTCGAGACGTTCGACGCCACGCTCCAGGGTGTGGTCGCGCTCGCGCCGGACCGCCTCGCGGTGTTCTCCTTCGCGCATCTGCCCGACGACCGCGCCAACCAGCGACGCATCGACACCGCGGCGATCCCGCCCAACGCCGAGAAGCTCGAGATGTTCGCTAACGCCGTCGGCGTGCTCGGTCGGGCAGGCTACGAGTGGGTCGGCATGGACCACTTCGCGCGTCCCACCGACGACCTCGTCGTGGCGCGGGCCGAGCGGCGTCTGCACCGCAACTTCATGGGCTACACGACGGCGCGTGCGCCCGACCTCGTCGGCTTCGGGGCATCGGCGATCGGCGACGTCGCCGGCGGCTACTTCCAGAACCACAAGCTCCTGCGCGACTACTACGCAGCCGTCGACGCGGGCCTGCCCGCGACGGCGCGCGGCTACGTCCGCAGCGGTGACGACGACGTGCGCCGCTTCGTGATCATGTCGTTGATGTGCAACCGCGGCGTCGACTGGGGCGAGGTCGCGACCCGCTTCGAGGTCGCGCCGCTCGAGGTCTTCGCCGCCGAACTGGAGGCGCTCGGCCGCGAGGGCACGGCCGAGCTCGTCGCCGCGTCTCCAGATGGCCTCGCGCTGACGGACCTCGGCGCGATGTTCCCGCGCAACGTGGCGCGGGTCTTCGACCGCCACGACCCCGCGAGCCCTACGCTCGGCAACGGACGGTAGAAGGAGGCGCCGCGATGGCGACCGACCCCGGCCTCGAGGCCCGCTACGGCACACGTGTGCACTGGCTCGAGACAGCGCCGTTCACGCCGCGACCGGACCTGCGTGAGGACCTCGACGTCGACGTCGCGATCGTCGGTGCCGGCTTCACAGGCCTCTGGACGGCGTGCCACCTGCTCGAGGCCGAGCCCGCGACACGGGTCGCGGTCGTGGAGGCGGAGGAGATCGGTTTCGGCGCCAGCGGCCGCAACGGTGGCTTCGCGATGACGCTCCTCGACATGAGCCTCGCGCACCTGCGCCGCAACCACGGTGACGACGCCGCCCGCGTCGCGCACGAGGCTGTTGCGGTCTCGGTCGAGGAGATGGGCAAGACCGTCGCGTCGGAGTCGATCGACTGCGACTGGCACCACGGCGGGCTCATGGTCGTCGCGACCAGCCCCGGCCAGATGGCCCGTGTGCGCGCCGACCTCGACGCTGCCGGCGCCCTCGGCCTCGACGACTTCACACCCCTGAGCAGCGCCGCCGCCCGCGCCCGCGTCGACTCGCCGACCTACGTGGGTGGCCTGTACGAGGACCACTGCGCGGTCGTGCACCCGGCCAAGCTCGTGCGCGGAATCGCCGACCTCGCCGAGCGACGCGGTGCACTCCTGTTCGAACGCTCCCCCGTCGACGGAATCCGCGAGTCGTCCGGCCGTGTGGTGCTCACCTCGGAACGAGGCTCCATCCGCGCCGATCAGGTCGTGCTCGCCACCAACGCATGGGCCGTGGGCACGCCGTGGCACAAGCACCGCGTCGTGCCGCTGTACACATACGTGGTCCTCACCGAACCACTGAGCGACGCGCAGTGGGCGCGGGTCGGATGGGAAGGCTTCGAGGGCGTCGAGGACAAGCGCAACTACGTCCACTACTACCGCCGCACGGCCGACGGCCGCATCCTGTGGGGCGGCAGTGACGGTGTCGTCTACCGCGGTGGGCGCATCGGCGCCGGCCTCGACGTGAACGCCAAGGTGCGCGACCGCCTGCACTCGACGTTCCGCACGACGTTCCCTCAGCTCGCCGACGTCGGGTTCACCCACCACTGGGGCGGCCCTGTCGGAATCACTCCGTCGTTCATGCCGATCTGCGGCACCCTCCTCGACGGCCGCCTCCACTACGGCCTCGGCTACAACGGCCACGGCGTGGCGCCGTCGCACACGGTCGCCAAGGTCCTGCGCGATAAGGTCCTGCACCGTCGCAGCCCGCTGTCGGAGCTGTGCTTCGTGGACAGCGACGAGAAGGCGTTCCCGCCGGAGCCGCTGCGCTGGATCGGCGCCGAGCTCACACGCCGCGCGCTGCTGCGCCAGGACGCCGCGCTCGACGCCGGCGCGGATGCGGGCGAGATGGACCCGCTCCTGCTCCGCTTCGTGAACAAGCTCTCCTGATGCGTGCCTGGGTCGTGACCGAACCGGGCTCAGTCGCCGGTCTCCATGCACCGCTCGCGCTCACCGACCTGCCCGAGCCGGAACCGGGCCGTGGCGAGGTGCGCGTCCGCGTCTCGGTCTGCGGGGTGTGCCGCACCGACCTCCACCTCGTCGAGGGCGACCTCGCCGTGCACCGGCCCCACACCGTGCCCGGCCACGAGGTCGTCGGACGCGTCGACGCCGTCGGCGACGGAGCTTCGCGCTTCGCCGTCGGCGACAGGGTCGGCATCGCGTGGCTGCGCCACACCTGCGGTGCGTGCCGCTACTGCCTCCGCGGCGACGAGAACCTCTGCGTCGCGCCGCTGTTCACGGGATGGGACGCCGACGGTGGCTACGCCGAGTACGCGGTGGTGCCCGAGGCGTACGCGTACCGCATCCCCGACGCGTTCGACGACGAGCACGCAGCACCGCTGCTCTGCGCGGGCATCATCGGCTACCGCGCCCTGCAGCGCGCCGAACTGCCCGACGGCGGTGCCCTCGGCATCTACGGATTCGGCGGCTCGGCGCACCTCACCGCTCAGGTGGCGATCGCTGCCGGCGCCACCGTCCACGTCATGACCCGCGACGCGTCGGCACGTTCGCTGGCACTGGACCTCGGTGCCGCGTCGGCACAAGGTGCCGCCGAAGCGCCGCCCGAGCCACTCGACGCCGCGATCCTGTTCGCCCCAGCCGGCGAGCTCGTGCCGCCTGCCCTCTCGGCACTCGGCCCCGGCGGCACCCTCGCGATCGCCGGCATCCACCTGAGCGACATCCCCGCGCTCGACTACGACCGGCACCTGTTCCACGAGCGGCAGGTGCGCTCGGTGACCGCCAACACGCGTGCCGACGGCGAGGCGTTCCTCGAGGCCGCGGCACGCATCCCCGTGCGACCGACGGTCACGCCGATGGGTTTCGACGAAGGCGTCACAGCCCTGCAGGACCTCGACGCCGGCCGCGTCGACGGCGCCGCGGTCCTCCACGTCGAGGACTGATCCGGCGGCGCCCCCCGTTGGAGCACCAGGCGGCCACATGTGGCCGCCTGGTGCTCCAAACCCGCCGTTGCGGCCGCGATGTGCTCCGATGTCGCCTCTGCGTACCCTTGAGGCGACGCGAACGGGGGGTCGATGGGGACGAGGGTCGGGCGCACGGCGGTCGCCGTCGTGATCGTGTGCTCACTCGGCCTCCTCGCCGCGCCCCCGGCCGCGGCCGCCGCCGGTGCCGAACCTCCGTCCGACCCGACCGCACTCGTGGACCCCTTCGTGGGCACCGCACCGGGCGCACCGGACTTCCACACCGGCGGCGGAGCGGGGAACACGTTCCCGGGTGCAGCACGTCCTTTCGGCATGGTGCAGTGGAGCCCCGACACCACCCCGGCCGCGTCGATGTCGGGCGGCTATGGCTGGAACGACTCCACGATCACGGGCTTCTCGGTGCGGCACCTGAGCGGGCCGGGCTGCGCCGTGTACGGCGACGTGCCGATCATGCCGACCACGCGCGTGCCCTCGCACTCGCCCGTGCTGCCGTTCTCGACCAGGCTGCAGCCGGCGTACACCGCGCGGTACTCCCACGCGGCAGAGTCGGCCGCGCCGGGTTCGTACGGCGTCACCCTCGACCCGGGCACGCCACAGGCGATCGACGTCGCCCTCGCTGCCGGCCGCCGCTCCGGTGCGGGCCGCATCACGTTCCCCGACGGCCTGCCTGCGGCTGTGCTCGTGAACGGCTCCGGCGCCGCGGCCGGCACCAGCGACACGTCCGTGAGCATCGACCCCACCGCGGGCGAGGTCGACGTGTCGGCGACGAGCGGCTGGTTCTGCTTCAACGCCAACACGTACCGCATCCACGTGGCGATCCGCTTCGACGCACCGCTGGCATCGCACGGCACATGGCAGCGCGGCAGCCTCCACCCGGGCGCCACGACGGCTGCCGACCGCAACCTGGGGCGCTGGAGCTTCGGCGGCTTCGGCCCGACGTCGCAGGCCGGCGCCTACGTGTCGTTCGCGCAGCGCAGTGTCGGTGTCCGCGTAGGCGTGTCCTTCGTCAGCATCGAGAACGCCCGCGCCAACCTCGACGCCGAACCGGGCACCTACGAGGACCTCCGTGACAGCGCCCGTGACGAGTGGCGCGCCGCGCTCGGCAAGGTCGAGATCACCGGCGGCACGGACGCCCAGCGGCGCCGCTTCACGACGGCGCTGTACCACTCCCTGCTGCACCCGAGCACCTTCAGCGACGCCGACGGCAGCTACATGGGCATGGACGGCGCGGTCCACCACGCCGACGGCTGGACCAAGTACGCCGACTACTCGGGCTGGGACACGTACCGCACACAGATGGCGCTCGTGGCGCTCCTCGACCCCGACCGAGCGTCGGACATGGTCCGTTCCCTCCTCGCCGACCACGACGAGACCGGCGCTCTCGGCAAGTGGACGGTCGCCAACGGACACACCAACGTCATGGTCGGCGATCCCGCCGCACCGCTCATCGCGTCGGCGTACGCGTTCGGCGCACGCGGCTTCGACCTCGACGCTGCCGTCGCTGCCACGGCCGACAACGCCGGCCGCTACAAGGTCCTGTTCGGACCCACCTACCGCTGGTTCGTGCCCCGCCCCGGCCTGCCCGACTACCTCCGGATCGGCTACGTGCCCCTGGAGATGGAGGCGGTCGCCGCCCTCGCGCCCGAGCGTGCCTGGGGTGTCGCGTCGACGACGCTCGAGTACGCCCTCGCGGACTTCTCGGTCTCGGAGCTCGCGGCGGCGGCGTGCGACGTGGCCACGGCGTCGACCTTCCGGCAGCGGTCTGGCAACTGGCGCAACGTCGTCAACCCGCGGCGGCGCACGGTCGAGCTGCGGCTGCGCAACGGCGCGTTCCTGCCGTGGTTCCCTGCCGGCAGCATCTTCGGCTTCGTCGAGGGCAACGGCGCGCAGTACACGTGGCTAGCGCCCCAGGACGTCGCCGGCCTCGCAGACGAGCTGGGTGGACCGGCCGCCGCCGCCGACCGCCTCGACACGTTCTTCGCCCACCTCAACGCGGGTGCCGACCACCCCTATGCGTTCCTCGGCAACGAGCCGACCCTGCACACGCCGTGGCTGTACGCGTGGTTCGGCCGCCGCTGGCGTACCGACACCGTGGTCCGCGCGGCCCTCGAGGAGCTGTACCCGCCCGGCCCCGGCGGCTTCCCCGGCAACGACGACCTCGGTGCGATGTCGTCGTGGTACGTGTTCGCGTCGCTCGGCCTGTACCCGGTCCTGCCGGGCACGGACCTGCTCGTGGTCAACGGGCCGACGTTCCCGCACGCGACACTGCACCTCGCGGGCGGTGACGTCGTGATCGACGCGCCGGCGGCTGCCCCGGGGTCACCGTACGTCAACGGGCTGAGCCTCGACGGGAGGTCTCTCGATCGGGCGTGGCTGCGGGCGTCGGAGCTGACCGGGGGCGCCACCGTCGACTTCGCGCTCGGCTCGGCGCCGGACAGCGACTGGGCGCAGGCGAACCCGCCGCCGTCGTGGGACCCCTCCGGCCCCGTCGCCTGCCCCTGACCCTCCCCAAACGCGGGCAGGATCACGTGCCCACGGGACAGACCACCCGCGTTTGGCACTGGGCCCACGCCAAACGCGGGCAGGATCACGTGCCCACGGGACAGATTGCCCGCGTTTGGCACTGGGCCTAGTCGGCGATCGCGGTGGCGTCGACGTCGGCCACGTCGGTGAAGCCCGTGAGGCCGAGGGCGACGAGCATCTCCTGGCGCATGATTTGCAGCACGTGGTCGACGCCCTTCTCGCCACGGGCGGCGACGGCGTATGCCCACGCGCGGCCGGCGAGGCATGCGCGTGCGCCGAGGGCGAGCAGCGCGACGACGTCGAGGCCGCTGCGCACCCCGCCGTCGACGAGGACCTCGAGGCGGTCGCCGACCGCCTCG
>JAIBAC010000159.1 GCA_019695375.1 Acidimicrobiia bacterium
GAGGTCTCCGCCGGCGGCGGCGGTGTCGCCGGCGGGCGGCACCGTCGTCGCGGTGGTGGCGTCCGCGCCGGCCGCGTCGCCGCCGGGCAGCAGCGACCCGTCGTCGTAGCCGGTCTCGGACTTGAACGCCTCGAGGGCCTGCTCCTCGGTGATCGCGGTTCCGCCCCGCGGCCACAGCACGAACGCCGCGACCCCCGCGGCGACGAGCACCACGCCGGCCGCGGTGGCTGCGATCCACCAGCGCCTCCGTGGCTTCCTCCTCGCGTGGGCTGCGGCGTCGACGCGTGTGTGCATCATCTCTTCACGGCGACCATCGCGACGGCCGCGAGGTTGTCGGCGTGCTTGTGGAAGACCTTGCGCATCTCTTGGATGCGCTTGCGGGCGGCGCGGTCGCCGAGGGCGCGGCGCGCGATCCCGAGGCTGCGCCAGAGGCCCTCGTCGCGCACGACGCGGCGCGGCTCGAGCAGGTGCATGGGGGCCTCTTCGACCGTTTCGATGGTGAGGCCCGATTCGTCGAAGAGCTCGCGCCACTCCGCCTCGGTCAGCGGGCGGGCGCCGACGTGGATGGACAGGGACAGATCGCGGCGGATGGCGGCCTTCGCGTCGTCGGAGATGCCGTCGGGCACGATGCAGAGCTCGTGGATCCCGTAGCGGCCCCCGCTGCGGAGCACGCGGCACGCCTCGGACACGATGCGGGCCTTCTGCTCGGTCGACTGCATCGTGAGCATCGCCTCGCCGTAGACCACCGTCGCGGTCGCGTCGGCGAGGCCGGTCGCCCCTGCGTTGGCGTGCTCCATCCGCACCGAGGCGTCACCGGCGAACGTCTCGGCGAGCCGCGCTGCCCATGCGGCGTCGGCCTCGATGCCCACGTATGAGCGCGGGTGGCCTGCGAGCGCGAGGCGCGCCGTGGCGCCGCGGCCGGGCGCGAACTCGACGACGTCGTCGTCGGGTCCGATCGCGAGGGCCGCGAGCATGCGCTCGGTCAGCTCGAGCCCGCCAGGTCGCAGCACCTTCTTGCCGAGCCTGGCCAACAGCATGTGGCCGGGCATCTTCTCGGTCGGTGGTGTCTTGGGGTGGGTCCCGGCCGGGAGGGTCTCGGTCACGCGCAGCTCCTGACGTCGCGGTGTACCGAAACTATCGCCTCGCCCGCCCTTTGGCCAAGAGTAAGGATGCCCTAATAACAAGTGGCCTGATGGCACCTACCCGATCGGCACCCGCTCGGGGTCGCGATCGGGCCCGGTCGCGGGGCGGTCCCCGCGCGGTTCGGTGCTTGCGCCGTCGCCGGCGGCCGGCGCCTCGCCCTCGATGTTGAGATGGGGCAGGATGCGGTCGAGCCAGCGGGGCAGCCACCAGTTGGCGTCGCCGAGGAGCGCCATGCTCGCGGGGACGAGCACGATCCGCACGACCGTCGCGTCGAGGAGGACCGCCACCGCGAGCCCGATCCCCATCATCTTGAGGATCGGCTCGTCGCTGAGGGCGAAGCCCGCGAACACGGCGATCATGATGAGCGCGGCCGAGGTGACCACCCGCGCCGTGGATGCGATGCCGGTCACGACACTGGCCTCGTTGTCGCCGGTGCGCAGGTACTCCTCGCGCACCCGCGAGAGGATGAACACCTCGTAGTCCATCGACAGGCCGAACAGGATCGCGAACATCATCATCGGGATGAAGGCGACGATCGGCATCGTCTCCTCGAGACCCACGATGCCCTTGGCCCAGCCCCACTGGAAGATCGCGACGACGACGCCGTACGACGCGCCGATGGCGAGCACGTTGAGGACGCCGGCCTTCAGGGCGATGACGGGGGAGCGGAACACGACCGTGAGCAGCACGAACGACATCAGCACGACGGCGGCGATGAAGATCGGCAGGCGCTGCCCGATGCGGTCGGAGAGGTCGATGAACACGCTCGTGGTCCCGCTCACGTACACGGAGACGTCACTGCCGGCGACGGCGGTCGGGACGATCTCGTCGCGCATGCGGTGCACGAGGTCAGCGGTCGCCTGATCCTGGGGCGAAGGGCGCTGCACCACCGGCATCACCGCCGCGTCGCCGGTCTCGTTGAACTGCGGCGGAACCGCGGCGACGACGTCGGGGTCGGCCTTGGCGGCCTCGGTCAGGCGCGTCAGGACCGCGACGGCCTCGTCGTGGGGGGTGGTGGCGGGAACATCGGCGACGACCATCAGCGGGCCGTTGAAGCCGGGTCCGAAGCCCTCGGCGAGCAGGTCGTAGGCGCGGCGCTGGGTGTCGTCGTGGGGTTTGGTGCCGGCGTCGATCTGGCCGAGGCGCATCGACAGCACCGGTGTCGCGAGCAGCAGGAGGGCCACGGTGCTCGACAGGAGGTAGCGCCACGGGTGGCGCGACACGGCCTCGGCCCAGCGACGCCAGACCGAGCGCTCGCCGGCCTCGTCCTTCGGTTGCAGGCCCGGGATCCCGAAGCGCGTGACGTTGTGCCCTGCGAAGCCGAGCAGCGCCGGCAGCAACGTGATCGCGACGACGACGGTCAGGGCCACGACGAGGGCCGTCGCGGTCGCCATCATCCCGATCGCCGGCAGGCCCGCGAGCCAGAGGCCGAGGATGGCGATGACGACCGTGCCGCCCGCGAAGATCACGGCCTGGCCGGCGGTCGCGTTGGCGAGGCCGATCGAGTCGATCACGTCCATGCCCGCGATCAGGTTCTGGCGATGGCGCGTGACGATGAACAGCGCGTAGTCGATGCCGACGCCGAGACCGATCATCATCGAGAGCTGGATCGAGACCGTGGGCACGTCGATGAGGGCGGCGGCGATCGTGATCAGCGACACGCCGACGCCGAGGCTGAAGAGGGCCGCGACGATCGGCAGGCCCATGGCGACGGCGGAGCCGAACGCGATGAGCAGGATCACGATCGCGGCGACGACGCCCACGATTTCCGACGATCCGCTCTCGGACTGGTCGTTGGTCATGGGCAGCGTGCCGCCCAGCTCGACCTCGATGCCGGCGGCGCGGGCCGGCTCCACGGCCGCGTCGAGGTCCTCGACCGCCTCCTTGCCGAGCTCTCCGGGCTGCTCGGAGTACTGGATGGTCGAGTAGGCGATCGTGCCGTCCGGCGACAACTGCGGCCGAGTCTCCGCGAAGGGGTCCTCGACCGATGTGACCGCGTGCAGGGTGGCGACGCTGGCCAGCGCGGCCTTGATCGCCTGCTGGCGCTCCGGTTCGTCGAGACGCCCCTCGCCGGAGTGGAACACGACGCGGGCGTCGGTGCCCGCGAGCGTCGGGAAGCGCTCCCGCAACAGGTCGACGGCCGTCTGACCCTCGGTGCCGGGGATCGAGAAGTTGTCGGTGAGCTGGCCGCCGAGCGTCGTGGCGAGGGTGCCGGCGAGCGCCGCGATCACGACCCACGTCCCGAGCACCCACCACCTGCGCCGGGCGGCGAATCGGCCAAGGCGATCGAGCATGCGCGACATGCGGACTCCTAGATGGAGGGGTGCTGCAAAGCCGGAGGTGCAGGCACGATACAGGAGAGTTGGCACATTATGAAAGATGGCAGATGATGTCATTCTCGCGGCGGGTGGTAGATTGACGCCGTGGCCGCCACAGCCCGCGTGGGTCTCCGGGAGCGCAAGAAGCAGCAGACCCGCCGTGCCCTGCAGGAGGCGGCAGTGCGCCTCTTCGGCGAGAAGGGGTACGACAACACGACCGTCGAGGAGATCGCCGAGGCGGCCGACGTCTCCTACCGCACGTTCTTCCGCTACTTCGCATCCAAGGAAGAGGTGCTCGAGGCCGACTTCACGGACCTCATCGAGCGCATGACCGAGGCGGTGTCCGGTCGCGGGGACACCCCGCTCTTCGACGTCCTCATGAGCGTCGGCACCGAGATGTGCCGTGAGTTCGAGGAGCGCGGCGACTTCGTCGTCGAGCGCAACCGCATCGTGCTCTCGACACCCGTCCTCGCCGCTCGCGTCCTCCTCCTGCAGGCGGACCTGCACACGCGCCTGTTCGGCCTCGTTCTCGACGAGCTCGGCCTCTCCGGTGACGCGGCGATCGGGGTCCGCCTGGTGATGGGCTCCATCAGCGGCGTCTTCGACGCCGCCCTCGCGATCTTCATGGAGACCGAGGGTGAGCAGAGCCTCGTGCGGCTCTTCGAGGACGGGATCCGCACGATCGACCCCATCGCACGACCTGTCTTCGACCGCCTCGAGCGGGAGGCGCGCCGGCCCGCCGGCATGGGCGCCGGCTAGACTTGACCAAGCGGTCAAGTTGGCCGGTATCTTCATATGGCTCCGCGCCGCGTCCCCGAGAACGCGGGTGCCGAAGGCCACGGCGGAGACAGGCACTGCTCGCGGCCCGTGGGCCGACCACCTCCCCGAGTACCACCACGGAGAACCACATGGACTTCGACTACGGCGAAGCAGCCGAGAAGTTCCGCATCGAGTTCCGCAACTGGCTCGAGGACAACCTCGACCCGGACTGGCGCGACCGCGTCGGCGACATCAACCTCGACAACCCCGCGGCCGGCGCCGACCACCCGTGGCTGCGCGAGTGGGACCGGCGCCTCTACGACGCCGGCTACAAGGGGATCGCATGGCCCGAGGAGCACGGCGGCAGAGGGATGTCGCTGCTCGAACAGGTCGTGTTCCACGAGGAGCTCGTCGCTGCCGGCGCGCCGGTGGTCGCCAACTTCCTGGCCGAGACGCTGCTCGGCCCCACGATCATCAGGTGGGGCAGCGAAGCGCAGAAGGAGCGCTTCCTCGGTCCGATACTGCGCGGCGAGGAGTTCTGGTGCCAGGGCTTCAGCGAGCCCAACGCGGGAAGCGACCTCGCGTCGCTGGCGACCAGGGCCGTGCGCGACGGCGACGAGTGGGTGGTATCGGGCCAGAAGGTGTGGACCACCAACGCGCAGTTCGCCGACTACTGCTTCTGCCTCGCGCGCACCGATCCCGACGCGGCCCCGCACAAGGGGATCAGCTTCCTGTTGGTGCCGATGAAGCAGCCGGGCGTGACCGTGCGGCCGCTGCTGCAGCCCACCAACACCGACGAGTTCAACGAGGTCTTCTTCGACGAGGCGCGCTGTCCCGCCGCGAACGTCGTCGGTGGGGAGAACAACGGCTGGGCGGTCGCGATGACGACGCTCGGCTTCGAGCGCGGATCCTCGGTCACGACGCAGTTCCTCACCTACGAACGCGAGCTCTCCGAGATCGTCGAGTCGGCACGCGCACGCGGTCTCCTCGCCGACCCCGTCGTGCGGCGCGACCTCGCGGCGGCTCACACCAAGGTCGCGATCATGCGCGCCAACGCGTACCGGACCCTCACGGCGCTCACAACGGCCGGTGCCGATCTCGACGAGGCGGGCTCGGGCTTTCACCCTTCGCTGAACAAGCTCTTCTGGTCCGAGTACCACCAGTGGGTCACGAACCTCGCAGTGAACCTCCGCGGGCCCGAGGCGCTCGTCGTCGGCGACGGCTACCGCGTCACGTCGCAGCAGTTCGCGTTCCTGTTCGCCCGCTCGGAGACCATCTGGGGCGGCACGTCGCAGGTTCAGCGCAACATCGTCGGCGAGCGACTGCTGGGCTTGCCCAAGGAACCGAAGCCCGAGAAGAATACGCAGCGCTGATGCACTTGCTCGCCAGGTTCGCACAGGGGGTCTGATGAACTTCGCCTTCACGGAGGAGCAGGAAGAGCTCAAGAAGGGCGCGCGGCAGTTCCTCGAGAACTACTCCGCGTCCGAGGCGGTGCGGACTCTCATGGAGACCGACACGGGCTACGACCCGCAGGTCTGGTCGCGCATCGGCACCGAGCTCGGATGGCCGTCGCTGCACATACCCGAGGAGTACGGCGGGTCGGGATTCAGCTACGTGGAGCTGATCGCGGTCATGGAGGAGATGGGTCGCGCCCTGCTCTGCGCCCCGTTCTTCTCGACGGTCTGCCTCGCGGCCAACGCCCTCCTCGTGGGCGCGACGGAGGAGCAGAAGCTCGAGCACCTGCCCGGCATCGCGGCCGGTGAGACGATCGCCACGGTCGCCTACACGGAGCCGTCGGGCAAGTGGGACGCGTCGGGCATCGCCGCGACCGCGACAGCCGACGGCGACGAGGTCGTCATCGACGGCACCAAGAGCTTCGTCATCGACGGCGCCACCGCGTCGCTGTTGATCGTGGCCGCGCGCGAGCCCGGCAGCGAGGGAGACGCGGGCGTCGATCTCTTCGTCGTGCCTGCCGACACCGCAGGCGTCGAGCGGCGGGCGCTCAACACGATGGACATGACCCGCAAGCAGGCCGAGATCAAGCTCGACGGCGTCCGCGTCCCGGCCGCGAACCGCCTCGGCGCGGCCGGCTCCGGTTGGGAGACGCTGTCCAAGACCCTCGATCTCGCCTGCGTCGCGCTCGCGGCTGAGCAGGTCGGCGGCGCGCAGATGTGCCTCGACATGTCGGTCGACTACGCCAAGGTCCGCGTGCAGTTCGGGCGTCCGATCGGCTCGTTCCAGGCGATCAAGCACAAGTGCGCCGACATGCTGCTCGAGGTCGAGTCGGCCCGCTCGGCCGCCTACTACGCCGGCTGGGCCGCCGCCGAGGACAACGAGGAGCTCCTCACCGTCGCTCCCCTGGCCAAGGCGTACTGCTCCGACGCCTACTTCCACTGCGCTGCCGAGAACATCCAGATCCACGGCGGTATCGGCTTCACGTGGGAGCACGATGCGCACTTGTACTTCAAGCGCGCCAAGTCGTCGGAGATCCTCTTCGGCGATGCCACCTACCACCGCGAGATCCTCGCCCAGCGCATCGGGCTCTGACGCGGACGGCCTCGGGCGAGGGGCCGGCTGTGGTGACGCGCCCGGTCCCCGAGGACAGACATGATCGCGGTGACCGTCACTCCGTTCGGGTGGGCGGTGCTGCCGTTCGCGTTGGTGTTCGTGGCCGCGGTCGTCGCCGTGGTCGTGATCCTGGTGCGCAGGCGCCGCGAGGAGATCATCGGCTTCGACCGTGACGAGGCGATCAGCTACGTGTGGGGCAACCTCGCGCGGTCGGTGAAGCGGCGCGTGTCCCTCGGCGACGTCGCAACCGTCATCGACGCCCAGCGCGCCCTAGCGGCCGAGGACCAGCCTGCGGATGACGCCGAGCTGGTCGCGGTCCTCTGCCTCGAGATCGCCGCGAGCGAGGGCATCGACCTCGCGCCCGACGACGTCGCGTGCATCCTCGTGCAGCAGTACCGGTACGCGGAGGAGAAGGGCTTGTTCGAGTCGTGAGAGCCCAGATCGTCGTAGCCGTCGTGCTGCTCGCAGGCGCGGTCGTCCTCGTCGTCGGCGTCCGCGCCCGCCGCCGTC
>JAIBAC010000160.1 GCA_019695375.1 Acidimicrobiia bacterium
CGGCTGGCGCAGGACCCCTGCGGCCGTCCACTCGGTGAAGGCGACCTCGACGACGACCTCGGGGCGGACCCAGTGCAGGCCGGTGCTTCGCGGCGCGTCAGCGGTGAAAGGGGAGGCGTCGACGGCGAGTGGTGCGAGGGTTGCGGCGAGGTGGTCGAGCTCGGCGTCGCTCAAGCCGGTGCCCACACGACCGCAGTAGCGCAGGCCGGGATCGTCGGTGCCGGTGTCGTGCACGCCGAGCAAGAGCGAGCCGATGCTGCCCGTGCGAGCGCCGAGGCCCTCGGTCCAGCCGCCGACCACGAACTCCTGGGACAGGAGGAACTTCACCTTGCGCCAATGCGGCGATCGCTCTCCGGGCCGGTACGTCGAGCTGGTCCGCTTGGCGACCACGCCCTCGAGGCCGAGCCCGCGCACAGCGGACTCGATGGTGGCCGGGTCCTCCGCTGTGAGGGTGCCGGGGGTGCGCCAGGCGGCAGCGTCGAGGCCGAGGGCGGACAGGCGTTCGCGTCGCTCGGCGTAGGGCCGCGTGCAGATGTTCTCGCCTGCGAGCCACAGCACGTCGAACAAGACGTAGACGACCGGGTGGAGTGCAGCCGCGGCACGGGCCGTCGCCGGTGTCGCATGCATGCGGGGCTGGAGGCGCTCGAAGCTCGGCCGTCCCGAATCGTCGACGGCGATCAGCTCGCCGTCGAGGACGGCGCCTCCGGGGACCGCCGCCGCCAGGGACGCGAGCTCAGGCCACTGCGCGGTGACGTCGCGCAGCGTGCGGCTCCGCACCGTCAGCGTGCCGTCGTCGCGGCAATGCGCCACCGCTCGCATCCCGTCCCACTTGACCTCGAAGGACCATCCGTCGGCGGTGGCCGGCATCGGACCCGGCGTCGCCAGCATCGGCGCGAGCGGCCCGGGGAGGGGTGCGGTCATGCCAGCTCCGGCAGCGACTGCTCCCACTCGAGCCAGCCGGCGAAGGCATCGCCGTCGGCCTCGCAGCGCGCCAGCACCTCGGCGGGGCCGAACGTCAGCGCCTGCGCCGCTTCGGTGGCCGGGCCCGCTGCTGCCGCCTCGACCTCCGCCCATGTCAGCGGTGCCGAGACGTGCGGGACCTCGGTGGCGCGCAGCGAATAGGCGCAGACTGTGGTCTTGGTGAACGTGTTCTGGCTCCAGTCGATGAAGACCTTGCCGGGTCGCTGAGCCTTCGACATCACGTCGGTCACCCTGTCGGGCATGTGCGTGGTGAGCAGCCGCGCGACCGCTGCCGCGAAGTCCCGCGTCGCGTCGAAGTTCGTGGCCGTGTTCAGGGGCACCCCGAGATGCAGTCCCTTGGATCCTGAGCCCTTGACGACCGCGCGCAGTCCGGCGTTGGCGAGGAGGTCACGCAGCACCAGCGCGACCTCGACGCACGCCTCCATGCCTGCCGGTGCACCGGGGTCGAGATCGAACACGACCCCGGTCGGACACGCGATGTCGGGGACACGTCCCATCGGCACGTGCAGCTCGAGGGCTGCCAGGTTCGCCGTCCAGACGAGGGCGGCGGGCTCCTCGAGAAGGCAGTGGTCGACGATCTTGGACGTGCGCACGGTCTTCGTCTGCACCCACTGGGGCCGGTGCTTGGGGCACTTCTTCTCGAAGAACCCCTCTGCGCCGACGCCGTCGGGGAAGCGCCGCAGCGTGACTGGGCGCCCGCGTAGGTGGGGGAGCATCCACTTGCCGACGCGGGCGTAGTAGTCGATCACCTCCGCCTTGGTCGTCTGCGACCGCGGGTAGAGGACCTTGTCGAGGTTCGACAGGCCGAGCTCGCGCCCGGCGATCTCGACTCTGGTTGCGGGTGCGGGCGGCATGCAGCTCCCCGGGGCCTGTGCGAGACTGACGCGAGTCAAGCTAACCAGCCGCCGGTGAGCACGGGGACGACGCCGATGATGAAGGAACTGGTGTTCGCACGCACCTTCCTGCCAGCGATGGAACGCGACGCCGAACGCGACTGCGTCGCCTGCGGTTCCTACCGCGCCTCGGTCGGTGAGCACGGCGACCGCGTGCTCCGCCTCGCCGACGCGATGCGATCCCAACTCGGGCTCGACAAGACCAGGCGGTACGCGGTCCTCGCTGCCAACAGCCACATGTATCTCGAGCTGTACCACGCGGGACTGCTCGGCGCCGGACTCATGAACCCGCTCAACCTGCGTCTCGCACCCGCAGAAGTCGCGTACATCCTCGACGACTCCGAGACCGAGGTCCTCTTCGTCGACGCCGCCTTCGCCCACGTGGTCGAGCACGTGCGCGCCGAGGTGGCGTCTCTGCGCACGGTCGTGGCGATCGGGCCGGGAGATTTCCCCCACGACGTCCGCTACGACGACCTGCTCGCGGCGGGGGAGCCGCGGGTGCCGGCGGAGGGCGACGAGTCCGACGCCGCGATCCTGATGTACACAGGAGGGACGACGGGCCTGCCCAAGGGCGTGCTCACGTCCCAGCGTGCGGAGGTCCTCAACGCCTACCACGCTGCGATGTCGTTCGCGCTCAGCCCCGAGGACCGCTGCCTGCTGCAGACGCCGATGTTCCACGCCGCCGCGATCGGGATCGTGATGGCGACGCCGGCTGGGTTGGGCTGCACGACGATCCTGCCGTTCTTCGAACCCGGCGCCGTGCTCGCTGCGATCGAGGAGCACGCGATCACCTTCACCGTCATGGTGCCGACGATGATCGCCCTCACCATGGCGCACGAGAGCTATGAACCGGCGCGCATGGCGGGACTCACGAAGCTCGCCTACGGCGCGTCGCCGATGCCGTTGGGGCTGCTGCAGCGGATCCAGAAGGACCTGCCCGACCTCGACCTGTACCAGGCGTACGGGATGACCGAGGCGGCAGCCGTCCTGACGGTGCTCTCACCCGCCGACCACGAACGCGGTGGCGACCTCTTGAGGTCCGCGGGCCGGCCGGTGCACGGTGTGGTCCTGTCGATCCAAGGCCCTGACGGCGAGGTGCTCCCCCGAGGCACCGAGGGCGAGGTGTGCGCGATGGGAGGCAACTTCATGGAGGGGTACTGGAACAAGCCCGACGCGACCGCGGAGGCGTTCGCGGGTGGCTGGTACCACACCGGCGACATGGGCCTGCTCTCGGAGACAGGCCACCTGTACCTCGTCGACCGCGTCAAGGACATGATCGTGACCGGTGGTGAGAACGTGTACTCGATAGAGGTGGAGAACGCGATCGCGACCCACCCCGACGTGCTGCAGGTCGCCGTGATCGGCATTCCCCACGACACATGGGGTGAGCAGGTGCACGCGATCGTCGTGCCACAGCCGGGTGCCGAGCCCGACACCGCCGAGCTGATGCGCCATGCCCGCACGACCATCGCCGGATACAAGGTGCCGAAGTCGATGGAGCTGCGCTCGGAGCCGTTGCCGATGTCGGGTGCGATGAAGCCGCTCAAGCGCGAGCTGCGCAAGCCGTACTGGGAGGGCAGCGACCGCGGCGTGAACTGAATCCGCCGGCCGAGCCCGGGGGGCGGGACTGCGGCGACCACTAAAGTTGGGCGATGCAAGCCCGGCCTGTCAGCGCCATGGATACCGCGGCGATCCGCAAGACCTTCCTCGACTTCTTCGCCGCGCGCGAGCACCGGATCGTGGGGTCGTCCTCGCTGATCCCGGTCGATCCGAGCCTTCTGCTCACCACGGCGGGGATGGTGCAGTTCAAGCCGTACATGGTCGGCGAGGAGGCACCGCCTTACCCGCGGGCCGCGAGCGTGCAGAAGTGCGCCCGGACCACCGACATCGAGAACGTGGGCGTCACAGCCCGCCACCTCACGTTCTTCGAGATGCTCGGCAACTTCAGCCTCGGCGACTACTTCAAGGACCAGGCGATCCCGTGGGCGTGGGAGCTCGTCACCGACGGCTTCGGCTTCGACCCCGAGCACCTCTGGGTCACCGTCCACGTCGACGACGACGAAGCCGCCGCGATCTGGATCGACTCGGTGGGCGTGGCGCCCGATCGTGTCCAACGCTTCGACGAGGACAACTTCTGGTCGATGGGGGCAGCCGGTCCGTGCGGGCCGTGCAGCGAGATCTTCTACGACAAGGGTGCGTCATTCGGGTCCGACGGAGGCCCCGCCGTCGACGACGAACGCTACGTAGAGGTGTGGAACCTCGTGTTCATGCAGTACCTGCGTGACGACGACGGCAACATCCTCGGCGACCTGCCCCAGCGCAACATCGACACCGGTGCCGGCCTCGAACGCCTCGCCGCCGTCATCGGTGGTCACGCGTCGGTGTTCGAGGTCGACTCGATCCGGCCCGTGCTCGCGGTGGGGGAGCGGACGGCGGGCATCGCCTACGGCGACGACGCGAAAGCCGACATGAGCCTGCGCATCCTCGCCGAGCACGCGCGGTCGGCGACCTTCCTCATCACCGACGGCGTGTTCCCCACGAACGAGGACCGCGGCTACGTGCTGCGGCGCATCATCCGGCGTGCCGTGCGCCACGCGTGGCTCCTCGGGATCGAGGACGAGATCATGCCGGTCCTCGCGGACGAGGTCGTCGGCGTGCTCGGCGGCGCCTACCCCGAGCTCGAACGCGGTCAGGACGCCACCAAGGAGATCCTCGCCAACGAGGAGGCGCGCTTCCGCCAGACGCTCAAGAGCGGGCTCACGCAGCTCGACGCCGCCTTCGGTGACCTCGGCGACGGCGACCGCCTCCCCGGACCCGTGGTGTTCAAGCTGCACGACACGTTCGGCTTCCCGGTCGAGCTCACCCGCGAGATCAGCACCGAGCGTGGTGTCGACGTCGACCTCGAAGGCTTCGCGGCCGAGATGGACGCCCAGCAGCGACGTGCCCGTGCGGCGCGCCACGACGACCAGGGTGCGACCGGCGCCGAAGGTGCCTATCGCGACATCGCCGACGCGACCGGCGCCGAAGCGTTCGTCGGCTACGAGACGACGTCGGATTTCGCCACGGTCGTCGGCATCGTCGCAGGTGGGCGTGCGGTCGAATCGGCGCGGGAGGGCACCGACGTCGTCGTGTTCTGCGACCGCACACCGTTCTACGCCGAGGCAGGCGGCCAGGTCGGCGACACCGGCGCGATCAGCGGCGACCACGTGCGCATCGACGTCCTCGACACGCAGGCGCCACGTTCGGGCCTCATCGGCCACATCGGCTCCGTCGTCGAGGGAGTGCTGCATGTCGGCGACGAGGTGCGCCTCGACGTCGATGCCGAACGCCGCCGCGGGATCCGCCGCCACCACACCGCGACCCACCTGCTCCACTGGTCGCTGCGCGAGGTGCTCGGCGAGCACGTGCGCCAGCAGGGCTCGCTCGTCGAGGCCGACCGGCTCCGCTTCGACTTCAGCCACTACCAGCCGGTCACGCCTGACGAGCTGCGCCGGATCGAGGACCTCGCCAACGCCGAGGTCCTGAGCGCCGAACCGGTCGCCAACTACGAGACGACCAAGGCCGAGGCCGACGCCGCCGGGGTGATCGCCTTCTTCGGTGAGAAGTACGGCGACCGCGTCCGGGTGCTGGAGGCAGGCCGTCATTCGAGAGAGCTCTGCGGCGGCACACACGTTTCGAACCTCGGTGAGATCGGCCCGATCGTGGTCGTCTCGGAGTCGTCGATCGGATCGAACCTGCGGCGCATCGAGGCTCTCGCAGGACCGGGCGCGTACGCGTGGCTCCAGAGCCGTCGCAGCCTCCTCGGCGATGCGGCAGCGATGCTCCACACGACCGCCGACGAGGTGCCCCGCGCCGTGGAGAAACGCCTCGGTGAGCTCGATGAAGCCCACAAGGAGCTGCGCGGCGCACAGGCGAAGCTGGCGTCCTCGGCGGCGGCCGAGCTCGTCGCGGACGCCTTCGATCTCCCCGGTGGAGGCCAGGCGCTCGTGGTGCGCCACGACGCCGCCGCGAACCCCAAGGAGCTGCAGCGCCTCGCCACGGACCTGCGTCAGAGGCTGCGTCCCGCGGCGGTGGTCCTCGGGGCCGCGTTCGGCGGCAAGGCGTCCCTTGTGGGTGCGGTGAGCAAGGAACTGCAGGATCGCGGCCTGTCTGCGGCCGACGTCGTACGTCCCGCTGCCGCCGTCGTCGGCGGAGGTACAGGCAAGAACGCCGATGTCGCGATGGCGGGCGGACGCGACGGGACACGGGTGGACGAGGCCCTCGAGGTCGCGCGCACGACGCTGGCCGGCTGGGCCGGCTGATCAGCCAGTGCGCTACGTCTGCCTCGACGTCGGCGAGCGGCGGGTCGGGGTCGCGGTCAGCGATCCCGGTGGCCGCGTCGCGGTACCGGTGGAGGTCCTGGTGCGTGAACGCGGCGTCCCCCTCGCCGATGCCGTGCAGCCGATCCTCGACGAGCACCGCCCGTGCGAGATGGTCGTCGGTCTGCCGTTGCGCACCGACGGCAGTGCGGGCCCCGAGGCGGAGGCGGTGCGTGGCGAGGCCGTCGAACTGGCGGCGGAGCTCGATGTCGCGCTCCACTTCTGGGACGAGCGGTTCACGACACGGATCGCGACCGACGCCGCGGCCCGGATGGGCGCGAGTTCGCGTCGACGACGTGGCAACATCGACCACATGGCAGCGACCGTCATCCTTCAGAGCTTCTTGGATCGGTCCAACGCGGAGGCGGCGGAGTAGGTATGGAGACGACCGGAGGGTCCACTGCGGACGCCACGGCGGGCAGTCGCGCCCCCGACGAGGTGACGTTCCCGCCACCGGCGTTCGTCTACTCACCGGCGGCGCCGCCGCCGGCACCCGGGGAGGCCGACCAGGGTGAGGACACCTTCGAGGAGGTGGTCCAGCGTCCGCCCACCGGCGTGGATGGCGCGCATGGGCGCGCCGCGGTCCCGGCACCACCGTCACCGCGACGCGCGTCGAAGCAGCTGTCTGCCCGCCCCGAACCCGATCGCTCCAAGAAGCGTCGCGGGGCCGGGTTTTGGGTCTTCGTCGTGGCTTGCGTCGTGGTCGTGCTCGGCGTGGTGGGCTTCGGTGTGTGGTTCATGCGCCAGGTCAACCCCCCAGGAGCGCCCGGGGACGACGTGGCTCTGGAGATCCCCGCCGGGATGAGCCGCAGCGACCTCGTCGACGCACTCGCCGACAAAGGCGTCATCACGTCCGCCTGGGCGTTCTCGCTCTACAGCAAGATCAACACGCCGCCTGAGGTGAAGGCGGGCAAGTACCTGTTCCACGCACCTTCGACCTTCGCAGACGTGTACGGCGTCCTGGGCG
>JAIBAC010000161.1 GCA_019695375.1 Acidimicrobiia bacterium
CCCGGGATCCTCGACGACGTCACAATCGCTGCCAAGGACGGCGGTGTAGAGGTCGGGTTCTGGATCGGCCAGGTCTCGAACATCGCGGCCGTCGCGGCGGTCGCCATGGCGCTCGTGTTCGCGTTCCGGGCAGGTGAGTGGTCGTGGCGCCCCTCGGGCCGCGTCGAGTCGCCCGTGTTGGTGGGGGCGATCGGGTTGTTCGGGACCCTGCTCGCCCTCTCGTGGACGATGTCGACCACCAAGGTCTTCGACTCCTCGAACATCCTCGTCAACGAGCAGTTCGGCCGCCTCGCGTCCTCCCTCTCGGAGACCTCGGGTTTCATGGCCGGTGCTGCGTTCGTGGTCCTCGCCCTGCTCGTCGTGGTCTGCACGCGGCCCGCAGCGCTTTCCGGGTTCCTCCTGCTGGGCCTGACAGTTGCGGGCGTGGCAGACATCCTCGGCGTCGACGGCTGGGGGTTCAGCGCCGCACAAGGCGGGATCGTCGGCCCGGGGCCGGGTACGGCACTGCTGTACCTCGTCACCGTCGGCCTCGTCTTCGTCGCCGTCGTGCTCGTGACGAGCCGGGTGGAGGACACCGAGGTGGACACGGGAGCCACAGCCCCCGAGCCCACCGCCACTCCTCAGAACCCGTCCGCGCCCTATGCGCAAGCCGCACCCTCGCCGGGTCTCGGGCAGCAGAGCACCTCAACGGAAACGGCACCGCCGCCTGCACCGCCACCGACGCCACCGCCGGTGACGCCCGAGACCAAGGCAGTCCTCGCCCAGCTAGACGACCTCTACGCCAGCGGGCTCCTCACAGTCGAGGAACATGCAGCCAAACGGGCACAGGTGCTCGGTGGCTCCGGGTCCGAGAGATGACCGCGTCGCCATCCCGAACACGCACGTCCAGGCCCGGTGTGGCGATCACGGGTGTGGTCATCATCGCGGTCGGGCTCACGATCGTGGTGTCGGCTGTTCTCGCCGCGATCGTCGGAACCGACTCGTCCACCGGACCACCTCCGTCGCGGGCGCAGACCAGTTCCCCTGGCGGAGAACCAGAGCCCGAGGCAGCCGCGGGCCAGCAGATCGTCCAGACGAGGGACGGCAGCCTCAGCTTCGAGGCCCCCGCCGAGTGGACCACCAGGGTCGATGTTTCGAGCAGTGCCGCCGGAACGAACGTCACCGGTGCCGGCGCGGTGGAGACCACATACAACGACTACAAGGCCGCCACGACCGGCGGCATCCTCGCCGTGGTGACCGACGTGACCGAGCCCACGAGTGCCGGACTGATGGGCGCCCTGATCGGCAACAGCTCGTTGTTCTGCCCACCGGGCGGGTGCACGACGGGTAAGCCGGTCGAGGTGGATGTGAAGTTCCCCTCCCCGGTCACGGCCGTCGACACCCAGCTCACCCTGTCGGATCCTGCGTCCGCCGGATCGCCGGGAGAGATGCGCTACACGATCGAGACCGAGGCGCCCACCCGCTACATCGTCTTGATCGCTCGCTCCGCCGATCCACACGCTCTCGCCGACGTCATCGAACACGCCGTGGCGACGCTGACGCTCGATTGACCACCGTTCGGCCCCGGCCTGGCGTGCCTCGAGACCCTCGGGTCTGGAAGAATCCTGTGCGGGACGCGAGAAGGTGGAGCTTGGGGTGGCCGACAGGGGGCAGACGGCCGTCGCAGCGCTACGACGGCGGTGTTCGGAGTTGGCGCGAGCGGTGATGGACGTCATGCATGCCGACGGCAGCATGGTGTTCGTACCGTCGCGTGACATGTCGGAGCTCGCGCACGCGATGGGCAGGCCCCGCAACCAGATGGGCTCGGCCTACGCCGAGGGCCTCGTCGGACTCCCGCTGGCGGCTTTGCCCATCGCCGACCTGCTGCTCGGCGGTCATGCAGCGGTGATGCACCGCGACGACGACATGTCGCTGCTGCCGGGGCAACCGGAGGTGATGGCCCTTCTCGGCGTCGAGACCATCGGCGTGGTCGCATCGACGGCCCAACTGGCGGGCAGCGCGACACCGTGGGGCATCGCGGCATCGTTCACCTACCCCGACAGGATCCAGCCGGACCTCGGATCGGTCACGACCGTTCGCAAGCTCCTCGACGCCGACACCGCCGACATCTTCGCACTCGCCATCCGTGCCACCTGATTGATGGTGGTCAATCCGGGACGAGTGCGAGAGTGAGACCGAGCTGCGCGGGTGAGGACGGCGCGCGGAAGAAGTCACCCTGAGCGCGCGTGGCACCGGCCGCGACGAGCCAGTCGCGCTGGCCGGGCGTCTCGACGCCTTCTGCGCTGACGTCCAGACCACATCCGGCCGCCAACTCGATGACCGCGGAGCACAGACCCGAAGCTGCCGGGTCGGTCGCGAGGCCGGCAACCACGCTCCGATCGATCTTCACAGCGTCGATCGGGAAGCTGCGCACGATCGAGAGCGACGCGTAGCCGGTGCCGAAGTCGTCGACAGCGACGCGGACACCGAGACGTCGAAACGCCTGGAGGGCTGCGAGCGCTGTCACCGGGTCGTCGACCAGCGCGGCCTCGGTGACGTCGAGGCAGAGCGCACCCGGCTCGATGCCGCTGCGGGCCATGACGGCGGCCACGTCGGCCACCAGGTCCGCGTCGCCGAGCTGACGCGGCGACAGGTTGACGACGACGGCTGGGGTCGGGCGGCCACGACGCAGCCGCGTCCACTCTGCCTGCTGGCGGCACGCCTCCTCCAGAGCCCATGCGCCGATGGGCACCATCAGCCCAGCGTCCTCCGCAGCCTGGAGGAAGTCCCGGGGCTCCAACAGACCGCGCTCGGGATGCCGCCACCGCAGCAGGGCCTCGACGGCCACGATCTCCCCGGTGAGGAGGCGCACCTCGGGCTGGTAGAGGAGCATGAACTCCCCCTCCGCCAACGCGCGGCTGAGGTCGGCCTCCGTACGCATCCGCCTCGTCACCAGCTCCCTCACGTCGCTGTCGAAGACCACGCACCTACCGCTTCCGTCGCGACGCGCCGCGTCCGCCGCCCTGGTCGCATGGTCGAGCAGGACTCCCGGCGGCTCGTTGCTGTCGGGCCGTCTGAACGCGATGCCGATACCGGCGGTCACGGCAACAGCGCCGTGGCCCAGGTCGACCGGCTCGGCGAGCAGGACGCTGAGCTCCTCTGCGATGCGAACCGGCACCTCCGGCGCGTCCACCTCCTCGAAGAGGAGAGCGAGCTCGTCGGTCCCGACGCGGCCCATGATCACCGATGCTCCGACGGCGGACGAGGTGCGCCTGACCATCTCGGTGACGACTGCGTCGCCGGTGCCGTTCGTCGAGCTGCCGGCCACATGTGCAGGGACATCGACCCCGACGACGAGCACCGCGGGTGAGGACCCTGCGCGGGTCCCGCGAGCACAGGCGTGGTGCAGGTGCTCGCGGAACAGCATGCGGTTGGGCAGGCCGGTCTGGGGGTCGTGCAGGGCACGCCGCGTCTGGACGCCCGCGGCCGCGTCCGTGGGCCTCGTGGTGCGCTCGCCGGTCAGCACGAGTGCGGTCCACATGCCGATCTCGTCGAGCAGGTCGAGGTCGCGGTCCCGAAACGCAGGCGTCGCGCGGGCGCGCATCGCCACGAGGACGGCGACGGCATCGCCGTCGACGACCACAGGAACGCACACGACGCTGCCCAGGCCGGCATCGCCGAGCTCGGCCTTCCAGTCAGCTCCGACCACGGGAACGAACGTCGACACCCCCGCTGTCGCTGCCGCGGCTATCAGCCCCGGCTCCGACGGTTGCGTGCCTGCAGCGAGCGTCTCGCGCATGATCGACTCTGTAGCCGGGATGCGGTGGCGAACGCTCGCCGCGTTCAGGCGGCCGGCATCACCGGCGAGCACAGCGACATGGCATCCGTCGGCGACGAGACGCACGACCTCGTCCGCGACCGCGGCCAGTGCCGCAGCGACGGCGTCTCCACCGGCGGCCGTCCCGGCGACACGGGACAGCGCTGCGATCCGGTCACGGTCGCCGATCCGGTCTTGTCGCGATAGGTCGCGATCCATGCGGCTCCAGACGGTCTCAGCGGCGGCCGCAGATTGTCCCATCCCCGCCCGGTGGTGTCGACCGCCGCACGGCCGGCACCTCGGTTTGGTGGCACGACGCGAGTGCCTCGTAGGGTCGCGTGATGCCTCACACCGGAGCACTTGCACGTCGCATCGTCGCGCTGACTCTCGTCTGCGTGTCGGTAGTCATCGTCGCGGGCTGCGCCCGCGACCCCGGCGCACCGGTCGACGCGGCCGGGAACCCACTCTCACCCGACGACCCCGACCGGTTCATCCCGGCGCGCATCTCCGGTTCGCTCCTGAAGCCGCTCGCGCCGTTCGAGCAGGACAAGATGCAGGGCCGCATATCGGAGTTCGGCCTCGACGGCTGGCTCGCGGGCGCGACGGGTGCACTGCGGACGCTGGAGGTCGACCCGGCGCCGGTGTACGAGGTGGTAGGCGACACGAAGACGGTCGACCCGGACCTGCTCCCGCGGCTCACGTTCCTGATCTCGGGTCCCGGGGAGGTCCAGGACGTGGAGAAGACCCAGATCGACGGTCAGGACGTCGTCAAGGGGAAGGTGCTCAACAGCGACGGACGTTTCGAGTTCGTGGCATGGCAGGCCCTACCGCACCGCGCCGTGGTGCTCGTCTCGACGAAGCAGTCCGCAGCGACCGGATACAACGCCGACGAGGCCATGTCCGAGGTCATCCGCTGGTCCCAGAGCTAGCGGTCTCCGCGCCACGGCGCCCGCTACCTTGGCCGCATGCCGAAGGTGAGCAACGGAGACGTCGAGGTCGCATACGAGATCCATGGCGAAGGGCCTCCCGTCGTTCTCGTCCAGGGCCTCGGTGGCGTCGGCCGGTCGTGGCAGCTCGTCACCGAGGGTCTCGTCGACAGGGGCCGGACCGTGGTCACCGTCGACAACCGCGGTGTGGGCGGCACCTACATGCCCCGCGGGGTGGAGTGGACCGTGGCCGACATGGCGGCCGACGTCTTGGCAGTCGCCGACGCGTGCGACCTCGACACGTTCCACCTCGCCGGCCTGTCCATGGGCGGGATGATCAGCCAGGAGCTCCTCGTCACGTGCCCCGACCGCCTCCGCTCGGTGGCGCTGCTCGGGACGCACTACGGCATGACCTCCGACCCTGCGGCGCCCCCGTACGTGGCGCCCGATCCCTCGGCGCTCGCGGCGCTCGCCAACCCGATCGACCGCGACGACCCCGTCGCGTCGGCGCGTCGCATGTTCGAGCTGATCGCGGCGCCGGGGTTCCTCGACCGCCATCCCGAGAGATTCGAGCTCATGCTCGAGGTCGGCCGCGAGGTGCCGATGCCGATGCGGGGCTTCGTGGCGCAGTTCGCAGCCGTGTCGCGCTGGAACTCCTACGATCGCCTCGGGCCGGCTCCGGTACCCACCGTCGTCGTCCACGGCGACGCAGACCCGCTGATCCCCTTCGAGAACGGGCGCAATCTCGCCGACCGCCTCGACGTAGCGCTGCGCCGCCTCCGGGGTTGTGGGCACATGCTCTTCCTGGAGGCGCCCGAGGAGCTAGTCGACGTCATCGACGGCCAGATCGGCGTCCCCGGCCCGGCTTGAGCCGCTCAAGATCATCAGCACGCCGATGGTGACCGAGGTCGTGAGCGCCATCATGGGCAGCGTGATGAAGCCGAAGGACTCGAACCAGATGAGTGAGCACGGCACCGTGGTCGAGCACTCCGTCTCGAACACCGACGGCCACCGCTCCATGAGTATGTGGTAGACGGACACGAGAGCAGTGATCGCGGTGATCGGCAACACGTACACACGGATGTCGCGGTCGTCGCGGAAGGCCGCGATGGTGAGGATCAGCGCCAGCGGATAGATGCCGATGCGTTGGTACCAGCAGTACTCGCACGGTACGAAGTGCGCGATCTCGGAGTAGTAGAGACTCCCGAGCGTCGCCACCACCGCGACGAGGGCCGCGACCTTGAGGCTGTTCGGACGAACGAGGTCCAGCCACGAACGCCACAGGTCTCCGCGCACGATCGCGCAGACTGCCGTGATCGCCAGGAAGGCCCAGCAGACCAGGGTGAGCAGACCGAAGAAGGTGTTGAACGCGCCGAGCATCGCTGCCGCAGGCTACACGGCGGTGTTCACCCCTCGGACGTGGCCGTCCACGCCGCACACCCCCCGTCGGCGGTGTCGACGAGACCGTCACCGTCGTCGTCGAGACCGTTGTTGCACGCTACCGGGGTGGAGACGGCTCCCGCGAGCTGGAACTCCCAGACGCTGAACTCGTTGTTCTGGTTCCCCTGGCCGCCGAACATGACCGCCGTCCCCGGTGACACCGACCACGCCTGGCTGTAGTCGCGTCCACCCCACGGGGGCGTGATCTTCTCGTCCCAGCGCGGCCCCGGCGACGCCGCCATGTCGAGGACGCGGTACTGCTGGCAGTGCTGGCAGGTGCTCGGGGTCTCGTATCCCGCAGCCTGGACGAAGAGGCCGCCACCGAGCGCCGTCAGCGATCCGTGGCTCATGGACGTGAAGTCCGCCGGCTTCGCGACGTCGATGAGGCGCCAGGACGCGCCGACGACGTTGCCGGCAGCGTCGACGGTGCCCGGGTCGAAGAACCACGTCTCGTCGTTGGTCGAGGGCTGTCCCAGGTACCAGTCGTCGACGCCGCCGCCGAAGAGGATCGCCCCGCGACCGTACGGAGCCAACATCGCGAAGTCCCGCGCCGACGGTGCGACCGGAGTCGTCACCTGCTTCCACGAGCCCTGGGGGCCGTCGTTGGGGTCGTAGATCCACGTGTCGGCGAGCCGGCACGGCATCCAACCGGCCTGGTTGCGCGCGACCGCACATCCCGTGGTCATGTAGGCCTTTGCCCGTCCTCCGAAGATCATGGTGCGCCCGTCGGCGAGCGCGACGTGCGCGTGCCCGCCACGCGCGGGCGGCGACACCGCGGGCGTGCGCATCGTCCATGTTGCGGCGGTCGCCGACGTCGGCGTGATCATCCAGGTCTGGTTGTTGGGGGCCGCCGTGGCGACGGTGGTCCCACCGAAGAGGACCGCCCGGCCGTCGTTGGTCGCGTCGAGGCTCATCATCATGCGGGCTTGCGCGCCCGCGCCTGACACCGCCTGCCAGGCGTTGCTGGCTGCGTCGTAGGTGTAGCAGGCACCCGTC
>JAIBAC010000162.1 GCA_019695375.1 Acidimicrobiia bacterium
GGGGAGGGGGCGGGCCCGCGGGCCCGCCCCCTCCCCGCGTTCGCACCGACGTGGGGACTCAGATCGCGCTGTCACGCCGTTCTGCGTCCCCACGTGTGTGCGTCGTGCCGACGTGGGGACTCAGATCGCGCTGTCACGCCGTTCTGCGTCCCCACGTGTGTGCGTCGTGCCGACGTGGGGACTCAGATCGCGCTGTCACGTCGTTCTGCGTCCCCACGTCATTGGCACCGCGGTGCGGGGGCTGGAAGACTGAGCGCCGCCGTTTGCCAGCCGTCGTCGAGTTGCGGAGGCCGTCTTGTCAGACCGTTTCGAGTTCGAGCGCCTCGCGGTCGCCGACGTCATCCTCGTGAAGCCGAAGGTGTTCGGCGACGCCCGCGGCTTCTTCTGCGAGACCTACCGCAAGAGCGACTTCGAGGCTGCAGGCATCACCGAGGATTTCGTGCAGGACAACCACTCGCGTTCAGGACCCAGGATCCTGCGCGGCCTGCACTTCCAGCTCACCGGCCAGGCCAAGCTCGTGCGGGCGTCGGTCGGCCGGATATTCGACGTCGCAGTCGACGTGCGGCCTTCGTCGCCGACGTTCCGTCAGTGGGTAGGCGCCGAGCTCTCCGACGACAACATGCACCAGCTCTACGTCCCTGCGGGCTTCGCTCACGGCTTCGTGGTCCTCGGCGACGGTGCCGACGTCACCTACAAGGTCGGTCCCACCTACTACCAGGACGACACCGAGCGCGGGATCCGCTGGAACGACCCCGGCGTCGGTGTCGAGTGGCCGGTTGCCGACCCCCAGACATCGGACCGCGACTCCGCCGCGCCGACCCTCGACGAGATTCTCGACCAGCTCTCACACTGGTGACGATCTCCGGCGCCGAGAGGACGACCCCATGAGCTACGTAGTCATCAACGCGATCACGGTGCCCGGAGACGCGGGAGCCGAGCTCGAGAAGCGCTTCGCGGCCCGCGCCGGCGAGGTCGACCAGCAGCCGGGATTCGAGGGCTTCGAGCTCCTCCGTCCCGCCGACGGCAGGGACGTGTACTACGTCATGACGCACTGGGACGCCAAGGAGTCCTTCGAGGCGTGGATGTCGAGCCGCGCCTTCGGCCAGGGCCACGCCCAGTCGAACGCGTCCGGTCCCGTCGGCTCGGGCTCGGAGGTCCTCCAGTTCGAGGTCGTCGACCTCGGTTGAGGATGGGCATCCCGCCTGTCCGCATCCACCCTGTCTCCGCCTGCCTGACACCGGGTTCAACCCGGCAGCTCGTGTGCCGATGCACAGATGACGGTCCTGGCTGCCGTGGCGGGACCGACACGTGCGGAGGCATGCAGGAATGCACGTCCAGACCCTCAGGTACGACCCGTCCTCGGGCTGGTCCGAGCCGTTCCCGGACACCGACTCGGAGCAGACCCTCGTCGTCGTCTTCGGTGGTGCCGGTTACCTCGACGAGCCAGCGCCGGTGGCGCAGCTGTGCGGCGCGTACCCGCGGTCGGTGGTGATCGGCTGCTCGACCGCCGGTGAGATCTGCGGGGACCGTCTCCACGACGACTCCCTCGTTGCCGCGGTGGCCTCGTTCGGGCGCACCGGCCTGGCCCTGGCCGCGGCCCCCGTCTCGGATGCAGGTGCCTCGTTCGAAGCCGGGAGAGCGTTGGCGCGTCAGCTCGACGCCGACGACCTGCGCGCAGTGTTCGTCCTCTGCGACGGGCTCGGTGTCAACGGCAGCACCCTGGCGGCGGGGGTCAACTCCGTGCTCGACCCGCGCGTCGTGGTCACAGGCGGACTCGCCGGCGACGCCGATCGCTTCGAGCGGACCTGGGTCGTGTACCAGGGGAAACCTGCCGGCGGATGGGCGACGGCTGTCGGCTTCTACGGCAACGACGTCCTCTACGGGCACGGCTCGCGCGGCGGGTGGGACATCTTCGGTCCCGAGCGGACCGTCACCGGGTCCGAGGGGAACGTCCTCTACGAGCTCGACGGGATACCTGCGCTCGACCTCTACGAGACCTACCTCGGCGACCGGGCGGACGACCTGCCCGGATCCGCACTGCTGTTCCCCCTCTCGTTGCGATCTGGGGCGTCGGACCCGAACTCGTTCGTGCGCACGATCCTGGCGGTGGACCACTCCGCCCGGTCCATGACCTTCGCCGGGGACGTCCCCACGGGATATCGGGCCCAGCTCATGAGGGCGAACTTCGACCGTCTCGTCGACGGCGCCGGAGAGGCAGCCGAGCTCGGGATCGCCGCCGCGGCCGGCGGTGAGCAGGGTGAGACGCTCGTGCTCGCGATCAGCTGCGTCGGCCGGAGGCTCGTCCTCGGCGAGCGGACCGAGGACGAGATCGAAGCGACCCTCGACGCCGTCGGTCAGAACGCGACCCAGCTCGGCTTCTACTCCTACGGCGAGCTGTCACCGCTCACCGACGGCACGTGCGACCTCCACAACCAGACGATGACGATCACGACCATCAGCGAAGCCTGAGGCTCCGGGCCTGCAAAATGACACATCCGCTGCTCAGGCGGCAACTACGCCGACAGGGACTCAGCCCTGACGAGGTGCCTTCGCCGGAGGCCTGGCGGGCACTGCTCGAGCGCGTCGACCGCGCCTACACCCAGGCCGACCAGGATCGCTACACGATGGAGCGCTCGCTGCGCATCTCGTCGGAGGAGATGACCTCCCTCTACGAGGACCTGCGCCGCTCCTCGGCGAGCCGCCTCGCGGCCGAGCGCGACAAGCTGCAGACGATCATCACGTCCCTCGCCGAGGGGCTTCTCGTGCTCGACCGTGACGGCGTCGTGGTCGCCATGAACCCGGCGGGCGCGCGTCTGCTCGGCCGGCTCCAGAGCGAGGCTCTCGGCCTGCCGGCGCTGGAGCTGCTCGGCTTCGGAGTCCTCAGCCCCGACGAGCTCGACGCCGCCCGATCGCTGTTCGCCGAGGTCCTCGGCGGCGCGCACGGTGCCCGCGCGGACGATGCGAGGTTCGTCCACGAGGACGGGTCCGTGATCGAGGTCAGCTTCCAGATGAGCCCGATGGTCGAGGACGGTGAGCCCACCGGGGCCGTGATCGTGTTCCGCGACATCAGCGAGACCAAGGCCATCGAACGCCAGCTGCGCCGCAACGAGAGCACGGTCAGGGGGCTGTACTCGCTGTCGACGTCCGAAGGCGACCTCGCCGGGCGCCTCGCGGAGCTGCTCGACATGGGGTGCCGCCGGTTCGGGACCGAGACGGGCCTCCTGACGCGCTTGCGCGGCGACGACCTCGAGGTAGTGGAGGTCGTCACCGGTGACCGCGGCCCGGAGCGAGGGTCCGCGCGGCCGCTGTCGGAGACGTTCGACCGGATGGCGCTCGCATCGGGAGCACCGCTCGCCCTGCACGACGCGTCGGCGTCGCACTGGGCGGATCACCCGGCGCGCCGCGCTGGTGGGCCCGAGGCCTATCTGGGTTGCAGGGTGCTCGTGAACGGGGAGACCTTCGGCACGCTCTGCTTCCAGAGCACCCGTGCCCTTGCGGGTCCGTTCGGGCCGGCCGACAAGGACGTGCTGCGCCTCATGGCCGAGTGGGTCGGGACCGAGCTGTCACGCGAGCACGACCGCGCCGCGCTCGAGGTGGCGAGGGACGAGGCGGAGGCAGCGAGCCGCGCCAAGTCGACGTTCCTGGCCAACATGAGCCACGAGATCAGGACGCCGCTCAACGGCGTTATCGGGATGCTCGAGCTCCTGTTGGACGAGGAGCTCGAACCCGGCGCCCGCGAGTGCGCGGCGACGGCCAAGGACGCGTCGTCGGCGCTGCTGTCGGTGATCAACGACGTGCTCGACGTCTCCAAGATCGAGGCGGGCAGGATCGAGCTCGAACGCATCGCGTTCGACCCGCAGCGAGTGCTCACCGGCACGGTCCGCATCTTCGAGGTGCAGGCGTCGGCCAAGGGGCTCGACCTCCTCGTCGACGACGACGACGTGGCCGGCCTCCGCGTCATGGGCGACCCGAGCCGGCTGCGACAGGTCCTCAACAACTTCTGCGCCAACGCGATCAAGTTCACCGACACAGGCCACGTCGGGCTCCGCGCCGTCGTCGCCGGACGCGGGCCGGGCACGGTCGTGGTCCGCTTCGAGGTGCGCGACAGCGGGATCGGCATCTCGGGCGAGCGCATAGCCCACCTGTTCGAGGAGTTCGCTCAGGCCGACGCGTCGACCACGCGGCGCTTCGGCGGCACCGGTCTCGGCCTCGCGATCTCGCGCCAGCTCGTCGAGCTGATGGGCGGACGAGTCGGGGCGGAGAGCGAGTTGGACGCAGGCTCGACCTTCTGGGCCGAGATCCCCTTCGAGCTCGCAGAGGCGACGGAGCTCGAGGCGGCGACCCGCGTGCCGGTCCGAGCCGTGATCTGCGGTGACGACGAAGCGACGCTGGCACGCTGCATCGCCACGATCGAGCGGTGCCACGTCGCCGTACGTGTGTCCACGTCGCTCGAGGACGCCGAGACGACGGTGGCCGGCGAGAACGCCGACGGGCTCGTTCTCGTCGCCTCCAGCGAAGCCGCGGTCGAGCGCGCGTGCATGCTGGCCAAGAGGCTGCGATCCCGGGACGACGACATCAGGCTGGTCCTCGTCGGCCCGCCGGCAGGCCTCCGCGGCGACGCCGCGACCGCGCGTGAAGCGGGCTTCAACGCCTACTTCGCGGGCGCTACCGACGACTGCATCGCCGAGGCGATGGGCCCTCTGGGGCGGGGAGCGTTCCTGACCCGCCACACGATCGACGAGCGGGCGGCGCAGTCCGCGGGCGCTGCCGCACCGGCACCGGCAGCGGCGCAGTCGCCGGAGGCGGTAGTCGATCCCGAACTGGGCGAGCTCCGCGTCCTCGTCGCCGAGGACAACCCCGTCAACCGTCGTGTGGCAGAGGGAATGCTGCGCCGCCTCGGGTGCACACCCGTGCTCGTACCCGACGGTGCCGCGGCGGTGGCAGCCGTCGAGCAAGGGACGTTCGACCTCGTGTTCATGGACTGCCACATGCCCGTCATGGACGGGTTCGAGGCATCCCGGACGCTGCGGTCGACGGCCGCGGGGCGTGAGATCGCGATCGTGGCGCTCACCGCGTCAGCGACGACCGACGTCCGTGCCGAGTGCATGGAAGCCGGGATGGACAGCGTCCTGACCAAGCCCTACACCGCCGATCAGCTCGCCGCATGCCTGCGACAATGGGCTCTCGCACCGCACCGCTGAGCAGACCGCGATTCCATCTGCCCGCGCGACGACTTCTAGGATGGCGGTGACGCCGCTCGGGGCCGCCAACCCCGGTGCAGGCCGCAGGACCGGCCCAGAGGATCACCGAGGACCGACACGATGCAGTCGATCACAACGTCGCAGGTGCTCTTCCTGATCGTCCTGGGAGCCATTGCCCTGGGCATCATGGCCTTCGGCCTCTACGTCGTGTCGACTTCGATGTGGGGCGTGACGCAGCGATGGCAGGCACGCAAACGCGTGCGCCGGTATTGAGCTCTGGGGCGAGCGGACCCAGCGGAGGCAGCGGTGCTCAGTCGAGGCACGGTCTACAAGGGCAAGACGGGCATGTGGGCCTTCACGGCGCACCGTGTCACGGGGTTCCTCGTCCTCATGTTCCTGCTCCTGCACGTCGTCGACGTGACGCTCGCGGGGATCAGCGAACACCTCTATGACACGGTCCATGCCGTGTACGGGAACGTCCTCCTGCGTCTCTTCGAGGTCGGCCTCCTCGGCGCCCTCGTGTTCCACGCCCTCAACGGGTTGCGGATCATCGCCGTCGACTTCTTCGACGCGGCCGTGAGGCGTCAGAAGCAGCTCGCATGGGCCGTCGTCGCCGTGACGGCCGTCGTCACCGTCCTCGGCGGGATCGTCATCATGCTGCCGTTCTTCACACACAAGCCGGTGTTCTGATGGCACAGACCCTGGACAGGAACGAGACCGGCACCGAGAGCGACCAGAGCAGCGCCGCTCCCAACCGCGCCGAGGCACGCATGTGGTACTACATGCGGATCTCGGGGCTGATCCTGGTGTTCCTCGCGCTCATCCACTTCGCGATCACCCACATCGTCAACGACGTCGTCGAAACCGACTTCGCCTTCGTCCAGACCCGGTGGTCGAACCCCCTCTGGCGCTTCTTCGACTGGACCCTTCTCGCCCTCGCCCTCAGCCACGGCGTGATCGGCGTCAGGACGATCGCCGAGGACTACATCCGCAAGCCGCGCCTGCGAGTCGCGGTCAAGGCGCTGCTCTTCACGGTCGTCGCCGGGATCTTCCTGTTGGGCACGATCACGATCGTCACGTTCTCGGCCTGACCCCGCAGTGGAATCGGTGGTCGTTGCCGGTGTCGACTGGCCGGTCACCCTCATCGGCGCAGCCGACCGCGCGGTGGACGCGCTGGAGGCGATGGACCCCGCCCACCGCGCAGACGACGCCGGAATCGGTGCGGACGGGACGAGCACGGCCGCAGCGGATGCAGCGGCGGAGGCAGCGCTCCTCGGTTTCCTCGCCGAGGAGGCACCGGCCGCCGTCCTGTGTTCGGAGGAGGCCGGCATCGTGGCCGGCTCGACAGGAGGGCCCGGGTCCGGTGCGCTCTTGATCGTCGACCCCGTCGACGGCACTAACAACGTCCTGGCCGGCATCCCGTACTGGGCGGTGTCGATCGCGGTCGTGATCGACGGGGTCGGCGCCGGCGGACTCGTGCGCAACGGAGCCACCGGCGAGGACGTGTTCGGCTGGGTGGGACGCGGCGTCCGCAGAGGAGGCCGCCCGGTGACGACGAGCGCCGTCACGCGGCTGTCGCGTGCTGCCGTCGCGCTGCAGCGACCGGCCGACCCGCTCGCCCTGGCGCGGTGCCGGCGGCTGCTCGCCGCCGCGAAGCTGCCGCGCATGCTCGGTGCGGCCGCCCTCGACCTCGCCCTCGTCGCGACCGGGGCGCTCGACGGGTACGCGAACGTGAACACCGACACGTCGGTGCCCTTCGGCGAACGTGTCGTCGACTACGCCGCCGGTGCCGTCCTCGTCGAAGCGGCCGGCGGTGTCGCCACCGACGCGTCCGGTGCCGCGCTACCGCTCGAGCCGGACCTCGGGCGTCACAGCCCTGTGGTCGCTGCCGGCACACGCGCGCTGCACGCGGACCTGATGGCACGGCTG
>JAIBAC010000163.1 GCA_019695375.1 Acidimicrobiia bacterium
GGCGAAACCCTTGTGCGTGCCGGGCTGCCAGACACCGATCCCCGCACCGCCGGGGTCCAACAGGACCGCCATCGTCCCGAGCTCCATCACGTCGATCGGGGCGACGACGACCTGCGCTCCCCGTTGCACCGCGCCGTCTGCTGTGGCCTTGGTGTCGCCGGAGGCGAGGTAGATCAACCAGCTGTCGGGCATGGTCTCGGCGGCCGGGTTCGCCATGCAGCCCGCGACCTGGGCGCCGTCGTGGAAGAAGTTGACGTAGCCGCCAAACTCGGGGTTGGGGTCGTCGGAGGTCCACCCGAGGAGGGCGTCGTAGAAGGCGCGGCTCGCTTCGACGTCGGACGACGACAGCTCGATCCAGCACGGGGCTCCGGCGGGGAACGCATCGGGCATGACGACCTCCGGGGGACGGCGGCTACGGGCGGCGACCCCAACCCTGCCACACCCCGGCGCGGCCTGCACGTGGCGGGGGTGCCCCGCACGTGGGGACGTGAAACGCGCTGTGACGTCGATCTGGGTCCCCACGTCGGTGGGTGCCCCGCACGTGGGGACGTGAAACGCGCTGTGACGTCGATCTACGTCCCCACGTCGGTGGGTGCCCCGCACGTGGGGACGTGAAACGCGCTGTGAGCGCGTTCTGCGTCCCCACGTCCTTACGTCGCCACGTCGCTACGTCGCCGGGTGGTCGTTGACGAACTTGTCGTAGAGGTCGTCGAAGGCGGCGTCGGGGTCGAGCTCGGACTTGGCGGCGTCGTATGCGTCACGGTTGTAGATGCGCCAGAAGTCCTCGCGGGAGTAGTGGTTGCGGCCGATCAGGGTCTTGATACCGCCGAGGCGGTGCGTCTCGGACTCGAGCAACGCCGAGTAGTCGACGTCACGCCGGTTGTTGCGCTTGCCGTAGACGGCGCAGTCGATGGCGAGGCCGCTCGCGAGCCCGGTGGCGTGGTCGGGGTCGATCCACCGGTACGGCTGCGGCATGCGGTAGGGCACGACCCACAGCGGCCAGAAGTCGAAGACCGCCTCGTACCAGTCGAAGAACTCGGCGAAGCGCGCTCCCGGTACGAACACGTCGCACACGACATCAGGACGTCTCCGCATCCCGAGGATCCGGTCGAGGCGGCGCGACCAGCGGATCAGGTTGGTCGACCCGAGGAACCAGCGCCCGAGGAGCCGCCGCACCGGCCGCCACTCGAGCGGCGGGACGGTGCGGCTCAGCCAGTGGCACTCCGTGTCGTAGCGGAACAGGTAGTCGGTGGTGCCCAAGTAGTCCTGCGCCCGCTCCGCGACGCTGCGGTAGTAGATGCCGTCGCGGCGGTAGTCGCTCACATATGGCGCCGAGTCCACCATGTGGCCGAGGCAGAGCACGAGGTGGTCGGGGCCGAACACTATCGCGTCCACGAACACCGGCATCACACCGGGATCGGCACCGGCAGCGGTCGCGGTCGTGGCCGCTCGGAGCGCGGCCTCGAACTCGGCGAACGTCCCGCAGTGGCGGTACTCCATCCGCACGAACGGCAGGGCCGGGATCAGGCGGAACGTCACCAGCGACACGATCCCGAGCGTGCCGTACGAGCCGTGGACCATCTCGAAGAGGTCGGGGCGCTCCTCGCGCGACAACGTGATGACCTCGCCTGTGCCGCTGATGACCTCGTACTCGACACACGTGTCGTGGAAGCCGCCGTAGATGTACGACAGCGACTCGAGCGAGCACCCGGCGACCGCGCCGCCGACGGTGATCCCCTCGAGCTCGGGCACGACGGCGGGCATCAGCCCGAGCGGCAGCGTCTCTGCTACGAGCTCGGCGAAGGTGACGCCCGGCTCCGCCACGCAGGTGCGCGCTTCGGCGTCGATGCGGACCACGCGCGAAAGCGCCGAGATGTCGACGCGGCCGCTGCGGTGGCGCTTGTCGCCCGGGATCGGGACGACGTGGTGGACGCCACCCTTGTCGACGTGCACCGGGGCGCCGGCCGCGGCCTTCAGCGCCTTGCAGATGTCCGCCACGGTGTCGGCGTGTTCGGCGAGAGAGCAGCTTCGCATCGGGCGGAGGCTATCGGGCCACGGCGGCGTGGCCCTCGACGACGACCGGCGCGACGAAGCGCTCGACGAGCTCCCGCTCGGCGGCGGCATCCTGTCCCGGCATCGCGAGCAGCGACACGATCACGCGCACCAGCCACGCAGAGCGCGCGCGGGCGCCGGCGTCGGTGGCGTCGCCGAGGAAGTCCGCCCCTATTGCCTCGATCACCTCCGAAGCCCGCGCGGCAGCGGTCGCGAACCCGACGCCGCCCTCTGTGAACCAGCTGTGGAGGGTCGCGTCATCACGAACGGCGGACACGGCGGCGAGCACCGCCTCCACGACGCGAGCGGCGGGATCGTCGATTCCTGCCACGTCACGGCCCACCGCAGCTGCGATGCGGCGTGCCTCGCGGTCGACGAACGCCGACTGCAGTGCGCGGCGGCTCTCGAAGTAGCGGTACAGCGTCGCGCGTGAGCAGCCGGCAGCACGGGCGACATCGGACATCTGTGTGGACGCGACCCCTTCGCGCGCGAAGCACTCGGCCGCCGCGTCGAGGAGGTGCTCGGCGGCGAGGACACCGCGTTCCTCCTCGAGCCAGCGCTGCCGGCTCAAGCGAGACCCTCGGCTTCGAACGGCAGCGACTGGTAGCGGCGCACGAAGTGGCCGGGCGCGAACTCGCCTGCAGCGGCGTCGACCGTGAAACGCGGCATACGCACCAGGAGCTCCTCGATCGCCACCCTGCCGACCAGACGTGCGGCCGCGGCACCGAGGCAGTGGTGTGCCCCGTGGCTGAACGTCATGATCGGCGCCGGCTGGTCCCGTGTCACGTCGAGCTCGGCGGCGTCGGGACCGAAGGCGCGCTCGTCGCGGTTGGCCGACGCGTAGAGCAGCATCACCTTGCGATCCGACGGCACGACGGTGCCGTCGATCTCGACGTCGCGGGTCGTGGTGCGCGCGAGGCCCTGCACCGGCGCCGTGAGCCGCAGGAGCTCTTCGACGGCATCGCCGATGAGGCCGGGGTCGTCGACGAGGATGCGACGCTGGTCGGGACGAGCGGTGAGAAGCTCGGCAGCGCCGCCGAGGAGCCCGGTGGTGGTGTCGTTGCCGCCGGTGACCATCGTGAACGCGTACCCGAGGATGCTGAGCAGGTCGACGTTAGCGGCGCCGGGATCGGCGGAGACGAGCGCGGAGATGGTGTCGCCTTCTGGGACCATACGGCGCCGCTCGATCAGGTCGGTGAAGTAGCCGAACAGCTCGGTCACGGCCTCGGTCGCGGCGAGCGGGTCGCCGAGCGCGTTGGCGGCCACGATCGCCTCGCTCCAGCCGTCGAAGCGGTCGCGATCGGCCTTGGGCACACCGAGATAGTGAGCCACGACCATGCTCGGCAGCGGCTTGAACACCTCGGCCACGACGTCGCCGCCACCGGCCTCGCGCAGGCGGTCGTAGCGGATCGCGACGAAGTCGCGCACCTCGGGTTCGATCTCGGCGACCCTGCGCGGTGTGAACCCACGCGACACGAGGCGGCGGAACTCGGTGTGCTCGGGAGGGTCGAGCATCACCATCGGTCGCGCATGCGACAGGCCGAGCCGCTCGATCTCGCCGTAGGTGAACGTCAGGCCCTGCGCCGACGAGAACGTCCTGGAGTCGCGTGCCGCCGCGAAGACGTCGCGATGACGCGAGAGCACCCAGTAGTCGCCGCTCTCGACGTGGTGCACGGGGTCGCGGTCGCGCAGCCGTGCGTACATCGTGAACGGATCACGCCACGTGGGCCCCGACCGCGGCACGAAACCCACATCATGAGACATCACCTGTGACATGTCTTGAACCTAAGACAGATAGAGATGTACGTCAACGCATCAGCATCGGACATGCGCCGCGGCCGGTACGATGACCGCCCCATGGCGTTCCTCCTGAAGCGGCGGCTCCGCAGCGTCAGCGACCAGATCGCGGCGGCTCGCGAGGAGCTCATCCGCCTCGACGAAGAGGTGGTGGACCTCGACATGACCCGTGACGACGCGGAGCTGCGCGCGGTCGTGTCGGAGTCGCCGGCCGACGCCGCCGATTTCGGCGATGCCGACAAGCACCACCGCGTGATCGCCCGTGAGCGCGAGCGGTTGCGCGCCAAGCTCGTCCGCCTCGAACGCCATCGCGACGAGTTGCTCGACCAGCTCGCCGAGAGGAGCTGAGTGCAGACATGGCCGACAGCGACCCAGCGGCGCGGGTGATCATCGCCGAGGACGAGGCGATCATCCGTCTCGACCTCAAGGAGATGCTCGAGGAGGAGGGCTACGACGTCGTCGGTGAGGCCGACAACGGCGACGACGCCGTCCGCCTCGCACGTGAGCTCCTCCCCGACATCAGCATCCTCGACATCAAGATGCCCGGCACCGACGGCCTCTCCGCTGCGCGTGAGATCGTCGCCGAGCGCCTCTCGGCCGTGCTCATCCTCACGGCGTTCAGCCAGCGTGAGCTGATCAAGACCGCGCGGGATGCGGGCGCGTTCGCCTACGTCGTGAAGCCGTTCCAGAAGTCGGATCTGATCCCTGCGATCGAGCTGGCGCTCGGGCGCTTCGTCGAGGTCCAGCAGCTCGAGACCGAAGTGCGCGACCTCAACGAGCGTCTCGAGGCGCGCAAGATCGTCGACCGCGCCAAGGGAAAGCTCATGGACGAGGAGGGCATGTCCGAGGCCGACGCGTTCCGGACGATCCAGCAGGCCGCCATGCGCGCGCGGATGACGATGCGCGACGTGAGCAGCCGCCTGCTCGAGGACGGAACCCTCGGTGTGGACTAGCGCTGCTTCCTAGTCCTCGTACTTGAACGAGACGTTCAGCTTGGCGCGGTACGCGACCACGTTGCCGTCGTCGCCGAGCTGGAGGTCGAGCTTGGTGACCTCGGCGATGCGCAGGTCGCGCAGGGTCTGACTGGCCCGTGAGACTGCAGCTGTCGCCGCCTTCTCCCACGACTCGTCGCTCGTGCCCACGAGCTCGATGACCTTGTACACGCTCTCGGCCATGGTCGTCCTCCGCTGCCCTATGTCGCTTCCGGCGTCACGCTACGCCGAAGTGAGACGCCGTGCACGCTGCCGCGCGGGCCACGGGGAGACTCAGGCCGTAGGTGGGCCGGGCGGGGTGGTGGGTGGGCCGGGCGGGGCCGTAGGTGGAGGGCCGTAGCCGAACGCGTAGCCCGGCGGCGGCGGCAGCTGGGCGGCCTCGCGCAGCTTCGGGCGCGGGATCGCCATGTACAGGATCGGCATCAAGATCATGGTGACGCCGCAGCCAAGACCGACCACGAGGCCGACGAGGATCAAGAGCAGCAGCCATGTGGTCTTGTCCTGGCCGGCAACAGCCCACTGGTAGTCGGGCCGGCGCGCGCAGTCGACTATCGCCCAGATGTTCCATGCCAGGATGCCGACCCCGACCAGGATCGACAGGATCAGGATTGCCCAGGACCAAGCCGGGACCGCGTCAGGTGCGACATCCGCGATGAGAAGCATCGGGCGAGGCTAGCTACGCCGGGTCGGGTCGGCGCGCACAGAAGAAGGTGCGGTTGAAGGTGAACAGCACCGGCGACCCGGGGAACCGCTGAGCGATCCGGCGCCGGTACTCGGCGACGAAGGGTTCGCGCAGCGCCTCGGGCAGGCGTTCGAGGTAGGCGAGCAGGCCCGTCCCCCGCATCCATTCGACAATCGCGTCCGAGCTCTCGAGCTCGTGCAGGTAGACCTTCTGGAAGGCCACGACGTCGACGGCCCCGAGCTGCCACAGCAGTGTGGCGTACTCCTCGGGATCCAGGACGGGCCGGCCGCGGTTCCAGCCACCGAGAGCGTCGCTGAACGGTTCCGAGGCGGCGACGTCACGTGCGAGCGTGTGAGAAGGGTGGTCGTGGTTCGCAGGCACCTGCACGGCGAGCTGGCCACCCGGGGCGAGCATCGCGAAGACGCTCGCGACGATGTCCGCTTGGTCGTCGACCCAGTGCAGCGCCGCGTTCGAAACGACGAGATCGAACCGGCCCGGGTAGGCCGCGAGATCGCCGTGCTCGAAGCGCAGGCCCTCACGCTCGAACTCGCGCGAGCGTTCCAGCATCGCGGTCGAGCTGTCGACCCCCACGACGTCGGCGCCGGTGAGGGAGTCCGCGAGCCTGCGGGTCAGCTCGCCGGTGCCGCAGCCGAGGTCGACGACCTTCATCTCCGGCTTGGTCTCCACGAGGTCAACCAGGTCGTCGAACGGGGCGAAGCGCTGCTCCTTGAACCGCAGGTACCGGTCTGGGTTCCAGGCGAGGCCGGTGTCGCTCACGCCAGCTCGGCGGCCCAGTCGCGGGTCTCGATGATCTCCTTGATCCGCTTGAGGAACGCCGCGCAGTATGCGCCGTCGAAGGCACGGTGGTCCCACGTGAGGGAGAGGTTGCCGACGGCGTGGATCGCGATCGCGTCGCCCTCGGGGGTCTCGACGACCACGGGCCGCTTCTTCACACCGTCGGTCGAGAGAATGGCCACCTGGGGCTGGTTGATGATCGGTACCGTGATCAGCGTGCCGTAGGGGCCGACGTTGGTGATCGTGAAAGTGGCGCCCATGATGTCGTCGGGCGTCAGCTTCTTCGATCTCGCCTTCTGTGCGAGGTCGTTGATCTCGCGGGCGAGGTGGCGGAGGCGCTTGGTGTCCGCGTCGTGGCTGACGGCCACGACAAGGCCCTTGAAGTCGATGTCGACCGCGACGCCGAGGTCGATGTAGTGGTGCACGACGAGGGACTCGCCGTCGACGGTCGCGTTCACCTCGGGGAAGTCCCGTATCGCGTCGATGGCGGCGCGGCTCACGAACGGCAGATAGGTGAGCCCGAACCCCTCGCTCTCGCGGAACGCCTCGCGTGAAGCCCGCCGTGTCCGCTCGAGGTTCTCGAAGTCGACCTCCATCACGATCGCGGCGTGCGCGGAGGTCGCCTTCGACATCACCATGTGCTGGGCGGTGCGGCGCCGGATGTTCGAGAACGGGATCACCTCGTCGCGGCTGGCGCCGTCGCGCGCCGGCGTCGGTGCCGCCGCGGGCGCGGGCGTGGCGGGAGGGGCCGGTGCCGGTGCCGGGGCTGGTGCTGCTGCCGGTGCGGCTGCGGGAGGCGATGTGGCGGGAG
>JAIBAC010000164.1 GCA_019695375.1 Acidimicrobiia bacterium
ACGGCTGTGAAGAGCGCGTCGGCGAGGAACAGCGCGACCAGCAGCCAGGTGAGCCATGGCGGGCCGGATCCAAACGGCCATGTCAGCGCGCCGTGTTGTGCGTGGTGGCCGTGGTCGGCGGTGGCGTAGACCATCGCGAGGCTTGCGATCAGGTGGTAGCCGGCTCCCCACGCGCGGACGGAGTCCTGTGCGGAGCCAGCCTTGGCGCTGCGCACGTGCTGGACGATCCGCACTGCGTAGAACGCGGCCAGCAGACCGAACAACACAGTCCACCAGGCGTTGAGCTCGAGTGTGGGTGCGCCGACCATCACCGCCATTGCGGCCAGCATCACGACGTGTCCGAGCTCGGCCTCGCGACCGGCGAAGTAGGCATCGCTGGTGCTCGCGGGGGTGCGCCGCACCACCAGGAGGATCAGGGCGCAGATCGATCCGGCGGCCATCACCGCGAACGCGGACCAGCGCAGAGCCGGGTGTGACAGCCAGAAGGCGGTCATGGCGCGATGGACGTCACAGCAGTCGATGTTCAGGTCGCCGGCCAGAGCCGCAGCTCGGAGCGGTCGGCGAGGTCGATGCTGAGCAGAGCAGTTCCGGTCTCCGATGCGGTGAGCTCGTCGACCGCAGCGCCGCTGACCCGGTATGACTGGTGGGGGGCCAGTCGCTCGAGCCCCAGAGTCGTGCGGCGAGCTCCGTTCCCGGCGCGCAGCACGAGGTCGAGTGCGGTGCCGTCACTGACCGCCTTTGCGACGAGCACATCGGGGTAGGCAGCCTCGGCGAGGAGCGGCCCGGTCCGCCACTCTTGCGGGACGACGCCGTTGACGAGGTCGCGCATGGCATTGGGTCGCCCCCACCGCCCCAGGGCGTAGCTGCCGTAGCTCCACGGCGACAGACCCTTGAACTTGCGTGCACCGTTCGCCCACAGCGTCTCGTGCCGCTCACCGATCGAGCGGTCCAGCGCGTTCACGGCCTCGTCGTCGCCCTGTTCGCGTGCGCCCATCATCAGGCCGGCACGGGCCTGTCCATCGCTGCGGTTGTAGTTGCCCGCATCCATTCGATCGAACACCGTGCGTCTCAGTCTCACGCCGTCGTCGGTGATGCTCACGGCACCGCTCGATCGCAGCGCGCGCCAGGTGTCGGCCGCGATGTCGGGCATCGCCGGGTTCAGCAACATCGCAATCGAACCGTCGCTGAACAGCATGGGGCCGGCCAGCTTCCTGCCGCTGCGCGTGCCGCAACTGATGAACCTGCCGTCCTTGCGCAGCCAGCCATCGCGTTTGTAACTGCGGCGGACACGCTCGATCAGGTCGCCGGTGATATCGGTGCCATGTAGGCGGTCATGCATGACCATCGTGTTCATCGCGTACGTGTTGCACGAGGGATAGACGAGGTGCGGCTCGCACTGGTACTGGGGGTGCCGCGGCTTCTCCATCATGTTGTTCCGGATCGCCTCGGTGAGGCTCGCGAAGTGGTACGGGAAGTGCGTCCGGTCGTTCCACTTCAGCGTAAGCGACCCCGGCACACTGAACTGCCGGTCGTCGTTGAGGGTCTCGTACAGCCCGATCATCATGGCGTAGTAGGCGGTGTACATGATGTTGTGAAAGACCACGGGATCGGGATGCCAGCGTCCGTAGCCGATCAGGCGCTCGGTGGCCCAGTAGCTCCACACTCTTCTCGCGGTCATCTTGACTATCGCGTTGCGCTGCGCCTCAGCGAGATAGCCCGTGAACGCCGGCGTGCGGGTGTACTGCGACATCGCCAGTGCGTACTGGGAGAAGTTGAGCTCGTACCGATATGCCGAGAGTCCGAACTGCTCGATCTTCTGGAACCCATCCCATTTGTCTATGGGCTGCAACAAAAGATCGAGGAAGTACCGTTGCGTCGCCAGGTCATCGTCATCGGACTCGGCGACCAACGGCATCACCTCCGACAAAGTGTCACCAGGGCTCACGCTCGCCCTCCTATCAAGGTGGCATCCACATGGGCAGGACGAGGTGCTTCGCGGAACGCTTGCGGCGCGAAAGCCGGCTCGACAGCAATGTCGCGCCGCGACAACCTACGGGCAATTCTCGCAACAGAACGCCACAGGAAAGCCAAGAACAGACAACACGGCATCTCACTACCTCTGGACCTAGCGTACAGCCCCGGTCCGCCGGTGGCCGTCGCGCTGCGGACTCGGGAGGGCACACGATCCCAGAGCAGGCCGAGGCGCCTCTGTCCCTGCCCTCACTCGTCGCGCGGTCGTACCTGAGGAGGACACGGATCAGACGTGGGGCTGACGACACCGTGCCGATCGCGGCTCAGCATGGCCGTGCGGACGGATGCAGGAGGTCCCGATGACGGTCAGCACCAGCCAGACACTGGGCAGGACGCGCCACGTCGCCGGCAGTTCGCGCCGGGCAGGAGCGGCCACGGCCGGACACGTAACGATCCCCCAGTACGGGGTCGGGAGGATACTCGCCGTGTGGGCTGCGGCGGCGGTGCCCATGGCGCTGCTCGCCTGGGTGGCGGCACCGGCGCTGGCCTCGGCGCTCGGGGGTGAGTTCCCGCTGGTGCGGGCGCTGCTGGTCTGTCTGACTGCCGGACTCGCGTGGCAGTTCGTCCTCGTGATGGCGCTCGTGCGAATCGAGCAGGGCACGCTGCGGTGGCCGGTCGTGCGCGACGCCCTGTGGCTGCGGGCACCGCGCAGTCCCAGGACCGGCCGTGTCGGCGGGCGGACCTGGCTCGTGGTGATCCCGCTCATCGCGGCTGCCGGCCTCAAGGAGCTGATCCCGGCACTGGCGCACCCGGCGTCGCGTGACCTCGGTGCGTTCATGGGCAGCGACGCCGGCCAGGCGTTCCTGCACGGCGCGTGGGCGTGGTTCGCGATGCTCGTCGCGATGGCGGTGTTCAACACGGTGCTCGGCGAGGAGCTGCTCTTCCGCGGATTCCTCCTGCCGCGCATGAACGGTGTCTTCGGGCGCTTCGACTGGTTGGCGAACGGCGCCATCTTCGCCCTCTACCACCTGCACGTACCGTGGGCGATCCCCAAGGTGTTCTTCGACGCAGTGCTCTACGCCTACCCGACGAAGCGCTACCGCAGCGCCTGGATCGGAATCGCCGTGCACAGCGCCGAGAGCGTCATGTTCACAGTCCTCGCCCTCGTGCTGGTCGTCGGGACCTGATCGACCGGCGACCCGCTCAGCGCCGGACGATCTCGGGCCGCGCCCCCTCGACGGCGAGGATCCGTTCCGCGAGGCGCTGGGCGAGGTCGCTGCGCACGTCGACGGTGGCCGGGTCGTCGACGAGGTTGCGCCGCTGGTGTGGGTCGCGGACGTTGTCGTAGAGGTGCGTCTCGCGGTAGAGGTTGGCGGCCGGACGGCTGTGTCCCGCGAGGGGATTGCGGGTCGGGGCCTTCACCGCGTACGTGTGGGTCGCGGTGCGGAGCGCGCGGCCGATCTGGGACTCGCTGATCTGCACGAGCACGTCGTCGGGCGCCGTGGCGGCGTCCTGGAGCGGCCGCCCGTCGAGCGTGGCGTCGTCGTCACCGCCGGCGGCGCGCATGAGGGTCGGCACGAGATCGAGGTTCGTGGCGAGGTCGCGGCGGTGGACCCCGCCGCGGAAGCCCGGGCCGCAGATGACGAGCGGGATGCGGATCGAGGCGTCGTGGGGGCTGCGCTTGTACTCGAGGTTGCGGGTGCGGAAGTGGTTGCCGTGGTCGCTGGCGAAGACGACGAGGGTGTCGTCGCGGCGGCCCGCACGTTCGAGGCAGTCCAGGAGGCGACCGAGGTTCGCGTCGATGCTGGCGCAGCAGGCGAGGTACTCGGCGTAGTTCCAGCGCCAGTCGCCGCGCAGCGCAGGCAGGTCGCCGGGGCGTGAGAAGTCGGCGAACCGCGCGGCCCAGCCGCGCGGGCCGATCGCACGGAGGCGGTCGTTCTGGTGGTGCGGCTCGAGGAACGACACGAACATCAGGAACGGCCGGTCGGCGGCGAAGCGGTCGAGGCGGTCGATGGCGATGTCGGTGAGGGCGTCGACGCGGAAGCCGTGCAGGTCGACACGGGTGCCGGTCTCGTCGAAGACATGGCCGCCGAACTGCCTGGACGTGTGCTGGAGGTCAGCCGCAGCGACCCAGGCGTCGTGATAGCCCCCTCTGCGCTCGGGCGGGACCGGGCGCCGCTCGAAGCGCGCGGCCGGGCGATCGCGGGGGAGGCCGCGACCGCGGCTCGAGGCGAGGTGCCACTTGCCGACGTAGCCGGTCTGATAGCCGAGGCGGTGCAGGCGCTCCGCCAGCGTGTCGGCCCCCGGCGGGAGGGCGATCCCGTTGCGCCAGCACCCGATCGCGGTGGGGTAGCGGCCCGTCTGCAGCGCCGCCCGCGCCGGTCCGCAGACCGGTTGCACGGTGAACGCCTCGTGGAACGCGACGCCTTCGGCTGCGAGCGCGTCGAGGCGTGGCGTCACCGGAAGAGCCTGGCCGAATACGCCGCACGAATCCGGCCGCTGCTGGTCCGAGAGGACGACGAGGACGTTGGGCCTGTCCATGCCGTCACCCTAGGTAGGGAGCCCGGATGCAGAGGCGGGCACCCTCCCCGCCACCCCTCGCCGTGTCCTACCATCTGGTGGCAAAATCACCACCAGATGTCGGAATCGGCGGGGGATGTGGCGATGAACAGGTTGGACCTCTCGGATCGACGTGAGCGCGTGCTCGGCCGTCTCCTCGCCCGCCAGGCCGAGGCCATCGCCGACACCCCGTTCATGGTCGCCGGCGACGACGTCGACACGTTCGGGCGCGTCGACGAGCTCGCCCGTGCCTACGCCGCCGGCCTCGCCGCGCTCGGCGTCGGCCAGGGCGACACCGTCGCGATGCTCATGGACGGCGGGCCCGAGGTCGTCATCGCCGCGTTCGCGGCCAACAAGCTCGGCGCGATCTGGGTGCCGACCAACACCGACTACCGCGGTGGCTGGCTCGCGGAGGCCTTGCGGGCGTCGCGCGCGAAGGTCCTCCTCGCCGACGGCGATCTCGTCGAACGCGTCGCTCAGCTCGACACCGCGGTGGCCTTCGACCACGTCGTGACCCGCGGCGAAGCGGCTACGGCACTCGACGGTGCTGCGGCGCACTGCTTCGAGGAGATCGCGGTCGCCGGCGCCGGCGAGCCCGACGTCGACATCCACTACGGCGACACGTCGGCGGTCATGTGGACCTCGGGTACGACGGGGCGGTCCAAGGGCGTCGAGCAGAGCCACAACTGCTGGGTCTTCGGTTCCGAGGAGGGGATCCGCAACGCCGACATCCGCGCCGGTGACGTCCTCTACTCGTGCATGCCGCTCTACAACACCGGCGCCTGGGTCACGGTGATCTACCGCTCGCTGCTGTGCGGGGTCCCCTTCGGCCTCGACCGCCAGTTCTCGGCGGCGGAGTTCTGGAACCGCACGCGCCACTACGGCGCCACGCACACGTTCACGCTGGGAGCGATGCACATCTACCTGTGGCAGGCACCCCCGCGACCCGACGACGCCGACAACCCGGTGCGGGTCGCGGCGGCGATCCCGATGCCGGAGAACCTCATCGCGCCGTTCAAGGAGCGCTTCGGCATCGAGCAGCTCTTCCAGGGCTACGGCCAGAGCGAGATGCTCGGTGTCATGTCACGTGTCGACGACGGCACGACCGAGTGGGGGCCCAACAGCTCGGGCCGCGCCAACGACAGCGTCGACCTCGCTCTCCTCGACGACGACGACAACCCCGTCGCCACGGGGGACGTGGGCGAGATCTGCGTCCGCCCCAAGGAGCCCTTCGCGCTCTTCAACGGGTACTTCCACGACCCCGCGGCGACGCTCGCGGCGTTCCGCAACCTCTGGTACCACACCGGTGATCTCGCCCGCTGCGACGACAACGGCCACTACTACTTCGTCGACCGCAAGGCGGACTACATCCGCCACAAGGGGCGCAGCATCAGCTCGTTCCAGGTCGAGGCGACCGTCAACGCGCACCCCGACGTCGTCCAGAGCGCCGCCTTCGGCATCGAGGCCGAGCTCGAGTCCGAGGCCGAGATCAAGGTCGACGTGGTCCTCGCACCTGGTGCCACGCTGACGCCGGAGGAGCTGTGCCGCTTCGTGAACGAGCACGCCCCCTACTTCGCGGTGCCGCGCTACGTGGAGTTCGTGACCGAGCTGCCCCAGACCCCGAACGGGCGGGTCCGCAAGTTCGAGCTGCGCGCCCGCGGCCTCACCGACGGCACCTGGGACCGCAACGCCTCCGACTTCGAGCTCGTGCGTTAGTTGGTGGATCGGGATGCGGTCGCGTCCGCGTCCGCGTCCGCTGCCGGCGGGGCCGGCGAGCTCGCGGCCGACGACGTGTAGGCCGCCGGCGTTGAGCCGACGGTCCGCGCCAAGGCCCTGCCGACGAGGCCGGAGCGTCCCGGCACGAGACGCGCGAAGAGGTCGAGGACGCGGGCGTCCGGTCCTGCGGTGACGCGGGCGCGGTTGTGCTCGATCGCGCCCACGATGCGCCGCGCGACCGTCTCGGGCGGCCGCGTCACGAGAGGGGCGAGGCGCGAATCTCCCTTCGACGCGAGCGCGGCGGCGTCGCTGCCGCGTGCGGTGCGGGTGATGTTGGTGCGGATCGCGCCGGGGAAGACGACGCTGACCCCGATGTTGGTCGTGATCAGCTCGCCGCGCAGCGCCTCGCTGAAGGAACGGACGGCACCCTTGGTCATCGAGTACGACACGTTGTGGGCCATGCCGAGGAGGGCGACCATGCTCGACACGTTGACGATGTGGGCCTCGTCGGCGCGGCGCAGCACCGGCAGGAAGGCGCGGCAGCCGTTGACGACCCCCCAGACGTTGATGTCGACGAGCCAGTGCAGGTCGTCGGTGGTCTCGTCCTCGAAGAGGCCGACTGCCGTGACGCCGGCGTTGTTGACGAGGACGTGGCAGCCGCCGTGGGCGTCGACTACCTCAGCGGCGAGGGACTCGAGGGCATCGGCGTCGCGGACGTCGACGGTGTGCACCGTGGCTTCGCGTCCGAGGGCGCGGACCTCGGCGGCGGCCTCTCGGGCGCCGTCCCCGTCCACGTCGACGACACCGACGCGGCACCCCCGGCCG
>JAIBAC010000014.1 GCA_019695375.1 Acidimicrobiia bacterium
GGCGGCGTCCTCGAGCACGTCACGCCACTCCAGCGGGATCCCGAGCTCGGGAGCGAGAGCGTCGAAGAGGCCGCTCGCCAACCTCGCAGTCTGTCGACCGTGGAGCTCGTCGAAGCCGTGCCGGCGGCCGAGCGCCAGCGCCGAGCTCCGCCGCGTCCGCCGCGGATCGCGGCGGGCCAGCGCGGGATGCGCTGTCTCACGCAGCACGATCCCCTCGCGCAGGCCCCACGTGCTCACGACCAGCTCGGACAGGTCGAAGACGTCGAGGATCGCGACGACGAGCACGGACGCGGCAGGCATGAGGTCGACACGGCGGTCGTCGAGACCGGCCACGCGGGACCGCTCCCGCGGTTCGGTGGCGAGCATCTCGGCCGCGATCGCCTCGACGGTCGCGCGATCGACGCGGTAGCCGTCGAACGACGACGGCTGCACGTCGGAGCGGGCCGCGGCGATGCGGGCGAAGGTGAGCAGCGTGCCCGACGTGCCGATCGCGAGCGTGGGCTCGTGCAGGTGCGCCTCGGACGCCGCGGGCGCGAGGAGCCTGCGCACATGGGCGTCGAGAGAGCGCCGCGCCTTCTTCGGCAGCGGGTCGTCGTCGACGAAGCGTGCCGTGAGGCGGCCGACGCCGAGGGGCAGTGACACCGCCCACCGCATCGAGTCCTGGTCGCCGACGCAGAACTCGACCGACCCACCGCCGATGTCGACGCCGAGCGCGGTCGCACCGTCGAAGTCGACCGACGCCTGCACCGCGCGGAAGATCAGCCGCGCCTCCTGCTCGCCGCTGATGACCTCGACGGGGCAGCCGGCAGCCTGCTCGAGCGCACGCGCGAACGCAGCGCCGTTCTCGGCTTCGCGCACAGCCGCCGTCGCGCACGCGACGATCTGCGCAGCCCCCTGGGCACGCGCGATCTCGGCGAGCGTCGAGACTGCGGCGAGCGCCCTGCGCGTCGCCTCGCGGCCGATGCGGCCGGTGGCACCGACCTCGTCACCGAGGCGCAGCATCACCTTCTCGCGCGCCACGGTGCGCATCGCGCCGTCGGCGCTCACCTCGGCGACGACGAGGTGGAACGAGTTCGTGCCCAGGTCGAGGGCGGCGATCCGGTGTGATCGATCGCCCACGGCGAGGTGGGTCAGCGCCGCGGCGGGGCTGCGGTGGCCGACACCGGACCGTCACCCTGGTTCATGGCGCTGCGATCCTCAGGTGGGTCGACACCGACCCACTCGATCGTGACGGCTTCGCGGTCGGCGTCGCGCTGCACTCGGTTCTGGTTGCGGCGGAACTGCGGATCACCGGGTGGGAGGAGCCCGATCACGGTGTTGGCGCGGCGCACGAGGTCCTGGATCACCTCGCGGTTGCCCTCGACGAACTCGTAGCGCCAGTGCGGGATCACCGAACCGGTGAAGGTGATCCTGACCGTGCCCTGGGGCTCGAGGACTTCTTGCTCTTCGATCATGTGGTCTCCGCTGATCTCGGCGCGCGGGCGGCGGCCGCTGTCCGGAGGGTAGTGGAGCACGCCGCGGACGCAGCGGGCGGGGCCGTCACGAAAGGCCACTGGGGCCACCGCGTCGGTGACGATAGGCCCTGTTCCTAGGCGCCCCAATCGACAATGTTGACTATGCGGTCGTTTCTCGTTCCCCCCGGGAGGTACCGTGTCCGAGAACCTGTCTCGTCGCGTCCTCGTACGAGCGTTGTTCGCAGCCCCCCTCGTCGGAGCTGCCGCAGCAGCAGGTGCCGCCGCTGCACGCTCGGTTCGTGCCTCGCGTCCTGCCGCGTCGGGATCGAGCTCGACGCGCTGCGCCCTCTGCGGCTCGGCCGACCACCAGATGCTCGACCGTGGCTGCCCCGCGACGAAGGCGGTGGTCTGAGATGGTCGAACGCCGCAAGGTCCTCATCGGTGCCGCCGTCGTGGGCGGCGCTGCCGCAGTCGGTGCCGGTACCGGCGCAGCAGAAGCCGACGCGAGCCACGACACGCTCCCCGTCGACAAGGTCGTGCGCACCACGTGCTCGCCCAACTGCACGGGTTCGTGCGGCCAGCTCGCGTTCGTGCGCGACGGCCGTGTCGTGAAGATCCAGCAGGCTGCCGACTACCCCGACAAGGCCTACAACCCGCGTGGCTGCATGAAGGGGCTCTCCTACCTCCAGCAGATCCACGGCGACGACCGGATCATGACCCCGCTCATCCGCACGGGCACGCGCGGCTCGGGCGAGTTCCGCGAGGCGACCTGGGACGAGGCGCTCGACCGCGTCGCCGCTGAGCTGAAGCGCATCGGCACCACCTACGGCTACGACAGCATCCACGTCTTCGGGCAGGTGCCCGGGTCGGGATACCTGCACAAGGGCGCCAACTACAGGGCAGCCGCTCTGTTGGGCATGACCCACGGGACCAGCTTCGACTTCAACGGCGACCTGCCGATGGGCATGCCGATCACCTTCGGGGTCCAGAACGCCGAGCACGAGGCCAAGGACTGGGCCAACACCCGCTTCGCGCTCGTGGTCGGCGCGAACCCGCTCGAGACGCGCATCCCCGACGCCAAGTTCCTGCTCGACGCGGCCGACGCCGGCGCTCAGATCGTCGTGGTCGACCCGACGTTCTCGTCGACGGCGGCCAAGGCCGACACGTGGCTGCGCATCGAACCCGGCACCGACGCCGCGTTCGCGCTCGGGGTCGTGAACCACGTGCTCGCGAGCGGCCTCGGCGACCTCGACTTCGTGCGCACCTACAGCGACGCGGCCCTGCTCGTGCGCACCGACACCGGACGCCGCCTGCGCGAGGCCGACCTGCGCAGCGGCGGCGACCCGAACCGCTACGTCGTGTGGGACGCCGCCGCCGGCGCGGCAGCGGTGATCGGCACGGACCGCCTCGGGATGCCTGCCGGTGTGTCGGCAGCTCTCGACGGCACCTACCAGATCAGGACCGCCGACGGCGCTGTCGTCGCCTGCGAACCCGGCTGGGCCGCCGTCTCGCGCGAGGTCGCCAAGTGGACACCCGAGCACGCGGCCGAGGTTTGCGGCGCGTCCGCGGAGATGATCCGCCGTGTGGCGGTCGCGTACGCGACGGCCGAACCGGCGATGATCATGATGGGTGGCGGCACCAACCACTGGTTCCACGGCGACATGGCCGGCCGTGCCTTTGCGCTGCTGGCGACCGTGACCGGCAACATCGGCCGCAGCGGTGGCGGGTTCTCGGTCTACGTCGGCCAGTACAAGGTCCGCCTCGACCCGTCGCAGTGGTACAACGCGGCCGGCAAGAAGGCGAAGATCGTGCCGTCGGTCTACTTCGCGTACGGCCCCACGCCGACGATGCACCCCGACGTGCCCTACCCCAAGGCCGGGTACAAGGCGCTCTTCTGCACGTTCGCCAACATGTTCGTGCAGTCAGCCGACGTCAACCGCCTGATGCGCACCGTTGACGGCCTCGACCTCGTCGTGGTGCTCGACCACCAGATGACCGACACGGTCAAGCACGCCGACGTCGTCCTGCCGGTGGCGAGCTGGTACGAGAAGACAGACCTGACGGCAACGCCGCTGCACCCGTTCCTGCAGCTCCAGCAGGCGGCGATCGAACCGGTGGGCGAGTCGCGCACCGAGCTCGACATCTGGCGCGAGCTCGTGCGGCGCATCGCGCCCGAGCAGGCCTCGTACATGGACGTGAGCGAGGACGACGCCGTGCGCCTCCTGCTCGCGGCGAGCAACGTGGCCGGCGGGCCGACAGAGGGCATCACGCTGGAACAGCTCAAGGAAGGCCCCGTGCGGCTGCGGGTGCCCGATCCCGACATCCCCTTCGGTGACCAGATCAGGAACCTTACACCGTTCCCGCCCAAGCAGTTCCCGGCCCCGATCGAGAAGCTGCGCGAGTTCGTGCCCACGGGCCGCATCGAGTTCTACAAGGACGACGCGCGCTTCATCAGCGCCGGCGAGACCGTGCCCACGTACCTGACCCCCCACGACGACTCGGTGTCGGACCCCGCCCGCTACCCGCTGCGGTTCCTGACACCGCACTCGAAGTGGCGCATCCACTCGACCTACGCCAACAACCCGTGGATGCGCGAGATCCACGGTGACCGCGCCCAGGTCTTCATGAACCCCGCCGACGCCGACGCGCGCGGCATCCGCGACGACCACGCCGTCGAGGTGTTCAACGAGAGAGGCAGCTTCGTGGCGTGGGCCGTCGTCGACGAGGCCCACAAGGAGGGCAGCGTCACCGTCTTCGAGGGCTGGTGGCCCGGCCAGTTCGCCCGTGGCAGAGGCGTCAACGAGCTGACGTCGTCAGAGGTGAACCCGATCCACGAGGTCCACTTCGTGGCGAACATGTGGTCGCCGTCGACGGGCTGGAAGGACTGCCGCTGCGAGGTGCGCCGTGTCAGCTGAAGGATCCACCACCACGACAACCGCCAGGTCCGCCGTCGAGGCCCTCCCGCCGAAGTCGCGTGAGTACGGCGCGATCGGCACCACGTCCGACGAGCCGCGCTGGGGCATGGCCGTCGACACCGAGCGCTGCATCGGCTGCTGGTCGTGCGCGGTGATCTGCAAGTCCGAGAACGACATCCCGCTCGGGATGTGGTGGAACCGCATCCTGACCGAGGGCGAGGGCCTCGACCAGCCCACCGTCGACAACGGCGGCGACATGACGATGGGCTGGGTGCCGCTCGCGTGCCAGCACTGCGACGACCCGCCGTGCGAGAAGGTGTGCCCCACCGGGGCGACCTACGTCGGCGAGGGCAAGCTGGTCATGGTCGACCAGGACAACTGCATCGGCTGCCGCTACTGCATGGCTGCCTGCCCTTACGGCGTGCGCGTCTTCAACTGGGGCGACGCCGAGTACGCGCCCCCCGCGGGGACCGGGGTCGTGCCACCACGGCCGACCGGTTCGGTCGAGAAGTGCACGATGTGCATCCACCGCCTCGCCGAGGGTGTGGTGCCCTCGTGCGTGTGGTCGTGCCCGGCCGAGGCGCGCATCTTCGGCGACCTCGACGACCCGAACAGCGACATCGTCGCCAAGATCAAGGCCCGCGGCGGCAAGCAGCTCCTCGAGGACAAGGGCACCCACCCCAAGGTGTTCTACCTCGAACCACGGCGCCGGCGGCCACTGTGAGGAGGATGCGATGACAACGGCGGACATCCCATCCGGCACCGTCACCACGAGGTCTCAGGCCGGGAGCCCGCAGCGGTCCCGCGCCTGGAACACGTGGGTCGGTGCGCTCGTGGCCGGCCTAACCGTCGGCGCCTTCTGCTTCTTCTGGCAGTGGACCCACGGCCTCGGCGTGACCGGTCTCAGCAACACGGTCACGTGGGGCATGTACATCATCTCGTTCATGTTCCTCGTGGGCGTCTCCGCCGGCGGCCTGATCGTCGTCGCCGGCTCCGAGCTCGTCGAGTCGCACCGCTTCGAGCAGCTCAACCGGCTCGCCGTCGTCGTGTCGGCGGCAGCGGTCGCGACGGCGGCGGGGTCGCTCCTGCCCGACCTCGGCCGTCCTCAGCTCGTGTGGAAGATGCTGGTGCACCCCCAGCTCTCGTCGCCGCTGCTGTGGGACATGGTCGTGATCACCGCGTACCTCACGATCGCGTGCGTCGACCTGTGGCTCCTCACACGCAGGCCGGTCAACCAGGTGGCGATGCGACGCATGGCGATCATCACGCTGCCCGTCGCGGTCGCCGTGCACTCTGTGACGGCGTGGATCTTCGGCCTCCTCGTCGCACGCCCGTTCTGGAACTCGGCGCTGATGGCGCCGCTCTTCCTGTCGTCGGCGATGGTGTCGGGGACGGCGATGATCATCCTGGTGGCAATCACCGTGCGGCGCACGACGTCGTTCTCGTTCCGCGAGGACGTGATCGAGCGCCTCGGGCGGCTGATGCTGTGGTTCATCGCCGCCGACGCGTTCCTGCTCTTCGCCGAGATCCTCACGACTTACACGTCGGGCCAGCCCGACCATCTCGCGCAGCTCGACGAGCTCCTGACGGGAAAGCTCGCCCCGGTGTTCTGGGCCGAGATCCTCGTCGGGGTGGTCGTGCCCTTCGTGATCTTCTCGCGGACGTCGTGGCGCAAGCGCACCGGCCTCGTCGTCACGGCGTCGGTGCTGACCCTCGTGGGCGTCTTCTTCAAGCGGATCAACATCCTGCTGTCGTCGCTGTTCGAGCCGCTCGTGGGCCTCTCGCCGGGCATCCCCGGCGGCCGGCCCGGCCAGGAGTTCACGCCGGACGCGATCTACATCCCGACCTGGGTCGAGTGGGGCGTCCTCGTCGGCATGGCGGCGTTCTTCTTCAGCCTCGTCACCCTCGGGGTGCGCCGCATCGTGCTGACCCACGCCGACGACTGACCGCGCAGGATCTCAGCGGGGCGGGGCCACGTTCCGCAGCGGTGGGCGCGTCGAGGTGGTCGACGTCGTCGTCGGGCGGCGCGGTGTGACGCCGACACGCTCGGCGACCGAGCCGATCCCCCGCGCAGCGGCGACCACCCCTGTGTCCGGTCTCGCGGCCCCACCCCGCGTCGAGCTCGGCGCGAGCACCGCAGGTGTCGCCTGTGGCAGCGGATCCGGGACCGAGTTGCCGACTACGAGCACGGAGCCGACTGCAACGGCAGCGACGAGGATCGCGACCGCGGCGACCGCGGATACACGGGCCATCAGGGACCGGCGCGACTCCGCAGCAGTCGCGCTGCGCACGGCGGCGTCGATCTCGTCCCAGCCACCGGCAGCTGGTGTGGCCGTGCCGAGGCCGCCGAGCAGGGCCTTGACGCGGGTGAACGCTTCGAGCTCGGCCGCGAGGTCCGCATCGCTGCCGCGGTTCGCCGCCACCCATGCGGCCTGGTCGGCTCCCACCTCGCCGTCGACGTAGGCCGACGCGACCTCCGACACCGACGGCGCTCCGCCACCTCCCTGCGCAACATCATCGCTCACCGAGCGTCCTCCTCGAGCAGGTGGGCGAGGCGAACGCGGAGCTGGGCACGGCCGCGGTGGATCCGCGACCGCACCGTCCCGATCGCGACGCCGGTCTGATCTGCGATCTCCTGGTATCCGAGGCCGACGACGTCGCACATGACGACCGCTGCCTTGAAGTCGGGGGGCAGCTCGTCGATCGCCTGTTGGATCTCCTCGTCGAGGCGGTACTGCGCCAGGGCGGCCTCGGGATCCGGTGCCAGCTCCGCTCGGTCGAAGCGCGACTCGTCCTCGGGCAGGGACTGCATCCGGATCCTCTGGCGGCGGCGCACCTGGTCGAGGAAGGTGTTGTGCAGGATCCGGTACACCCAGCGCGAGAAGGAGCCCGGTTCGAACGTGTGCAACGACCGGTTGACCTTGATGAGGGTGTCCTGTACGAGGTCGCGTGCATCGCTCTCGTTCCCGGTGAGCCGGTATGCCACGCCGTAGAGCATCGGCCCGTAGTCGCGTGCGACGTCCTCCCACGTCCGCGGGACAGCTGCGGGTGCGGGGCGGGCCGCATCGGCGGCGCGGGCGGTGCCTGACGCGACGCGGGGCCGGACGCTTGTTGTCTCCTGATCCAACGCAGGTGAGCCGGTGCCGGGTTCCCGGCCTCGGTGGTCCACGTCTCCCGTGCTGACCGGGTCAGGCCTTCGACTCCCCGGCCGGCTCTGCGGCGGCCTGCTCGACGACAGGCTCACCGCTCGACTCGACGCCGTCCTCGCCCGACTTGTCCTGCTCATCGGGCTTGCCGGACTTCTCCGCCTTGTTCGACGTCGCGGCCGCGGCCGGCTTCTCGGCTGCCGGCGTGGACTCCTCGTCCTCCTGGGCTCCGTGATCGATGCCCTTCTTGAACTCCTTGGAGGCCTGGCCCAGAGACCGGGCCATCTTCGGAAGTCGGGTTGAGCCGAAGAGCAGGAGCACGATCGCGAGGATGATGAGGAGCTCGGGCGCTCCGAGGCTTCCCATAGGTAACTCCCGTCACGGATGGGTCTTCGTTGGAGAGTCTACGCTGCGCCCGAGTGGATGTATCCAGCGTGCGAGCAGCTGGGACGGAGGTGATCGAGTGCGTCGCCAACGTCTCGACCTGTGATGCCCATGCCCTCGATGCGATGAGCAGCGCCGTGATCGCAACCGGTGCCGACCTTCTCGACGTGCACACCGACGTCGACCACAACCGTGCGGTGCTGACGTCTGCAGGGCACGGACCCCAGGTCGGCGCCGGTGCGGTCGCTCTCGCTGCATGTTGTCTCGACCTCGTCGACATCGCTGTCCACGCCGGAGTGCACCCGCGGCTGGGTGCGCTCGACGTGTGCCCGTTCGTGCCCCTCGGCTTCGCCGACCCCGCAGCAGCACTCGATGCGGCGCTCGCGGTCGCGGAGAGCGCAGCTGCCGGTATCGCCGCGCTCGGCATCCCGGTCTTCGCGTACGAGCGCCTCTCGCCGGATGCCACGACGCTGCCGCAGGTGCGCCGCGACGCGTTCGCAGCCATCGGTCCCTCATGGGGACCGCCGCGGCCTCATCCGCGGGCGGGCGCGACCGCCGTGGGAGTCCGCGACGTGCTCGTGGCCTTCAACTTCGACCTCGAGGACGGCGACGGCGACCCCGTGGACGTCTCCGTCGCCCGTGCCGTCGCCGCCGCGGTGCGCGAGTCCAACGGCGGCCCGCCGGGCTTGCGCGCGCTCGGTCTCACCCTCGCGCGGCAGCAACGTGTGCAGGTGTCGACCAACATCACGCGCCCGTGGGAGTGCGGGATCGGCACTGCGTGGCACGCTGTCGATGCTGCCGCGGCGCGCCACGGAGCCCACGTGGTGCGTGGGGAGCTCGTCGGCCTCGCTCCCGCCGTCGTGTTCGAGGACGCCGACGCGTCCGTGCTCGAACGCTGCGCCGTCACAGCGGAGTCCAGCCTCGAGGCCGCGCTCGCACAATGTGGCCTGCGCGACGCGGGGGACGAACCGCTGCGGGTGCCCGTCCTTCCGCGTTGACTGTCCGCGCCTCCGGCGTGGTCAGGTGACCGTGATCGGGATCGTCACCGTCGCCGAATCGCCGAACGGGTTGCAGTTGACCTCGGACGCGACTCCGCACTGGGCGTAGATGCCGGATGTCGTGGTGAACTCGAGGACGTAGTCGCCGGCGACGGGGTAGGTCGCGGCGATCGTTATCGGCCCTGCCGTGCCGTGGACCGGCGCAGGCACGGGGTGAGCGCCGTACTCGCCCGGGTACAGAACCTTGGCCTCCTGCGTGCACTGGATCGCGTCGATCTCGGCGCCCGTGCTCGTGACCTTGATCCAGCACGAGGGGAACTCGGCGTCGGGGTCGTCGGCGGTCACGGTCACGGTCAACGTCTGACCGGCGCTCAGGTAGATGCGGCTGTCCGCGCTGCTCGGCGTGACCGAGGACACCCAGACGGGGGCGAGCTGGGGGGTGTTCGGGGCCGGTGTCGCATCCCAGCGGAACGGACCGCACGCCGGGCTCGTACCGGGGCAGTTCGGCTGCGGCAGCGAGCCGGGCGGCTCGGGGTCCTCGGAGCTCGACGAAGAGGAGGACGAACCGGACGACCTCGTGCTGCTCGATCCGGTGATGGTGTCGCCCACCGGTGCAGACGCGGCAGCGGACGGAGTCGTCGTGGACGGTGCCGTGGTCGCCGACCCCTGCGTGCTCGAGCTCGGAGAAGTCGTGCGGTATGCGCCGTAGGCCTGCGCCAGCGACGCGCCGAGCTCCTCACCCGGCGGGGTGCCACCCCCGCTGAGGAGCGCGAGCACGACACCCACGGTGATGACGACGATGCCGGCCGCCACCACGAGGCCGTGGCGGACCTTGGGGTTGGACCACAGCTGTGCGAACTTGCCGCGGGTCTCGGGTATCGGCGTCGCGACGGCAGCGCCCGAAAGCGGGTCGGGGGCCCGAGGCGGCGCGGCCGGTCCGGACGTCGCGGGCCTGTCTTCGGTGCCTGTGGCTTGCATGTCCCACCCGTTGGACTGCCTGGGGGCTTGCGACGCTTGCCGTGGGGGCAACGGCGCCTGCCCATCAGGTTCGGCACCGAAGGGCCTCGCCCCTTCCACGGGGTCGGTTGCGGTGGCGACCACCCTGGCACCTCCACTCGACTGCTCCGCCGAGCGAGATCCTACCGCGGCCGCACTCTACGTGCCCGGGTGATCACACGCGGCGGGCTGGCGCGTCCGTCGAGCAGTGGCCGCGTTCAGACGGCGATGCGGTCCTTGACCGACGACTCCTTGGCGCGGCGCTCGGCGGCGCGCTGGCGGCGCAGACGGCGACGCTCACGCTCGGAGGTGCCACCCCAGATCCCGAACTTCTCGCTGTTCTCGAGGGCGTACTCGAGGCAGTCGGCCCGCACGAGGCACGCCGCGCAGATCGACTTGGCCTCTTTGGTGGAAGCCCCACGCTCGGGGAAGAAGATGTCGGGGTCGACCCCGATGCAGTTGGCCCGAGCCTGCCAGGAGAGATCGAGTGGGGTCCCGTTGCGGTTGACTCGTTCGAAAACCTGCATCTAGCGCGCCCTTTCCGTAGCCGTGGCGCCGGGCCGTCCCAGCGCGTCGATGTGCGTCACGACCGGCCCCTCTCGCCCACCTGGCTGGGCCCCCTCGGACCGTCCGCCGCACTCGTTTCCATCCGTCCGGGCCCTTCGAGCCCCGCTCTGCCTTACCCCCGGGACCAGATCACGCAGGGCGCCGAGACCCACCTGCAGGGGCGCCCGCGGCCTCCCCGATCAGGTGATCCCAGTCCCCGAATGACCGGCCTGGAATTACACAACTGTATTTAACCCGTCGCCGCGCGAGCCTGCAAGTGACTTCTGGTGCAGGCCCACTCGATGCGCCGCAGTGCACCGAGTGCAGGGAGAACACTAGGGACCGGCCGCTCTGCTGGGGAGTGGGCAGGTTGAGGAATCAGTGGGGAAATCCGTCGTCGATCTGGGGATTCCCCGGTCGCTTCTGTGGAGAAACCAGCCCACGCCGGTGGATCGCCGCTAGGAGTCGCAGAACCACGGCAGGCGAACGCGTTCGGTGTTCGTCCATCTCACGATCTGACGCTCGAGGACGCCGGGCCGTCCCACCTCGACGGCTCAGACGGCGCGGCGCAAGCGGCGCTTGTGCTCGAGGAAGTCGACGAGGACGAACTGGCCGAGCGTCTCGGGTGTCGTGAAGAACGCGCGTCCGTGGTTCATCTCGGTCATGCGCTCCACGAAGCGGCGCAGCGCCGGCGACTCGTCGAGCATGAACGTGTTGATCCGCACGTCGGCGCGGGTGAGGCGCACGACCTCCTTGAGGGTCTCCTCGATCGTGCGCGGCGCCGGCGGGTACGAGAAGTACGGCACGCCCGACTCGAGGTGCGCCGTCGGCTCGCCGTCGGTGATCATCACGACCTGGCGTGTCGGCGACGGGTGACGATCGAGCATGCGCCGCGCGAGCAGGAACGCGTGCTGCATGTTGGTCCCGTAGACGAAGTCGTAGCTCGCCTTCGGCAGCTCGGCGGGACTGATCTCGCGTGCCACCTCGCTGAAGCCGACGATGCCGAGGTAGTCACGCGGGAAGCGCGACGAGATCAGCGTGTGTAGGGCCACGGCGACCTTCTTGGCGGCGAGGAAGTTGTCGCGCATCGGCATCGACAGCGACAGGTCGAGCAGCAGCACGGTCGACGTGCGCGTGAGGCGCTCGGTCTCGGTGATCTCGAAGTCTTCGGGCGTGATCCGCACCGGCGTCCCGGCACCACCACGGACGAGCGCGTTGCGGATCGTGGCGCCCACGTCGAGCAGGAACGGGTCGCCGAACTCGTACGCACGGCTCTGGTAGGTCGGCTCGCCGAGGACGCCGCGGTCGCGTTGCATGTGCTCACCGAAGCGGTCGCGTTCGAGGTCGGCGAAGAGCTCGCGCAGCGTGCGCTGGCCGATGCGGCGCAGACCGGCGGGAGTGAGCTCGAAGCGGCCGTCCTCGTTGCGGACGAGACCGGCGTCCTCGAGCCGTCTGGCGAGCTGCTGGAGCTGACGCAGCGAACGCTCGGAGTCCTCGCCGAGGAGGTCGCGCACCTCCGCCGGGTCGACCTCCGCGAGCAGCGCCGGGTTGGTGGCATCGGCGAGGAAGCGTTCGAGCTCGCTCATGCGGCCCAGCGCGTCCATCGCCGCCATGCCGCCGGCCATGTCGAAGGGGTCGGTGCCGCGGAAGTCCATGCCCTGGTCCCACGGCAGCGTCGGGAACGCTTCGCGGAGCTGACGGCCGAGCTCGTCGGCCTGCCAGCGCAGGTCCATGTCGTCCATCATCGCGTCGAGCACCGACTCGAGCTCGGCGCGCTGCTCGTCGCTCATCGACGCCATGAGCGCCTGCATCTGCGCCATGCGCTGCGCGAGGTTGCGGAGGAGTTCGTCGAGGTTGCGGGGGTTCTCGGGGAAGAAGTCGCCGTAGCGGTCCATGAAGCCGTCGAAGTCCGGTTCGCGGCCCTCGGCCCTGTCGCGCAGCATCTGGTTGAGCTCGGCCATCATGTCCTTGGTGCGCGCGAGCTGCTCGGGCGACATGTCGCGCAGCCCCTCGGTGAGGCCCTGGCCGAACTGCTGCATGGCCTGTTCGCGGAGGTCGTCCATGAGCTCCTCGAACTTGCGCTCCGCCTCCGCGTCGACGAAGTCGTGCCCGCGCAAGGCGCGGATGCGGTCGCCGGCGCCGTCGGGGAGCATGTGCATGTCCTCGAGGCCGCTGCGCAACGAGTCGGCGTCACGCGCAGGGTCGCTGCCGGCGCCGGATTCGGCGGCGCGCAGAGCCCGCTCGATCCCTTCGGTCTCGGCGCGGACGACCTCGTCGAGGCGGTCCTCGATGTCGGCGAGGACGCCCGAGCTGTCGTAACGGTCCAGCAGTTCGCGCCGCGCCCGCCGGAGCCGCTCCATTAGGTCGCGCAGGCCCTCCACCCGGTCGCCTGCAGCGTCGTCGAAGCCCTCCCGCAGGAGGCGCCGCAGCGCGGCGTTCAGGTCGCCGTTGTAGAGGACGTCGTCGACGATCTCACCGAGGAGGTCGTCGGCGTCGAGGTCGGTGACGACCTGGGTGCCGTCCCAAGCGGAGTAGCGGAAGCGGCGCGGCGCTGGCATGGGTCACCGAGCCGTGTAGAGCGTGCGCTCGCCGAAGGGGTCCTTGTTGAGGCGCTTCGAGAGGTGCAGTCCTTCGAGCACCAGCTCGAGGGCGGCGGCGATCCCTCCGGGGGTCTCGCCGCCGGTGCACATCAGCGCCGCCGGGAACGGCTCGGCGAGCCCTTCGACCTGGGCCACGATCTCGGCACTGGTCATGTCGGGACCAGCCTCGACCGTAAGCCCGTCCTCGACCGCCGCCAGCAGTGGTCTCACCTCGTCGGCGCGCACCTCCTCGCGGTACACGTTCAGGACGGCCTTGGACACGAGGCGCTCGATGATCTGGCCCTCGCGGCCGTCGTCGACGGTCTCGAACTCGACCTTGCCCATCGTCGACGCGGCCAGCGCCGGCAGGTCCGAGACCCGCGGCGCGACCTCGTCCTCGCCGAGGCGCAGCGCGCGCCGCAGCGCGTTGGCGACGAGGGTCTCCTCGTTGGTGATCGTCATCCGCACCGACACGCCCGAGCGCTGGTTGACCTCGGTCGACTCGCGGGCGAGCTGGCTCAGCTCCGCCACGATGCGGCGCATGAACGGTGCCACGCACACGACACGCTCCCCCGCGGCAGGCGGACGGACCTCCTGTGCCGTGATCGCCATCTCCATCTCGGCGTCGAGGGGGTAGTGGGTGCGGATCTGCGCGCCGAAGCGGTCCTTGAGCGGCGTGATGATGCGGCCCCGGTTCGTGTAGTCCTCGGGGTTCGCCGACGCGACCAGGAACACGTCGAGGGGCAGGCGCACCTTGTAGCCGCGGATCTGCACGTCGCGCTCCTCGAGCACGTTGAGGAGGCCGACCTGGATGCGCTCGGCGAGGTCCGGCAGCTCGTTGATCGCGAATATCCCCCGGTTCGTGCGCGGCACGAGGCCGTAGTGGATCGTGAGCTCGTCGGAGAGGTAGCGGCCCTCGGCGACCTTGATCGGGTCGACCTCGCCGATGAGGTCGGCGATCGAGATGTCCGGCGTCGCGAGCTTCTCGCCGTACCTCTCGTCGCGCCCGACCCAGGCGATCGGCGTGTCGTCGCCGGCTTCGGCGACGAGCTCGCGGGCGAAGGGGCTGACAGGGGCGTAGGGATCGTCGTGGATCTCCGAGCCAGCCACGATCGGCAGGTGGGGGTCGAGGAGCTGGACGAGACTGCGGATGATGCGGCTCTTGGCCTGGCCGCGCTCGCCGAGGAACACGACGTCGTGGCCGGCGAGCAGGGCGTTCTCGAGCTGAGGCAGGACGGAGTCCTCGTAGCCGTGGACGCCTTCGACGATCGCGTCCCCGGCTGCGAGGCGGGCGACCGCGTTGCGGCGGATCTCCTCCTTGACGGGAACGCTCTGCCAGCCCGAGGCGCGCAGCTCCCCGAGTGTCGCGGGCCGTGTCGTGGAGCTCGATCCGGGTTCAGACGCCATCGCGGCAGCCTATCCCCAAACGCGGGCAGGACGACCTGGCAACGGGACGAACCGCCCGCGTTCGGCACGGGGCCCTCCCCCAAACGCGGGCAGGAACACCCGCCAGCGGGACAGACCGCCCGCGTTTGGGGGGTTCGTATACTGCGCCGGTGCAGACCGTCGCACTCGATCACGGCTGGCGCGTGCGCGAGCGGACCGACGACCTCGCCACTACCTACTGGCGCAGCGACCTCGACGACTCCGACTGGGCGGACACGGTCGTGCCGGGTCAGTGGGCGACAACCCCCGGCATCGCTCCCGGAGGTGGGCCCAAGGCGTACCGGCTCGGCTTCTCGCTGCCGCCCATCGGCCGCGACCGGCGCGCCCGCGTTCGCGCGCGAGGCGTCTTCTACTACGCCCACTACTGGCTCGACGACGCCTACCTCGGTGACCGCCACGGCTACTTCCTCCCCCACGAGGTCGATGCGACCGCGGCGCTGCGCGCAAGCGGCGACCACGTGCTCGCGATCGAGGTCGAGTGCCCCACCCAGACCGACAGGACCGCGAAGACGATCGTCACGGGCGTGTTCAGCCACTGGGACGCCATCGACCCCGAGTTCAATCCTGGCGGGATCTGGCAGCCCGTCGACGTCGTGGTCACCGGCCCGGCATACCTCGCGTACACGACGGTGCAGTGCCGGAAGGTCTCACCGGCGGCAGCGCGTCTGGCCGTCCGCATCGGCATCGACAGCGACGCCGAGCGGCGCTGCCGCGTCGAGCTGACACTCCGCGAGGCCGGCAGCGGCGACGTCGCCGACGCCAGGACCCAAGAGGTCGATCTCGTCGAGGGCGTCACCGGCGTCGAGCTCGCACTGGCGGTGTCGCAGCCTCGACTCTGGTGGCCCCACAAGCTGGGCGACCAACCCCTCTACGTCCTCGAGGCGACCCTCACCGGCCTCGACGGTGAGCAGTGGGACCGCGCCGAGCGCACGACGGGGTTGCGCGAGCTCACCGTCGACGACTGGACGTTCAGCGTCAACGGGGAGCGCATGTTCGTTCGCGGCGCCAACCACGCCCCCACGCGCATGGCCCTCGTGGACGCATCCGCCGAGGCCAGCCTCGCCGACGTGCGCCTCGCCAAGGACGCGAACCTCGACCTGCTCCGCGTGCACGCCCATGTCGCGCAGGACCACCTCTACGACGCGGCCGACCGCGAGGGCCTGCTGCTGTGGCAGGACTTCCCGCTGCAGTGGGGCTACTCGCGCCGGATCAGGAAGGACGCCGTCGCGCAGGCGCGCGAGCTCGTGCGGACCCGCGGGCATCACCCCAGCATCGCCCTGTGGTGCTGCCACAACGAACCGCTCGCTGTCGAGATAACCGACGTCGCCGAGATGTCAGGCTGGCAGGCCGCACGCGCGGCAGCCTCGTTGCTGGCGCCGTCGTGGAACAAGAACCGGCTCGACCCGGCGCTGCGGCGCGCGTTCGAGGACGAGGACCCGACCCGCTTCTGCGACGAGAAGAGCGGTGAGCTGCCGTCACCGTGGAGCGGCGGCACCGACACGCACATGTACTGCGGCTGGTACGTCGGTGAGATGCGCCACTTCGGGCGGCTGGCCGGCTCGTTCCCCGCGCTGACCCGCTTCGTCTCCGAGTTCGGTGCCCAAGCCCTGCCCCGCACGGAACTGCTCGAGGCGATGGGCTGCGGGCAGTGGCCGGACATCGACTGGGACCTGCTCAGCGAACGCCACAGCGCGCAGCCGTCGCTGCTGCACCGCTACGTGGACCCCGACGACCACGGCGACCTCGCGTCGTACGTCGACGCGACGCAGAGGTACCAAGGTGAGCTGCTCAAGTACCACATCGAGCTGCTGCGCAGATCGAAGTACGCCCCCACGGGCGGCTTCGCACTGTTCCAGTTCGCCGACGCCTACCCCGCGGTGACGTGGTCGATCCTCGACGCCGACCGCGAGCCGAAGCTCGGCTACAGGTACGTCCGCGACGCCTGCGCCGACGTGATCGTCTGCGCGCAGTGGCCGGCCGCGACCTACGCACCCGGCGAGCAGGTGGCACTCGACCTGTACGTGGTGTCGGACCTGCGCCGGCCGCTGCACGACCTGGAGCTCGAGGCCAGCCTCGGCGCGTCCACGCACAGGTACCGTGGCGAGGTCGACGCAGACTCCACCGCCCACGCGGGCCGGTTCACGGCTCCCGCACCACCGGCACCGGGCACGTACCGGCTCGAACTCTCCCTCTGCGACTCCGGCGGCAGCGCGCTCGCCACCAACAGCTACGACGTCGAAGTCGGCTGAATCCCTGGAATTCCTCAAGTCGGACGCCGCACGCGCCGATCCTTGGATGGGCGTGGTGCGTCGGAGGCTTGATTGCGATCCCCGCTGAACAGCTTGTTGAACCTCGTCGGCGAGACGCTCACGCGCGCCGCCGGGGCGGCGGAGGCACCGCAAGAGGAGACCTGCCCGCCAGGCGACCGGCGCGCGCAGGCGTTCGCACGGCTCGGGTCGCTGCCGCTCGACCTGCCCACCCTCACCGACGTCATCGTGTCTTCGGTCCGGCGGCTCGTGCCGTGTGACCAGGTGGAGCTCCTCCTCGTCGAGGACGACACGTTCGCGACGGTGGAAGGCGGTCCACGCGGACGCGTGGGCGAGGTCGCAGCGCTGACGCGGGCCGTGTCGCGAGGCACCGCGGCGCGCTCGCGGCCGGCCACACGCACCGAACACAGCCACTTCGGCGAGCGGGTCCGCACCGTGACCTACGTCCCGGTCGGCTCACGCGGCAACGTCGCCGCCGCGCTCGCGTTGTGCTGGCGTTCTCCGCGCCTCGCGGCGGCAAGCCAGCTCGAGCCCGTCGAGGACTACTGCGCGGCTGTCGCGCCGGCCCTCGCTGCTGCACGGGTGCACCAGCGTGCCCTCGTCGCCGAAGCCGACGCGATGACCCTCGTCGACGCCGTCAGCGCCCTGGCACGCACCCACACGGTCGAGTCCGTGGCGGAGACGACTTGCCTTTACGCGCGCCGCGTAGCGCATTCGCGCCGCGCCCGCTTCGCGGTCGTCGAGGGCGACGACCTCGTGATCGTGGCGGCAAACCCCGACAGCCGCCATCCCGCGCACATGAACGACACTTCGACGCCGTTGATGGCCGAGGCGGCCGAGACCGGTGCCTGCGTCGAGGACGCGACGCCGTCGCGTCAGTCGTTGAACCTGCCCATGACGCTGGACGGAGCCGTGCTGGGCGTGGTGCAGTTCGACTTCTCCCCTGGCGCCGGCGGGATCCCCGAGCGCACCCGCAGCCTGTGCGAGGCGGTCGTCGCGCATGCCGGCGTGGCGCTCGCGCGGGCGCACCGCACGAACGAGCTCTCGTACCTCGCGACGACCGACCCGCTCACCGGCCTCGCCAACAGGCGCCGCCTCGACTCGGACCTCGTGCGCGAGATATCGCGATCGGACCGCGGCGGTGAGCCGCTCGCGGTGGCGATGATCGACATCGACCACTTCAAGGCCTACAACGACGAGCACGGTCACCTCGAGGGAGACCTGCTCCTCGCCACCTTCAGCCGCTACCTGGGAGCGCAGGTGCGGGCGATGGACGCCGTCGGCCGTTACGGCGGTGAGGAGTTCCTGCTGCTGCTGCCGAACACGACCGCGCGGGAAGCCGAGGCGGTGGCAGTCCGGCTGCTGCGCGCGTGGCGCTCGGACTCACCGGCGACGTTCAGCGTCGGGGTCGCCCAGTGGGATGCGGGCGAGTCTCCCGAAGCCCTCATCGCGCGAGCCGACGCCGCCTTGTACGAGGCCAAGGCCGCGGGACGCGACCGCGTCCGCGTCGCTCCCGGGGCAAGTGGTGAGTCGGCACGGCCCGACGACGGCGCCGCCCGCGTCGTCGCCCTCCACGACCCCCAGCGCCGTCGCGGCGCCTGAAGGCCAGATCGCGCCGTCCGGGTGTGGTCTCTCGGACGCGCCCGCGGAACTTCGGCCGCCCCGCTCAGGCCAGGTACCCTCGCCGCCATGGCGCACGTTCACACGTTCGACACGATCATCGTGGGTGCAGGCGGCGCGGGCCTGCGTGCGGCGATCGAGGTCGCCGGCCACGGCAAGACCGCCGTGATCAGCAAGCTGTACCCGACCCGGTCCCACACCGGCGCCGCCCAGGGCGGCGTCTGTGCCGCCCTCGCCAACGTCGAGGAGGACTCCTGGGAGTGGCACGCGTTCGACACGGTCAAGGGCGGCGACTTCCTCTCCGACCAGCCCGCCGTCGACGTGATGTGCCGCGAGGCGGCCGACTCGATCATCGAGCTCGAGAACTTCGGCCTCCCGTTCAACCGCACACCGGAGGGACGCATCGACCAGCGCCGCTTCGGCGGCCACACCCGCAACCACGGCGAAGCCCCGGTCAAGCGGGCGTGCTACGCGGCCGACCGCACGGGCCACATGATCCTGCAGACGCTGTACCAGAAGTCGATCAAGGAGGGCGTGGAGTTCTTCAACGAGTTCCACGTCCTCGACGTCCTCTTCGCCGACGGCGGTGAGTGCGCCGGTGTCGTCGCATACGAGCTCGCCACAGGCGAGCTGCACACGTTCCGCGCGAAGGCGACGGTGTTCGCCACCGGCGGCTTCGGCAAGATGTGGAAGATCTCGTCGAACGCGCACACGCTCACCGGCGACGGCCCCGGCGCCCTGTACCGGCGTGGGATCCCGATGCAGGACATGGAGTTCTTCCAGTTCCACCCGACCGGGATCTACAAGATCGGCATCCTCCTCTCGGAGGCCGCCCGCGGCGAGGGCGGGATCCTGCGCAACTCCGAGAACGAGCGCTTCATGGAGCGGTACGCGCCGACGATCAAGGATCTCGCGCCCCGCGACATGGTGAGCCGCTCCATCTACCTCGAGGTGCGCGAGGGCCGCGGGATCGGCGCCGACAAGGACGGCGTCTACCTCGACCTCACCCACCTGCCGCCGGAGCAGATCGACGCCAAGCTCCCCGACATCACCGACTTCGTGCGCACCTACCTCGGGGTCGAGCCGAAGACGGAGATGATCCCGATCCAGCCCACGGCCCACTACGCGATGGGCGGCATCCCCACCGACGTCGACGGGCGCGTGCTGCGCGACGCGGGCGGCACCGTCGTACCCGGCCTGTACGCCGCCGGCGAGTGCGCGTGCGTGTCGGTCCACGGCGCCAACCGCCTCGGCACCAACTCGCTGCTCGACCTCGTCGTGTTCGGCCGGCGTGCCGGCAAGGCGGCCCGTGCGTTCGCGGCGGAGGCCGCTCTCGTGGATGTGCCGGACGAACCAGAGGCTCGCACCGCGGAGATGCTCGCTTCGATCAAGGCGGGCAAGGGCGGCGAGAAGGTCGCCGCCATCCGCGACGACCTGCAGGTCGACATGCAGGAGCGCGCCGGCGTCTTCCGGACGGGCGAGCTCCTCGCGGGCATGCAGGAAAAGCTCGCCGAGCTGCACGAGCGCTACGCCGGCATCCAGATCGACGACACGTCCGAGCGCTGGAACACCGACCTGATGGAGGCGGTAGAGCTCGGCTTCCTGTTGGACCTCGCGGACTGCGTCGTCGAGTCCGGCCTCAAGCGCACCGAATCACGCGGAGCACACGCCCGCGACGACTTCCAGCAGCGCGACGACGCCAACTTCCTCAAACACACGCTCGCGTACAGGCCCGACTCGGGGCACGTGCCACGCCTCGAGTACAAGCCCGTCGAGCTGGGGCGCTACGAGCCGGTCGAACGCAAGTACTGAGGTCGCCGACGATGAAGGTCACGCTCGAGATCCTGCGCTACGACCCGGCCACCGACAAGGCTCCCCACTGGGAGTCCTACGAGGCCGACGTCGATCCGATGGACCGCGTGCTCGACGCGCTTCACCACGTGAAGTGGTACACCGACGGCACGCTCGCGTTCCGGCGGTCTTGCGCGCATGCCGTCTGCGGTTCCGACGCGATGGTCATCAACGGCGAGAACCGCCTCGCGTGCCAGCTCCTCATAAAGGACGCATCACCGGAGAAGCCGATCAAGGTCGAGCCGATCCGCGGTCTCGCGGTCGAGAAGGACCTGATCGTCGACATGGAGCCGTTCTTCGACTCCTACAGGTCGATCCTGCCGTACCTGATGCACGACGGACCCGAGCCCGACAAGGAGATCTACCAGTCGCCCGAGGACCGCGAGCGCTTCGACGACACCACCAAGTGCATCCTCTGCGCCTGTTGCACGACCTCGTGCCCGATCTACTGGGGCTCGGGGTCATACGTCGGCCCGGCAGCGATCGTGAACGCACACCGGTTCATCTTCGACTCCCGCGACGACCACGCCGACGAGCGCCTCGCGATCCTGGCGGAGAAGTCCGGGGTGTTCCGCTGCCGCACCGCGTTCAACTGCACCGAGGCCTGCCCGCGCGAGATCAAGGTCACCCAGGCCATCCAGGAAGTGAAGCGCGAGATCCTCTACCGGTCCCTGTAGGCCACCGCCCGGTCCCGCGTTCAGACGTACCGCTTCGCCCAACCACCTGTCACGAAGCTGACCTCGGGTGCCGACACGACCCCTGCTGACCGCATCCTCTCCTTGAACTCGTCGTCGGCGAGGAACGTCCGCAGCGTGTCGAACGACTCTGCCTGGTGGTACACGAGCGCCACGGTGGGATCGTCGATCGAGCGGGTCGCGGCCCCGCCGATGATCCCCATGGTGCGCCGGAGGTCGGCGGCGGAGTCGTAGCCCTCGAGCCAGCGGTCGAAGTCGGCAACCTCGAGGTTGAGGAGGGAGGCCGGGAGCTCGCGATCCCAGATGACCGCTTCGCGCACCTGGGTCATGAGCGTGACCTCGGGGGTACCGACGACGCCCGACTCCTCCATGCGCTCGCGCAGGCCGTCGGACGCGGCGAACGCCCGCGCGGCGTCGAGACTGGACACCGCCAAGTAGACGACGATGTCGTCGGGGTCGCCTTCGGCGCGGTTGATGTGGTGGCCGACGATGCCTGCTTCACGCCGCAGGTCCTCGTGCTCGTCGAAGTACCCCAGCCACCTGTCGAAGTCCGCAACCCGGATTCGGAAGACGATGGCGCCGGGCGGGAAAGGCTTGTTGGCGTCGTTGGCGACCATCGTGTGGGAGTCTGAACCGGCAACCGGTTTCGGTCAATCGCGCACTATTCGCGCCCGAAGAGGCGCCCCCAGAAGCCACTGCCGGAGTCACGGCGCCGCGACTCGCGGACCTCCGCCTCCACTTGAGGCGCGATCTCGTCGACGAGCTGCTCGAGCTCCGCGAGGGTCGCCTGCGCCTCGGGTGTCGCTTCGAGCGCCTCCTGTGCGACCTCGTCGGCGTCGCGCACCTCCGGCGCCAGCGACCCGTAGACGAACCCGGCCGTCGACAGGAGCCGCTTCTCGAAGTAGATGCAGTTCGCGGGGCAGTCGTTTGGGGCATCCGGGGCGGCCCCGAGCGAGCAGCCCTCGACGGCCTCGACACCGTGCGCGGTGCGTCGGTAGTAGTGGCGGCAGTCGCGACGCATCACGGGCTGGTCGGTCCTCTCGAGCTGGACTGGTGTCCAGAGCCTATGCCGATCCCGAGCATGTCGAGCAGCTCAGCGATGGCTACTTCGTGGTCCTCGACGAGGATGCCTGCCAGACCGAGGCGCACGGCCGCGTCGACGTTGGTCACGCTGTCGTCGAGGAACACCGCCTCGTCGGGCGCGACCTCGAGCAGCTCGCAGGCATGGAGGTAGATCGCGGGCTCGGGTTTGCGCATCCCCACCTCGGAGGAGTCGACGACGGCGTCGAAGCCCGTTTCGGCGTCGATCATCGACCGCCACGAGTCCCCGAACTCGCGCACGTTGTTGGTGACGATCGCGGTCTTGTAGGCGCCGCGCAGGCCGCGCGCGGTCTCGAGCATCCCCTGATGGGGGCGGACGGAACCTGCGAACGCCTGCAGGAACGCCTGCAGCTCGATCGGGGTGCCGGCCTCCTCCGCGCGCTCAACGAGCCCGGACCAGAACTCGGCGGTGGTCAGCTCACCACGCTCGAGGCGATGCCAGGGATGGGCGTTGTCGGTGGCGCCGTAGTCACCGATGAGCAACGTGCGCAGCGAGCCGCGCTGGTAGCCCATGGCCGCCTCGTAGTCGTAGATGCCGGCGAAGGGAGACGTCGTCAGCACCCCGGCGAAGTCGAACAGGATCGCGCGGAACATGAGGCCGCCATTCTTGACGTGGCCGGGCCGGGATCGAAATCCTTCCACTCATGCCCGTCGCCGACACCGAAGCACAGGTGCAAGAGGGCCGTACCCGCGACACGCGTGACGCGATCCTCGAAGCAGCCCGGCACACCTTCCTGCACAAGGGCTTCCACCGCGCCACCGTCGACGACATCATGCGCAAGGCCAAGCTCGCCCACGGCACGTTCTACCGGTACTTCCGCAACAAGCAGGAGGCCCTGTACGGGCTCGTGTCCGCCGCCATGTCCTCGATCGCGCTGCCGGAGCACGACTGGGACCGCGAGGACATGTTCGTCGCCGTCCGCGCCGATCTGGCCGCGTACTTCAGGCACTTCTGGGAGAACAGGGACCTGTGCGTGGTGTGGATGGAGGCCGCCATCTACGACGAGAAGATCACGGTCGCCCGCGACAGGATCCGCCGGCCCTTCCTCGACCGCATCGAGGGCTCCATCCGGTGGGGGATCGGCGAGGGCATCATCCCGCCGATCGACGTCGCGGTCGCCACACGGGCGCTCGCCACGATGGGGGAGCACTTCACACTCGACTGGCTCGGCTCCGACGCTGCCGCGGTCGACATCGACGACATCGCGCACACGATGGCTCTCATCTGGTGCCGCGGGCTCGGCTTCCCCGTGCCGGCGTGACAACCTTGCCCCTCGGACACGGCGCGCGCCAGACTCGGCCGCGCTGCACGTAACGTCGACGAGCACGGAGCGACCCTCATGGGTGTCAAGTACCTGACCGACGAGTGGGCCGGCGCGATGGAGTCGGCGGTCAACGCCGACGAGAACTTCCAGAGCGTCGCCGGCGGCGTGTCCTTGAGCGTCCAGCAGAACGTGTCCGGCGGCCCCGACGGGGACGTCACCTACCACATGGGGATCAAGGACGGGAAGGCGTTCTGCGCCCTCGGGCCGCTCGACGGCGCCGACCTGACGATCAACCAGACCTACGAGACGGCGGTGGCGATCGCCAAGGGCGAGCTGAACCTGCAGAACGCGTTCATGCAGGGCCAGATCCAGGTGACCGGGAACATCGCGATCGCGATGCAGTACCAGACCCAGCTCGCCAGCCTCGAGGGTGCGATCCGGGGCGTCGAAGTCGACTACTGATCGCGAGCCTGATCCGGCCGCGTCGTTCGAGTTCCTGAGCGAGCCGTGGCTGGCGGCGTTGACCGCCGTGCTCCGCGCCAGCGACGAGTTCCGCGGCGCCGCCGGTGGTGCCGAGCTGGTGCTCGCCCACGTCGTCACGGGTGCCGCGGCGGGAGACGTGTGCTATCTGGTCCGCATCGACCACGGTGACGCGACGATGTCGCTCGGCGCGCCGAGCGACGCCGGGGTGGTCGTGACCACCGACTATCCCACTGCCGTCGAGATGGCCCGCGGCGAGCTCAACATGCAGAACGCGTACATGGGCGGCCGCCTGCAGGTGGACGGCGATCTCGGCATGCTGCTGGCGAACCAGGCCGCCGTCGCCGTGCTCGACTCCCTCCGCGACCGCGTCCCCACTCGCTACTGAACCCCCGTGAACAACCACGTGGGGACGCGAGCGTGCGTGTCAGCGCGATCTACGTCCCCACGTCCGGTCTCCGAACCCACGTGGGGACGCGAGCGTGCGTGTCAGCGCGATCTACGTCCCCACGTCCGGTCGCCGAACCCACGTGGGGACGCGAACGTGCGTGTCAACGCGATCTACGTCCCCACGTCCACGGTCTCAGACGAGGCCGGCGACATCCGCTTGCTTGGCACGCACGGCCTCGGCGGCCTCGCGCAGGTGCGCCAGCTCGGCGTCGGTGAGGTCGAGCTCGACGATGCGGGTCACTCCCCCGCGGCCGAGCGTTGCCGGCACGCCGAGGTACACGCCGCTGATGCCGTACTCGCCGTCGACCCAGGCGCACACGGGCATCTGCGCCCCGGAGTCGGTGACGACCGCCTTGACCATCGCCGCGGCGGCTGACGACGGGGCGTAGTAGGCCGATCCGGTCTTCAGCAGCGCCACGACCTCAGCACCGCCGTCGCGGGTCCGCTGCACGAGCCGCTCGATCTGCTCCGCAGACGCGACCTCCGAGAGTGCCTTGCCGCCAACCTTCACGAGCGACGGCACCGGCACCATCGTGTCGCCGTGGCTGCCGAGGGTCATCGCCTCGACGTCGGTCGCCGGCACCCCGAACTCCCACCCGAGGAACGTCTTGAACCGTGCCGTGTCGAGCATCCCGGCCTGGCCCATCACGCGGGCGTGGGGGAAGCCCGTCACCTGCTGGCAGAGGGCTGTCATCTCGTCGAGCGGGTTCGACACGACGATGATCACGGCGTCGGGGCTCGCGGCCGCGATGTTCCTGCTCACCTCACCGACGATCTTGGCGTTGACCTCGAGCAGGTCCATGCGGCTCATGCCCGGCTTGCGCGGGAGCCCCGCGGTGATGACCACCACGTCGGAACCCGCCGTCTTGTCGTAGCCGTCGGACTGGCCCACGACGTTTGTGCGGAAGCCCTCGATCGACGACGCCTGGTTCATGTCAAGGGCGAGGCCCTCGGGCAGGCCCTCGACGATGTCGGTGAGCACCACCTCGTCGACGACGTCCATCTCGGCGACCCGTTGCGCCGTCGTCGACCCGTACTTGCCCGCACCGACGACTGTGACCTTGCTCAACTCGACTCCCTGGTAGACGGCCCTGAGGTGGGTTCGAAGCGGCGAAATGCTACGTGAGGCAGCGGGCCGCGGCCCAGCGGCTGCACCTCACATGCGTTCGATCATCGCATCCGCGAACTGCGACGTCTTCACCTCGGTGGCGCCCTCGGTCAGGCGTGCGAAGTCGTAGGTGACGACGCGGGACGCGATCGTGGCCTCGAGGCTCTCGACGATGCGCTCGGCTGCCTCGCTCCAGCCGAGGTGCTCGAGCATCAGGACCCCCGAGAGGATCACCGACCCGGGGTTCACCTTGTCGAGGCCGGCGTACTTGGGCGCGGTGCCGTGGGTGGCCTCGAACACGGCATGTCCGGTCACGTAGTTGATGTTGCCGCCGGGAGCGATCCCGATGCCGCCCACCTGTGCGGCGAGGGCGTCGGAGAGGTAGTCGCCGTTGAGGTTCATCGTCGCGATCACGTCGAACTCCGCCGGCCGCGTGAGCACCTGCTGCAGCGTGATGTCGGCGATCGCGTCCTTGACGAGCACCTTGTCGCCGGGTTCGCCGCCGCAGTCGTCCCAGCCCACCGCGACGTCGGCGAACTCGTCGCGGACGAGGTCGTAGCCCCACCCGCGGAAGGCACCCTCGGTGAACTTCATGATGTTGCCCTTGTGCACCAGGGTCACCGACTTGCGGCCGTGGCTCACCGCGTACTCGATGGCGGCGCGGATCAGGCGCTCGGAGCCCTCGCGCGAGATCGGCTTGATGCCGATCCCGGAGTTCTCCCGGATCGACCAGCCGAACTCCTCGCCGAGGTAGGCGCGCAGCCTCTCGGCCTCCGCGGTCCCCGCCTCGACCTCCATGCCGGCGTACACGTCCTCGGTGTTCTCGCGGAAGATCACCATGTCGACGAGCTCGGGGTTCTTCACAGGCGAGGGCACACCGGTGAACCAGCGCACGGGACGCAGGCACACGTACAGGTCGAGGATCTGGCGCAACGCCACGTTCAGCGACCGGAACCCCCCGCCGACGGGGGTGGTGAGCGGACCCTTGATGCCGACGAGGTGCTCCTTGAACGCCTCGACGGTGGCGTCGGGGAGCCAGTCACCGGTCTCGTCGAACGCCTTCTGGCCGGCGAGCACCTCCTTCCACGAGATGCGCCGGTCGCCTCCGTACGCCTTCGCGACGGCCGCGTCGAAGACGCGCACCGATGCCGCCCAGATGTCGGGACCGGTGCCGTCGCCCTCGATGAAGGGGATCACGGGATCGTCGGGAACGACGAGCCTGCCGTCTCCGGACATCGTGATCAGGTCTGGCATCTGGCTTCCTTCCGGCCTCGGGTGCAACTCAACTGCGCGGGGTCCCTCCGGCCTGGTTGCGTCGGGACAGCTCCAGCGTGTTCTGCAGAAGCATCGCGATCGTCATGGGGCCCACGCCACCCGGGACCGGCGCGATCCAGCCTGCCACGTCCGCGACGTCGGGCCCGACGTCACCGGCGATCCCCGCCTCGGTGCGGCTGATCCCGACGTCGAAGACCGCGGCCCCGGGCCGCACCATGTCAGCGCTGAGGAGGCCCGCCCGACCCGTCGCGACGACGATCACGTCCGCTCGCCGGCACTCGGACGCGAGGTCGGGCGTGCGGCTGTGGCACATGGTCACCGTCGCGTCGACGCCCTTGAGCGTGAGGAGCAGCCCGAGGGGACGGCCGACGGTGGTGCCGCGCCCCACCACGCACACGTGGGCACCGGACCAGGCGATGCCGAAGCGCTCGCCGAGGACGACGATCCCCTTCGGCGTGCACGGCTTCACGGACGGCTCTCCGAGGACGAGGCGACCGAGGTTGACCGGATGCAGGCCGTCGCCGTCCTTGCCGGGATCGACCGCTTCGAGCGCTGTGCGCTCGTCGAGGCCCGCCGGGAGCGGCAGCTGCACGAGGAAGGCATCGACGCTGTCGTCGGCGTTCAGATCTGCGATCGCAGCGAGCACGTCGGCTTGCGACGCGGTCCCCGGGAGGCGCCGGTCCACGGAGTGGAATCCGGCTTCGGCACAGGCCTTGTGCTTGTTGCGCACGTACACGGCCGATCCGGGGTCGTCGCCCACGAGGATCGTGCCGAGCCCGGGCGGCCGTGCGAGCTGTGCCGCCGCCCGCGCCACCTCCGCGCGGACCTCGCCCGCGGTCAGCTTGCCGTCGAGGATGCGGGCACTCAATGCCGGAAGTGCCTCTCGCTCGTGAAGACGAGCGCGATCGCGAGCTCGTCGGCCGCGGCGACGATCTCGTCGTCACGGATCGACCCCGACGGCGCGACGACCGCTGTCACACCCGCTGCTGCCACCGCGTCGATGCCGTCGCGGAACGGGAAGAACGCATCGCTGGCGGCGACACCTCCGACCGCGCGGCCGGCGGCCTTGCGCGTGGCGATCTCGGCGGCGTCGACACGCGACTGCTGGCCTGACCCGATGCCGACTGCCTGGCGGCCCTTGGCGAGCACGATCGCGTTCGATCGCACGTGTGCGATCGTCTTCCACGCGAACTTGACGTCGGCCCACTGCTCGAGGGTCGGCTCGACCGCACCGGCGACGCGCCAGTCCTCGACGCTGACCGTGTCGAAGTCCTGCACGACGAAGCCCCCGGAGATGCGCTTCATGTCGAAGCCGGCGGGCTCCCACCTGCCCTTGACCTCGAGGGCGCGCAGGTTCTTCTTCGCCGCGAGCAGCTCGAGCGCGTCGTCGGTGTAGCCCGGCGCCACGACCACCTCGAGGAAGATCTCGGCCAGAGCCGCTGCCGCCGCGGCATCGACGGTGGCGTTGAGGGCGACGACACCACCGAACGCCGACGTCTCGTCGCACTCGAACGCGAGCCGGTACGCATCGGCAACCGTGGTCGACTCGGCCACACCGCAAGGTATGGCGTGCTTCACGATCACGGCTGCGTTCTCCTCGAACTCCGCCGCGAGCCGCCATGCAGCCTCCGCGTCCCAGATGTTGTTGAAGCTGAGCTCCTTGCCGCCGTGCTGGACCATCCCGTCGAGCCACGACCGGCTCGACGCGTCGAGGTAGAGGGCGCCCTTCTGGTGCGGGTTCTCGCCGTAGCGGAGCACCGCGCGCCGTTCGAGGGAGAAGTCGAGGGTCTCGGGCAGGTCGTCGTCACGCTGCATCCACGCGCTGATCGCAGCGTCGTACGCCGCCGTGACCGCGAACGCCCGCCGCGCGAACGCCTTGCGCATCTCGTAGGGGATCGTGCCCTCAGCGTCGATGGCGTCGATGACGGCGCCGTACTGGCCCGGGTCGGTGACGACGAGCACGTCCGAGTGGTTCTTCGCTGCCGCTCGCGTGAGCGTGACCCCACCGATGTCGATCATCTCGACGATCTCGTCGTCGGTGGCGTCGGGCTTCGCGACAGCCTCGGTGAACGGGTAGAGCGTGGACACGACGAGGTCGAACGGCTCGATGCCCGCACGTTCGAGGTCTGCGGCATGCTCGGGGTTGGTGCGCACGGCGAGGATTCCACCGTGGATGTTGGGGTGCAGCGTCTTCACGCGGCCGCCCAGCATCTCGGGCGCTCCCGTGACGGACTCGACCTCGGTGACGGGCACGTCGGCGTCGCGCAGGGCGCGGGCGGTGCCACCGCTGCTCACGATCTTGACGCCGCGCTCGACGAGGGCAGCCGCGAAGCCGTCGAGGCCGGTCTTGTCCCACACGCTGATGAGCGCACGCTTGATAGGGGTGGGTTCGCCTCTCATGTGCCTCCGCTCGCGGTCAGGTTCGGCGCGCCACGGCACGGCGCCTCACCCGGGTGCCTTCCACGGCGAACGTGCCGCGTGCCCAGTCGGCGACGACGCGGGGGAAGAGCTCGTGCTCGACCGCCTTGATCCGTTCGTGCAGCGTCTCGGGTGAGTCGTCGTCGTCCACGGCGACGCACGCCTGCGCCACTATCGGGCCGTGATCGACCTTCTCGTCGACGACGTGGACCGTGACACCGGTGACCTTGACGCCCGCGTCGAGCGCTTCGTTCACCGCATGCGCGCCGCGGAACGCCGGTAGCAGCGACGGGTGGGTGTTGAGGATCGCGTTCGGGTACGCGTCGACGATCCCTGCGTCGAGGATGCGCATGAAGCCGGCGAGGGCGACGAGCTCCACGTCACGGCGTCTCAGCTCGTCGACGATCGCAGCGGTGAACGCCCTGCGGTCGCCGCCGTGGTCCGCCCAGGTCACCACAGCTGTCTCGACCCCGGCGGCGTCGGCACGGGCGAGCGCCCCGCAGCCAGGCACGTCGGAGACGACGAGGCTCACGTCGCACGGGTACCCAGGGTCGGCGGCAGCCTCGAGAAGAGCGCCGAGGTTGGTCCCGCTGCCGGACGCCAGCACGGCAAGTCGCACCATGGGACCCACCCTAGCTGTGAGCACCTGTCCGGCTCCGGCACCCGCCACGCACCGCCCGCGCACCCTCACGACAGCCGGCGCGTGGCAGCCGGCGATCGCGGCGCCACTTGCTCACCGGCGCCCCGGTCTTTGCTTGAATGGAGACAGCGATGAAGCGTAAACCGACAGGCTCTGACTGGCTCGTCATGGGCGGCGCGCTCCTGTGGCTCGTCGCGTTCTTCCTGCCGTGGTACCACACGACGGCTCCGGGGCTGTCGCTCTCGATCGCAGGCAACGTGGCCGGTGGGGTGCGCTGGGTCGTCTTCGTGCTGGCCCTCGTCACGTTGGCGTTCGCAGTGGTGGTGTCGTTCGAGCTCGTCGAGGTCAACCTGTCCGCCTCGAACGGGCTCGTGATCATGCTCGCCGGTGCCGTGGTGTCGGTCGCGACCCTCGTGTTCGCGGTGTGGCCGCCCACAGGTTCGACGTTCTCCTACGGCGTCTGGCTGAGCCTGCTCGGCGCTCTTGCCGTCACCTACGGAGGGTTCGCGATCCACAACGCCGACGCGGCCGCCGGTGGCGCTCCGACGTCCAACCCCGAGATGCGCTGGACGCCGCGGCCCCCGGCACCTCAGGCGACCGCGCCGCAGGGATCACCGCACGCCCCTTCGCGACCGCCGCGGTCGGCTGCTCCGTCTCAGTCGCCGGAGACCCCCGTCGCGCCGCCGTCGGCGCCGCCGTCACAACCGTCCGCGCCGGGGTTCCCCCAGCAGCCGATGCCGCCCGGCTACCCGCACGGACAGGGGCGCGGTTACGGCGGCGGCCAGGGCGAGGGCTGGTAGCCCCCCGTCACATCCCGGCGACGATCTCCGCGACCTCGGTGGGATTGCGCCCGACCTTGGCGCCCGCGGCTTCGAGCGCCTCGGCCTTGGCCTGGGCGGTGCCCTTCGACCCCGAGATGATCGCGCCCGCGTGACCCATCTTCTTGCCCGGTGGCGCTTCGAAACCGGCGACGTAGCCGACGACGGCCTTGGTCATCGAGTCGCGGATGAACTCTGCGGCGCGCTCCTCCTCGTCGCCACCGATCTCACCGACCATCACGACCATGTCGGTCTCGGGGTCGGCTTCGAAGCGGCGCAGCACGTCGATGTGGAACTGCCCGATGAAGGGGTCGCCGCCGATGCCGACGCAGGTCGACTGGCCGATGCCACGCTGTGTGAGCTCGTGCACGATCTGGTAGGTGAGCGTGCCGGAGCGGCTCACGAGGCCGACGCGGCCCGGAGCGGCGATCTCGGTCGGCATGATCCCGACGTTGGCCTTGCCGGGGGACAGGACGCCCGGGCAGTTCGGCCCGATCATCGCGATGTCGCGCAGCCTCAGGTACTGGTAGAGCTCGGCCTCGTCGCGGGCAGGGATGCCCTCGGTGATGCACACGATCAGCTCGACCCCGGAGTCGGCCGCCTCGAAGCAGGCGTCCGCAGCGAAAGGCGCGGGGACGAACACCATCGACGTGTTGGCGCCGGTCACCTCGACCGCCTCGGCGATCGTGTCGAAGACGGGGATTCCTTCGACGTCCTGACCGCCCTTGCCCGGCGTGACCCCGGCGACGACCTGGGTGCCGTACGCGCGGTTCCGGAGGGCGTGGAACTGGCCCTCGCGACCTGTGAGTCCGGAGACCACGACCTTGGTGGTCTCGTCAACGTAGATAGCCATCGTCGAATCCTCCTCGGAACCGGCTCAGCCGGCGGCGTCGGCGAGCTCGACCGCCTTGGCAGCCGCCTCGAGCATCGTGGGCGAAGAATGCAGTCCCTCACGCGGGTTGCCGGCGAGTATCTCGCGGCCTTCCTCCGCGTTGGTGCCGTCGAGACGCACGACGATCGGCTGGGAGATCTCGACGCGATCGAGGGCGGCGACGATGCCCTTGGCGACCTCTTCGCCGCGGGTGATCCCGCCGAAGATGTTGATGAATATCGACCGCACCTGAGGGTCGCCTGCGACGACCTCGAGCGAGTCGGCGATCAGGTCGGCGCTGGCGCCGCCACCGACGTCGAGGAAGTTCGCGGCCTTGCCGCCGGCCTGCGCGACCACGTCGAGGGTCGACATGACGAGACCGGCGCCGTTGCCGAGGATGCCGACCTCGCCCTGCAGCTTGATGTAGTTGAGGTTCTTCTCCTTCGCGAGCTTCTCCTGGGGGTCGACAGCGAAGACCTCGTGGAAGTCCTCGAACACCTGCTTGTGGCGGTACTCGGCGTTGTCGTCGAGGGTGACCTTGGCGTCGAGGGCGACGATCTCACCACGCGAGTTGGCGATCAGGGGGTTGACCTCGACGAGCTCTGCGTCGAGCTCGACGAACGCCGCGTAGAGCTTCTGCAGCACCGCGATGACCTGCTTGCGGTGCTCGGCAGGGATCCGGCCGCGGAACGCGAGCGCGCGGGCGGCGTTGTCCTTGAGCCCCACGAGCGGGTTGACGCCGACCTTGGCGATCGCCTCGGGGTCACGGGCGGCTACCTCCTCGATCTCGACCCCGCCCTCGGCGCTGACCATCCCGAGGTAGCGCTTCGCGGAGCGGTCGATCGTGAAGCTGGCGTAGAACTCGGCCGCGATGTCGGCGGCCTCCTCGACCCAGAGGCGGCGCACGACGTGGCCCTTGATGTCCATCCCCAGGATCGCCGCCGCGTGGGCCTCGGCCTCGTCGGCGTTGGCCGCGACCTTGATGCCTCCGGCCTTGCCGCGCCCCCCGACCTGCACCTGCGCCTTGATCGCGACGGGGAAGCCGATGCGCTCGGCGGCGACGCGCGCCTCCTCGGGCGTGGCCGCAGCCTCGCCCTCGGGGGTCGGCACACCGACGCTGCGCAGCAGTTGCTTGCCTTGGTACTCGAGCAGGTCCACGCAATCTCTCCCTGAGTGAGATCCGGCCGCGAAGCCTCTGTTGGAGCACTGGGCGGCCACATGTGGCCGCCCAGTGCTCCAACCCGGGGCAACAGCCTACGGATCGACGCTGCGGGGTCCCAAAGACGCCTCGCGGTCGTCGAGCACGCCTGCAAGCCACGTGGTGATCTCGTCGAGGCCGGATCCGGGCGTGAACACGCGGGCGATCCCCGCGCGGCCGAGCGCGGCGACGTCGTCGTCGGGGATGATCCCGCCACCGAAGACGACGACGTCTTCGAGGCCCTCGGCCCGCAGGCCCGACACGACCTGGGGGAAGAGCGTGAGGTGGGCGCCCGACAGGAGCGACAGACCGACCGCGTCCGCATCCTCCTGCAACGCCGCCGACACGATCTGCTCGGGCGACTGGTGCACCCCTGTGTAGATGACCTCGAAGCCCGCGTCACGCAGCGCACGCGCGATGACCTTGGCCCCGCGGTCGTGTCCATCGAGGCCCGGCTTGGCGATGACGACGCGGTAGGGCCGGAGCATGGAAGAATGCGAGGCTAGCGGCGGGCAGCCCCGGGACAGGAAGAACAGCGGCGAGAGCCGAAGTCTGGAGACGGGAGCCCCGGCAGCCCCCCGCGGAGCACCCACGCGGACGACGAGACGGGAGCCATGAGCGACCCCCTGCTCCAATTCCAGGACGTGTCCAAGAGCTACCACCGCGGCACCGAGGAGATCCACGCCCTCCGCCACGTGTCGTGCACGATCGAGGACGGCGAGTTCGTCGTCGTCACCGGTCCGAGCGGCTCCGGCAAGTCGACGCTCCTCCACGTCGCCGCCGGGCTCGACAAGCCCGATGGCGGCAAGGTCACGTTCCGCGGCACCGACGTGTTCCAGTTCGGGAGCCGCAAGCGTGCGCGCTTCCGGCGCCGCAACATCGGGTTCGTGTTCCAGTTCTTCAACCTCGTACCGACCCTGAACGCCGTGCAGAACGTGTCGCTGCCGATGCTCCTCGACGGGATCGGCAAGACCGAGGCGGACAAGCGTGCCGAGGACCTCCTCGTTCAGCTCGGCATGGAGTCACGCCTGCACCACAAGCCGAACGAGATGTCGGGTGGGCAGATGCAGCGTGTCGCGGTCGCTCGCGCGCTGATCGCCGACCCGCCCGTGATCCTCGCCGACGAACCGACGGGCAACCTCGACTCCGAGGCCGGCGCGGAGGTCCTCGCCGTGCTCAAGGACGCCGCAGCCAACCGCGGTGCGGCTGTCGTGCTTGTCACCCACGACCCCGAAGCCGCCCAGATCGGGGACCGGCGCATCGCCATCCACGACGGCAACATCCTCGCAGCGGTCTGAACATGTTCCAGCGCGTGAAGTTCACCGTCGTTGCTCTTGCGCTCGCGACGACCACGGTCGCCGCCTGCGGCTCCGGCGACGCCGTCGACCCGGGCGCGACGATCGCGACCACGACGACCGCGGCTCCGCTCGCGGCGCCGCAGGTCTCCGCCGGCGGCACGATCTCGGTCACCACACCGCCGGCGCCCGGCACCTACACCTACGCGCAGACCGGCACCACCGGTGTCCTCAACCAGGGTCAGGAACCGAAGCAGCGCGACGCGACCGGCACGCTCACGGTCTCGGCGCCGACACAGGTGAGCGGCGGGACACAGGTGACCTTCGAGCGGATCGAGGGCGGCGGGACCCGCAGCGAGCAGACGTTGCTCTTCAACGATCAGGGCGTGAGCCTGACGTCGGTGAAGAACACCCTGCCGGTCGTGAGCCAGAGCCGCGACTACGTCTGCAAGCCGTCGCGGCCGGTCCTGATCCTGCCGACCGGCATCGGACCGGG
>JAIBAC010000165.1 GCA_019695375.1 Acidimicrobiia bacterium
GAGTACGGAGCCACGGCCGACGAGGCATGGGACACCTACTCCACCTGGGACTCGTCGTCGGTGGACGCCGGAACCTACTGACCGTCCAGCCGACGGTTGCGGACTCAGGACGTGAGAGGGGTCCGGCGCGGCCGGGCCCCTCTCACGCGAAGAGGCCGTTGGAGTCGAGGTAGCGGCGCAGGCGCTCCCCGGCGAGGTCGTCCTGGTCGAATCGGTCGAGGCCTTCGGCGAACGCGAACACGTTGCCGCGGCGGCGGACGCGCAATACGCCAGTGCCGAACAGGTCGCCGGTCTCGGTGCGGAACGCGACCGCGGTCCCCACGAAGGGGACGCGGTCGAGGTCGACACCGACGAGGTCGTCCCACGCCACCTCACGGCGCGCGAGCAACGTCCGCACCCTCACGCCGCGCCGGTCGACGACGACACGGCCGACGAGGTTGGCGACACCGACGAGCGCGAGCGGCACTGCGGCCACGATGAACACGTACCCCATGAAGTGGGCCGCGCCCGAGACGTCGCTGCCGGCGTACACGTATTCCTGCCCGAGCGTCATGACGGCTGTCACGGCGAGCACGGCGGCGAGGCCGAGCTGCAACGCTGCGGGCACCAGGGCGTTGATCGTGACCGCGTCTTCGTCGGCCATCAACCCACCGCATTCGGGAACGGGCACGTGAGCACGATGGGAGGCTACCGGGGGCACGACCCACGCGCCGTCCGTGCCATCCTCTCGTGCGATGACGTATCTCCTGGTCCACGGAGGCGGCACAACAGCCGCGTACTGGGACCGTCTGCTGCCGTTCCTGGACCGTCCGCACCTCGCCGTCGACCTGCCCGGACGGGCCGCCAAACCGGCCGACCTCGCGACGCTCACGGTGGAGGACGAGGTCGCGTCGGTCGTCGCCGACGTCGAGGCGGCGTGCCCGGACGGTCAGATCGTGGTCGTGGCGCACTCCTCAGGTGGGCTCGTGGTCCCCGGTGTCGTGGCCGCCCTCGGTCGCCGCGTCGCCCACGTCGTCCTGAACGCGGCCCTGGTGCCGACCGAGGGTGGCTGCGGGCTCGAGGGCATGCAGACGCGCCACCGCGAGGGCCTCGTCCTCGCGCTCGAACGCGCGCGCGAGGACGGCATCGTGATCACGATCCCGGCTCCTCCCGCCGATCCCGAGTCGTTGCGGCGCACCTACGGTGGCGACCCCCTCGACGATGATTCCCTTGCGTTCGTGCTCGACCCGCGGCGTTGCGTGACCGACACCGTGAACCACTACCTGCAGCCCGTGCACTGGTCCCGTGTTGCCGGCGTCGCGGTCACATACGTGGTGAACGAGCGCGATCGGCCGATCCCAGTTGCACTGCAAGAGGAGATGATCGGGCGCCTGCCCCGCGACCCGCCTCCCGGCGTCGTGCGCCTCGACGGTGGCCACGTGCCCGCGGTCACCGACCCCGAGGCGTTCGCGGCGGTGCTCGCAGAGGCGACGCGCGGCCTCTGAACGCTCCCGGACTTCAACCTACAGTCGAGGGGTGCGCCTCGCCCTCTTCCCGCTTGATCTCGTGCTCTTCCCCGGCGCGGTGCTGCCGCTGCACGTCTTCGAGGAGCGTTACAGGGAGATGATCGGGCGCTGCATCAGCGACGACGACGACTTCGGTGTCGCCCGCATAAAGGCCGGCGACGAGGTCGGCGGCTACGCGGAGACGGAGACCGTGGGGACCGTGGCGTCGATCGTGCAGCACCGCCGCCTGCCCGACGGGCGCTACGTGCTGCTCGCCGCCGGAGGCGACAGGTTCCGCATCGTGGAGAGGCTCCCCGACGACCCCTTCCCCGCAGCCCTCGTCGAGGTGGTCGGCCCCGAGGCGGGCGTCGTCGTCGAGGCGGACCTCCTCGACGACGTGGTGAGGTTGGCGCGGCGCTACACGGGCCTCGCCGCCGAAGCCGGCCTCATCGACCCCGGTGTGTCCCTCGACGTCGCCGATGAGCCCGAGACTGCGTCCTTCGCGGTGGCCGCCGCGCTCGCACTCCCGGGCCCCGACCGGCAGGTGCTGCTCGAGCTCGGTACCGCGGACCGGCTCATGCGCCTGCGGCGGGTGCTCACGGCCGAGAACGACCGTCTCGTGGGCGAGATCCTGTCGCGGTGACGGCCGGGCGGGTGCGTTCAGCCCTCGACGCGGGCGTAGTCGTCCTGGAGGCGCACGATGTCGTCCTCGCCGAGGTAGTCCCCGCGCTGGACCTCGATGAAGACCATGTCGACGTCTCCGGGGTTCGCGATGCGGTGCGCCGTCTCGACCGGGACGTCGATGGTGTCGCCCACCTCGAGCTCGTGGTCCACGCCGTCGAGCACGACGAGAGCGGATCCCGCCACGACGACCCAGTGCTCCTGGCGCCTGCGGTGCACCTGATAGCTGAGCCGGTGACCGGGACGCACGACGATGCGCTTGACCTTGTAGCCGGGCCCCTCGTCGAGCACGGTGAACGTGCCCCAAGGACGCTCGTCGTGGATCGGGTTCTTGTCGTCCATCAGCAGGGGTTGCCGGTTCGGCGGCAGCGGCAGCGCCCCACGCTACTGAGCATTGCGTGCGCGCCGCCAGGCAGCGGTCACCACGGGAAGCCGGCGATCAGGTCCCAGTGCCAGTCGGTGGTGGTCTCCCACGACCACCACGAGATGCCGACCGCGCCGGCGTCCTTGGCGGCCTGCATCGCCCCGCGGGCGGCGTCCTGGGTGGGGTAGGTGCCGGCGCCCTCGATCGGGTACGCCTGCCCGATCACCGAGACCGGCAGGCCGTACTTCTCGAGCAGCTTCACCGACTTGGAGACGAAAGCGGCGCCGTCGCCGGTCACGCCGGTCCAGTAGTCCATCGGAGACATGACGTTGAATCCCTTGGCCAGTTCGGCGAAGGGGTACCACGACTCGTGGTAGTTGGGGTTCATGACGATCGCGACGAGCGGATAGTTGGGTCCCACGGCGGCGCGCAGCTGAGCGGCGTACTCGGCGGCGCGGGGACGGTCGAGGTTGGGGGCCCGCGTGCGCTCGATGTCGGCGCCGAGAGCGTCGATGCGGTGCCCGCCCGTGGTCTGGTAGTCGATCACGGACTTGGCGCGGGCGACGTCGGCGGGGATGTCCTCGAGCGCCGGTCCGTCGTACGCGACCACGGCGATCCCCGCCGCGTGCGCCAACGGTAGGAGCGTCTCGAGGATCGGCTTGACGTAGAAGCCGTCGTCGGGGTTCGACGCCCGGATCACGAGGTGCTTCAGCCCGGCGGCCTTGGCCTTGGCGACCACCTCCTGCGGCGACCCGATCTGCTCCATGCGGTACAGGTACTGGCCCTTGCCCGACGTCGCTGCGACGGCACGGTCGGTGGCGCTCGCTGCCGCCTGGGTCGAGGCCGTGGCTGCGCCCTGGTTGTCGCCGGGCTGTTGCGGGGTGAGCGCCGCTGCGCCAGGGGCCGCGCCTGCGGAGAGGCCCACGCGCTTGGAGCCGAGGTATGCCTGCTCGTCGGCGCTGAGGCTGCGCTCGTGCATCTCGCGCTCGACACGCGAGGCGACCGAGTCGGGATCCGAGAACGGGTCACGGGCACCGCATGCCGTCGCTACCAGCGCCAGCGCGGCGAGGCACGCGACGGCCACGCCGATGCGGCTCGTCTTCTCTGCTGTCCGGGGCATTGGGTCCACCCGCCGTCAAACGGCACCGAGGTCCGAACACAGGGCTTCGGCGGGTGCCATGCCGGTCCCTGCCGCCGCCAAGTCGGAACTCAGCGTATGCGGCTCAGCTCGCCGGCGAGCACGGTGAGCCGTTCGTGGAGCCGTACCTCGTGTGCGAGGCTGGAGACCGTCACCGGGGTCGCGAGTCCGTCCTCGCTCAGCCATCCTCCGAGATGACGCCACGGGATCGTCTCGAACGCGGCGCGGGTGGGATCGGTGTCCACGCGGGCTTCGATGACCTCGGCGATGGGTTCGGGCACGAGCTTGGATGTGTCGGCTACGACGACCGCGCGCTTGCCGGCGAGCTCGGCGACGGTGGCGAGCGGACGCGAGCCGACCTTGTTCATCGCCCAGCCCGGGCCGACGGCGTCGGCGCCGATGACCACGAGGTCGGCGCGGTCGACGGCGACCGCGGCCGCCGCGTCGGGAATCGCCTCGGCCCGCACCCGCTGGGCGCGAAGGCGCTTCGCGAGCTCGTCGGCCTCGCCGCCTGGGCGCGCCTCGCAGCAGTAGACGGTGTGGATGCGCCCCGCCTTGCCCATCGCCGCGAACGCCGCCTCGAGCGTCGTCGACGCCGACGTGGTCAGGATCACGCCGCGGGCGGGTGCGAGCGCGGCGAGCTCGTGGATGATGAGGCTGCTGTGGCGCTTGGTGCGGCCGGCGACCGACCGCGCAGTCGCGGCAACGGCGTCGGCGGCGAACTCGTGGGATTCGGCGGCGTCGGCCTCGATCAGACAGTCGTTGACGAGACGCCACAGCGCGCCCATCACCGGCTGCTGCACCAGAAGGACGCGGGCGGCTTCCAGGAACGCCGGCGCGAACGTCTGCGGCTCGGGCGACTCCTGCGCGAGCGCCGAGAGGCCCGCTGCTGCCGCGAGCACGATCGCCGACGAGCCGCTCGTCCGGTCCGTCGCGGCCGCGTCGATGAGATCCTGGGCGCGCATCCCCGTCACGGTACCGCCTCGAGTCGCCGCCCTCGGGGACCGTCGGCTTAGCATCGCCGGCGATGGACTTCAACGAGTCGACCGATCACGCGCGGTTCCGGCACCGCGCGCGGGCGTGGTTGGAATCGGTGAGCGAACCTGCTCGTGAGGCCGAGGTGCCGTCGTCGGCGATCGTGGCCGAGTGGTCGCCGGCCGAGGAGGCCGCCAAGATGGCCGACGCGCGGGCGTGGCAGCGCACCAAGTTCGATGCGGGCTGGGCGGGGATCACATGGCCGGTCGAGTACGGCGGCCGTGGTGGGACCACGGTGGAGTCGGTGATCTTCGCGCAGGAGGAGAGTGCCCGCGACGTACCCCGCGGCGCCCTCACCGTCGGCCTCGGCTGGCTCGGACCGATGCTGCTGACGCTCGGCACGCCGGCGCAGAAGGAGCGCTACATCCGGCCGATGCTGCGCGGCGACGAGGTCTGGTGCCAGCTCTTCAGTGAACCGGGCGCGGGCAGCGACCTCGCCGGACTCGCGACGACGGCCACCCGTGACGGCGACGAGTGGCGCCTCACGGGTCAGAAGGTGTGGACCACCTTCGGCCACATGAGCGATCACGCGATCGTGCTCGCACGTACGGACCCCGATGTGCCCAAGCACCGTGGGATCTCGGCCTTCGTCCTCGACATGGACCAGCCGGGGGTCGAGGTGAGGCCGCTGCGCCAGATGACCGGTGCGCAGAACTTCAACGAGGTGTTCCTCGACGGCGCCGTGGTCCGTGGCGATCAGATCGTCGGCGGTGTCGGCGATGGATGGCGCTGTGCGATGGTGACGTTCATGCACGAGCGCTCGGGCGGTTCGGGCGCCGAGGTCGGCATCTCGAAGCTCGTCGACCTCGTCGCCGCGAGCCCCCTGGCATCGGACCGGGTGGTGCGTCAGGAGCTGATGCGCTGCTACACGGGCGCACGCACCCTCGCCATGAGCGCCCAGCGGATCCTGTCGGCGGTGCTCGCAGGTGGTGCGCCGGGACCGGAGGGCTCGACGATGAAGCTCGCATACACGAACCTGACGACGCGAATGGCCGATCTCGCCCTCGCGGTGCAGGGTCCCGCCGCGATGCTCTACGAGGAGGACGCGCCGGTGGACGGGGGCTGGCAGGCGTTCTTCCTCGGCATGCCGGGCATTCGCATCGGCGGCGGAACCGACGACATACAGCGCAACATCATCGGCGAGCGCGTCCTCGGCCTGCCCGGCGACATCCGCGTCGACAAGGACGTCGCCTGGCGCGACGTACCGCGCAGCGGTTGACGCGGCGCCCTCAGGTGGCGACGGTGGTCCAACGCGGCCCCCGGTAGCGGAGCCCGTTTGCGACACCGCGGCCGGCCTCGAGCAGCGCTATGGCACCCCAGAGGCCGGCGAGGCCGGCACCGAGGGGAATGACCGCGGCGACCGCGGGCAGGAAGACGAAGAGCCCGACTACGACACCTGCCCACGCGAGATAGCGGTGGTCGCCGGCGCCGATGAGGACCCCGTCGAGCACGAACACGTACGCGTTGAGCGGCTGCAGGGCCGCCACGACGAGGAGCGAGAAGGCGGCGGCGGTGACGACGTCGGGGTCGCTGCTGAAGAGGCGTGCGATGGGGTAGCGCGCGATCGCGACGGCGATCGCGACGGCGACGCCGGACCAGATCCCGAGCTCGAGCATCCGGCGCGACGCGCTGTGGGCGGCGGTGGCATCACCGGCGCCGAGATGGCGGCCGACGAGGGCCTGTGCCGCGATCGCGAAGGCGTCGAGGGCGAGCGCGAGGAAGCCGAGCACGCCGAAACCGACCTGGTACGCGGCGAGCTCCACGGTCCCGATGCGCGCCGCCACCGCCGTCGCTGCGAGCAACGACGCCCGCAGTGCCGCGGTCCGCACCAGGAGGGCACCGCTCAGCGACGCCACGGCCCGCATCGCGGCGGCACCCGGCCGGAGGCGTGCGCCGGACAGGCGCGGTGCCACGACGACACCGAAGGCGACGACGGCTCCGTACTGGCACACGACGGTCGAGATCGCCGACCCGGCGACACCCATGTCGAGCACGAAGACGAGCACGACTTCGAGCGCGAGGTTGGCGGCGTTGGCGCCCAGGGTCACGACGAAGGGGGTGCGGGTGTCCTGGTGGCCGCGCAGGAAGCCGGAGCACACGAGTGACACCAGGATCGCGGGCCCCCCGAGGGCGCTGATGCGCATGTACTCGGTCCCGTACTGCACGACGGCGGGATCGCCGGCGAGCCAGCTCACGAGCGGCTCCGCGAGCAGCACTCCGGCGCCCGCGAGCACGGCACCGACGCCGGCCGCGAGCCACAGCGCCGCGACCGTGTGGCGTGTGGCTGTCTCCTCGTCGCCGGCGCCGACGGCGCGTGCGACTGCTGCCGTGGTGCCG
>JAIBAC010000166.1 GCA_019695375.1 Acidimicrobiia bacterium
TGCCGATCGCGGCGCGGTCGCGTTACCCTCACGTGGCGTCGCCGAGGTGCTCGGCTACCGCGTCGACGTGCGGGCATGCCCGCCGGGGGTCGCGCTGAGCGTCCGGCATCTGGCAGCGGGAGACAGGATCGTGGGTGCCGGGCGCACGCTGCGCGACCTGCTCGCCCGCCGCGGGGTGCCACGGCGCATGCGCGACGACGCACTGACGGTCCTCGCCGACGGCGATGTCGCCGGTGTCGTGGCGCCGGCGGCGCCGGGATCGGGTGCGGCAAGCATCTGGTCGGGGACTGAGGGGATCGAGATCGTGCTGGTCTGGCCCGACGTGGACCGAGACGAGGTCGATGCGGATGGGACAGGTGATGGAACCCACGGTCGGTGACGTCGTCATCACGGCGGATCAGATCGCCGCCCGCGTCGCCGAGCTCGGGGCCGAGATCACACATGACTACGCCGGCCGGCCACCGCTGCTCGTCGGTGTGCTCAAGGGTGCGTTCGTGCTCATGGCTGACCTCGCCCGCGAGATCGCGCTGCCGGTCACGTTCGACTTCATGGCCGTTGCCAGCTACGGCGCTGCGACGGCGTCCTCGGGCGTGGTGCGGATCCTCAAGGACCTCGACGTCGACCTCGAGGGCCGCCACGTGCTCGTCGTCGAGGACATCGTCGACTCGGGGCTGACGCTCCACTACCTGTTGCGCAACCTCAGCGTTCGTGGGCCCGCGAGCCTCGAGGTGTGCGCGTTCCTCGTCAAGGACGGGCAGCAGCGCATCGAGCTGCCCGTCAACTACGTGGGCTTCCACATCCCGCCACGGTTCGTCGTCGGCTACGGGCTCGACCACGCGGGACGCTTCCGCCACCTTCCCTACATCGCCCACCTCGACGGCGCCGAATGAGGCCGCTGCTTGAAGTTCCGCCGGGTATCTGGAACTTTTGGCTTGTCTGGACCATCGAAGTGCCGACATGGACCTTGATGACCCGACAGGAGGAACTTCCATGGCGAACTCACAGGACCCCGAGGTCGAGGGCCAGGCGGTGGACCTCGACGCAGACGGTGTGACCGACGCATTCGCGTCCGGTCCCTACGACATCGACAGCGACGGCAACTCCGACACCGTCCTCCTCGACGCCGAAGGCGACGGCGTCGCCGACGCAGCCGTGGTCGACACCGACAGCGACGGCCTCGTCGACACCGGTGCGGCAGCCATGGACCTCGACTCCGACGGCACTGCCGAGTCCGCCGTCGTCGACGTCGGCCTCGACGGCACAGTCGACGCGGTCGTCGCGGATGCCGACTCCGACGGCTACGTCGACACCGCTGTGGTCGACAGCGACGGCGACGGTTCGCTCGACACCGCCGTGTTCGACACCGACGGCGACGGCGTCCTCGACTCGCTCATGGGCGTCGATTCGGCGACGAGCTACGACTCCGGCGTCGTCGACGACGGCGACAGCTTCGGTGGCGACATGGACGCGGGTTTTACCACTGTCGTCGGTGGCGACGAGGGGCTCAGCGACGGCGACTTCACCACGGTCGGAGGCGACGAAGAGGGGCTGCCCGACGGCGACCTCACGTCGGTCGCGGCAGACGACGGGTTCGTGACGGGCACCGACGGCTTCGACAGCTACGTCGACACGGGCGCCGGCGTGGGTGACACGTCGATGGTGATGGACTCGAGCGCCGACTCGTCGATGGTGATGGACTACAGCGGCGACACGTCGCTGACCGGCGACGACGGCTTCGACAGCTACGTCGACACGTCGGCGGACATGGGCGACACGTCGGCCGTCATGGACTACAGCGGCGACACGTCGCTGCCCGGAACCGACGACGACGTCGTCACCGGCGGCGACCTGTGGAACCAGGGCCTGAGCGACACGTACGAGAACGCCGAGCAGGCGAGCTGGGACGCGTGGAACGCGTCCGTCGACGCCTCCGTCGCCGGTGACTCGTCGGCGGCGTACGACCTCAACCAGCAGTCGATCGAGTACGGCAACGTCGCCGACGAGGCGTGGGACACCGGGATGGGCAGCGGCTACGACGACCCCGTCTGACATCCTGACGTCACCATTTGGGCCCCCTGCACAGGTCATCTAAACTCGCGTCTCCGCTCGCCCCGGGGGGCATATCCCTTGCGTCGCACCGCCCGCATCGGGCTAGCTGTCGCACTCGTCGCAGTCCTCGCCGCGTTGCTCGCCGTTCGCCTCCTCGAATCCGGGAGCCCCCCGGCGGACATCCGCCTCGACGAGTTCACCGACAGGATCTCCGCCGGACAGGTCGAATCCGCGGCCGTCGACGCCGGTGCCGGTGTGGTCACCGGCCGGATCCGCACGGACACCGGCGGCTACGGGTACACCGTGCAGATCGCGCCCGACTACGCGGACGAGATCACCGACAAGCTGCTCGCGGCCCCGAACCAGGTGCAGGTCACCGCCGTGACCTCGGGTCCCGGCCTCGCCGACATCGTCCTCGCCACGCTTCCGTACGTCCTGCTCGCCGCGATCGTCGTGTGGGTGGTGCTGCGTTCGTCGGGGGGCACGCGCCTGCTCGCGCGGATGCGGCGCAGGCGGGTGTCGAGCGACAGGCCCGACGTCACGTTCCGCGACGTCGCCGGCCTCGACGAGGCGGTGCGCGAGCTGCGCGAGATCACCGACTTCCTCGGCGACCCCGCCAAGTACGCCGAGATCGGCGCCCGCATCCCCCGCGGTGTGCTGCTGTACGGCCCGCCCGGTTCCGGCAAGACGCTCCTGGCACGCGCGGTGGCCGGCGAGGCGGGTGTGCCGTTCTACTCGCTCTCGGGAGCGGCGTTCGTGGAGATGTTCGCGGGCGTGGGTGCGGCCCGCGTGCGCGACCTGTTCAAGCAGGCGAAGGCGGCAGGTGCCGCGATCGTGTTCATCGACGAGATCGACGCCGTCGGCCGTGTCCGCACCGCCACCAGCGGTGGCTCCGGCGACGAGCGCGAGCAGACGCTAAACCAGCTCCTCGTGGAGATGGACGGGTTCTTCCGCGCCTCGGCCATCGTCGTGATGGCCGCCACGAACCGGCCCGACATCCTCGACCCGGCGCTGCTGCGGCCCGGCCGCTTCGACCGCCACGTCGCCGTCGACCTGCCCGACGTGAACGGGCGGCGGCGCATCCTCGAACTGCACGCGAAGAAGGTGCCCGTCACCGCCGCCGTCGACCTCGACCTCGTGGCACGGCGCACCGCCGGCTTCAGCGGCGCCGACCTCGCCAACGTCGTCAACGAGGCTGCGCTGCTGGCCGCACGTGAGGGCCACAAGCTCGTGCGCCCCGACGACCTGAGCGAGGCGACCGAGCGCGTGCTCGCCGGGCCCGAGCGCAGCCGTGTGCTCTCCGACACCGAACGTCTCGTGACCGCGGTGCACGAGGCCGGCCACGCGGTGTGCGGGCACGCGCTGCCGGGTGCGCACCGGGTGGACAAGGTCTCGATCGTCGGCCGCGGCAGCGCACTCGGGTTCACGACGGTGCTTCCCCATGACGACCGCACGTTGCTGACGCGGACCGAGTACCTCGACGAGCTCACGGTCCTCCTCGGTGGACGTGCCGCCGAGGAGGTGGTGCTCGGCGAGCCGACCAACGGGGCGTCCGACGACCTCGCGCGTGCGACGCGCAAGGCGCGTGAGATGGTCTGCGAGCTCGGGATGAGCGCCAAGCTCGGGCCGCGCACCTTCACCGGTGACGATGCCGATCCCGCAGTCGCGGTCTCCGCCGAGCTCGCCGCCGAGATCGACCGTGAGATAGGCGCCACGGTCGCCGAGGCGCATGCCGCCGCCAAGGCCATCGTCACCGATCGCCGCGACATCCTCGACGCGGTGGTCACGCGCCTGCTCGAGGTCGAGGCGCTCGAGGGGGAAGATCTCGAGTCGCTTCTGGGTTCCCGCTCCGAACTGGGACTCCTCGGCCGCTCGGATCTGTGGCCGGCTGCACACGAAGGGCGGACATGAACGAGACAGCGCGTACGGTCCCCGGCGACGAAGACGACGTGAACCCGGCAGCCGCGAGCTCGGCGGTCGATCTCGACGCCATCGCCGACGCGGTCCGCAAGATCCTCGTGGCGCTCGGTGAGGACCCCGACCGTGACGGTCTGCAGCGCACTCCGGTGCGGGTCGCGGAGATGTACGCCGAGCTGTTCCGCGGGCTCCACACCGATGCCGAGTCCGAGCTCAGCGTCGTGTTCGAGGAGAACCACGACGAGATGGTCATGGTGCGCGACATCCCGTTCCACTCGATGTGTGAGCACCACCTGATCCCGTTCGTCGGGCGCGCCCACGTCGCATACCTGCCGAACGAGGTCGGCCAGATCACGGGGCTGTCGAAGCTGGCCCGCCTCGTCGAGAACTACGCGCGTCGCCCGCAGGTGCAGGAGCGCCTCACCGCTCAGATCGCCGACACGATCATGAAGGTCCTCGACGCCCGCGGTGCGCTCGTGATCATCGAGGCCGAGCACCTGTGCATGTCGATGCGCGGGGTGCGCAAGCCGGGTGCGATCACCGTGACGTCTGCGGTGCGGGGCACGTTCAAGACCAACCCGTCCACGCGCGCCGAGGCGATGTCACTCGTCCGCAGCGGCATCTGAGCGGGCGGAGGCGGTCTTGATCTGGCGCTGCGGGGCGTTCACGTTCGACTGCACCCGCTCGGTCGTGATGGGTGTCGTCAACGTGACGCCCGACTCGTTCAGCGACGGGGGGCTGTGGACCGATCCGGATGCCGCCGTCGCACACGGGTTGGAGCTCGTGGCGGCCGGTGCTGCGATCGTCGACGTCGGCGGGGAGTCGACGCGGCCGGGGGCCGACCCCGTGGAGCCCGCCGAGGAGCTCGACCGCGTCGTGCCGGTGGTCGCCCGCCTCGCCGATGCCGGCCTCTGCGTCTCCGTCGACACGCGGCGGGCACTGGTGGCAGCGGCCGCGCTCGACGCAGGTGCGTCGGTCGTCAACGACGTCTCCGCCGGCGCCGACCCCGCCATGTTCGCGACCGTGGGCGCCGCCGGCTCGGGACTCGTGCTCATGCACATGAAAGGTGAGCCACGCGACATGCAGGTCGCGCCGCACTACGACGACGTCGTGCGCGAGGTGTCGGGATTCCTGACCGCCCGTACCGATGCCGCCGTGGCCGCCGGTGTCGACCGGGACGCGATCGCGATCGACCCGGGGTTCGGCTTCGGCAAGACCATCGGCCACAACCTCGAGCTGCTCGCAGCCACCGACCGTCTGGCAGCGCTGGGCAGGCCGCTCGTGATCGGCACCTCACGCAAGTCGATGTTCGCGGCGGTGGCCGATGTCGACGTGCACGAGCGCGTCGAGGCGACGCTCGCGACGACGGTGTGGACGCTGCTCGGCGGCGCCACGGTCGTGCGCGTGCACGACGTCGAAGAGGCCGTTCAGGCGTGTGCCGTCGTCGACGGCGTACGCGCGCTGTGGTGACCTCCACGGCGATCCGGCGTGGCGGGGCCCCTGGTATGGTGCGGGCCGTATGATCGGACTCCAACCGCGCTCGCTGAGCTGGATCCTGCCGCACCGGCTCGCGATCGGTGAGCGTCCGGGCGGGTACGGCACCACCCATCGCCGGATCCGACGCGAAGAGGAGATCGCGTGGCTCAAGAAGCAGGGCTTCGTCGCGGTCGCGTCGCTCCTGGCGGGGACCAACAACCTGCAGGCCTACGACGAGGCAGGGCTGCGGTTCGTGCACCTGCCGGTCACCTGGGACGACGTCGAGTCGCGCCTCGACGCGATCTTCGCGGAGCTCGACCAGGTCGCGCTGCGCGAGGAGGCCAAGACCTACCTCCACGGCGACGACGTCGACGATCTCCTCGTCGGCATCTGCGGCGCGTACCTGCTGCACCTCGGGCTCGTGCAGAACCACCCGTCGGCGGTCGCCACGGTCGAGGCGGCGACCGGCCGGCCCCTTGGCCCCGAAGGGCGTGCGATCGTGGCGTCGGTGGGTGTGGGCGAGCCCGGCGCGACATGAGCCAGCGCGTCGCCGACGAGATCCGCATCACCGGGCTGCGTGTGCTCGGCACGCACGGTCATCTGGCCGAGGAGCAGGTGCGCCAGCAGCCGTTCGTGCTCGACCTCACCGTGCGCATGGACACGCGCCAGGCTGCGGCCACCGACGACCTGCACGAGACCGTCGACTACGCGGCGCTCGCCCAGCGGGCGGCCGCGATCGTGCACCGGGAGCGTTACCGGCTCCTGGAGCGCCTCGCCGAGCGGATCTGCCAGGAGGTGCTCGCCGACACACGCGTGCTCGACGTGACTGTCGGCATCACCAAGCCCCACGCTCCCCTCGGACAGGACGTGGCGAGCGTCGGCGTGGTCGTCACACGCGACCGCGACGACCTGCGCTGACGGCTTCGTCGTGATCGCCGACCTGGGCCTCGGCTCGAACCTCGGTGACCGTCTCGCACACCTGCAGTCCGGTGTCGACGGGCTCTCGGCAGCGGGCTGCACGATCGTGGCCGTGTCGGGCGTGTACGAGACCGCGCCCGTCGGGGGCCCGCAGCAGGGGGCTTACCTCAACGCGGTGGTGCGGGTCGGCACCGACCGCGACCCGTGGGCACTGCTCGCGCTGGCGCAGGACCTCGAGGCCGCTGCGGGGCGCGTGCGCGGGGAGCGGTGGGGGCCGCGCACCCTCGACGTCGACCTGCTGCGCTGCGAGGGCTTCGAGTCCGACGATCCCGCGCTGACGCTGCCGCACCCGCGCGCGCACGAGCGCGCGTTCGTGCTCGTCCCCCTCGCCGACGTCGACCCCGCCCTGGACCTCCCGGCGGGTCTCGACACCTCCGGCGTCGACCCCCGCCCCGACCTCTCCCTGCACGTCCACAAGTGGTAGTCATGGCGCATGGTCGGGTTGCCCGGGACCATCGCGATCGTGGGAGCCGGCCAGGCTGGCTCGGCGCTCGCGCACGGGTTCACCCGCAACGGCCTCTGCGTGCGGATCGTCACGTCGCGCGCCGCGGCCGCCGGTGAGGCGCTCGCCGGCGCCGTGGGCGCCTCGGCAGCC
>JAIBAC010000015.1 GCA_019695375.1 Acidimicrobiia bacterium
GCGGTCCCACTGCCCGCAGCACACCCTGACCCGTTCGAGCCGGGCCGCTAGCGCTTCCATCCACTCCACCAGCCCGCCCGATACTTCATGCCGGGCGACTCCCTGCCCCGCGTTGCCGAGGTGGACAAGCTGCCGTGCGACTCCCCGCCCCCCGCCGCCGAGGTGGACACGCGGCCGTTTCACTCCCAGCCCCGCGCTGAGGTCGCGGATGTGGGTTAGTTGGCCGTCTAGGACGTGCCACGGTCCGGTGCCTGAGTCGCCGCACCAGCCGCCGCCGATCCAGCACGCCATGCCCCACACCCACCACCCCGCTATCAGCGGGTCGCACCAGTCCGGGTCGCCCATAAGTCTCGGTAGTAGGTCTTCGCTGTGGCGGCGCAGGAAGGTGTGGCGGGCGTGTAGGTCGGCTTCGTTGACGGGCCAGTCCGCCCAGTGCGCCACCTCGCCCGGACAGTGCTTTACGGCCCGCCAGAAGTTGGCTATGTACCCGTCCAGGTCGTTGACTGTCTCTATGCGGCCAGGACCTTCTGGGCGGGCGAGCAGGACTGCGCCGCTGCCGAAGAACGGTTCAACGTAGTTGGGCACGTCCGGCCCGAATCGTTGCCACACGATGTGGGCGACGCGGCTCTTTCCGCCGAACCACGGAAACGGCGCTTTCAACGGTGCGGTCATCGTTGTACCTGGTCAGGGTCGGGTCGGGGGCGTCGTTGCCGGATGCGGTCGAGGGCCTGGCGGTCTTCAGGTGTGGTGGCGCCCCAGATGCCGTACTCGTCGCCCATGTCGAGGGCGTACGCGAGACAGGGGTCGGTGACAGGACACCGCCGGTACACAGCGACCGCATGGTCGCTGTTCAGGCGGGACTCCAGCGTCGACCCCGGCCCGGACTTCGTGGACTGCGGGTAGAACAGGTCGGGTCCCATCCCTCGGCACGCCGCTTCGTCCCGCCATGTCTGCGACGCGAGACGACTGGCGGGTGGTGCCTGCGGGCGGCGGCTGTCGCGGGCGTGCTGGCGGCGGTCCCGGTCGGCAACGCGGCACGGGTCGCAGCGGCGATAGCCGTCAGAGGCAGGCCGGTTGCCGCAGCGGGTGCACATCGCCATCAGTCGCCCCATCCTTCGAGGCGGCGGAGCAGGTGGGTGGCTTGCTGGGCGGTCATGACGACGTAGTCGCGGGAGCGGTCGGTGGTGCCGCGGCGGCGGACGAACACCATCCCGACATCTGCCTGGGCGTTGGCGGTCTCGGTTTCGAGTTCGTCGAGCCAGCCGGGCAGGTCGTGGGTTTTGCAGTTCTTCGCCTCGATGACGAGCCCGGGGATTCCTGTGATGTCGCCGCGGTCGTTGGTGCCGCCGAGGGCGCGCCGTTCGGCGTGTACCCATCCGCGGGACTGGAGGTAGGCGACGAGTTCTGATTCGTAGGCGGTGCCCTTCTGTTTTGGGCGGTTCACCATTCGGCGACCTCGGTTTCGAGCCGATCGAGGTCTGCGGCGGCCTGTGCGAGAGCGACACAGCGGGGGCACTGCTCGTCGCTGTGGCCCATCTGCCGGTACGGCGAGTACCAGGTGGGGGGTGGCCCGTCGGGGCGGCACAGTGCCGGGGCGGTGAAGAGGGGGGCGAGGTGGACCCGCTGGGAGTGCGGGAGTACGCACGGCAGCCAGTCACTCACCGGGTCTACGGGCCTTGTGGTTGTCGCGGCCCAGCTCGTCGTCGGGGAGCCAGCCGACCACCAGGACCGGGTTGCGGGCCGAGATGCCGCCCAGTGCTGCGCCGCGCCAATCGAGTGCGACACACAGGCCATCACCCACGGCGCGAGGACACGAGTCGGTGTGGTCGAGGACAGGGCCGGGCGCTTCCGCCCAGCCGCCCGGGAAAGACCACCGGAAGCCGTGGCTGCTGCGAAAGTCGGGGCGGACGACCCGCCAACCCCACCGCATGGCGTGCTCGTCGGTCACCGTCGGCTCCTGTCGGTGTCGTGGCGGGGCTGCACCCACTGTCGCTGCACCGGCCGCGGCGGACGGAGACTGCGGGCCATGCTGCCGACACCACACCCGGCGAGAAACGCGATCGCGGCGAGGAGCAGAGCTATCGCCGGTTCGTTCACGGACGGCGTCATCGGCGGTCCCAGATGGATTCGCGGGCTGTGTCGTCCAACATCGGGTCCTGGTCGAGAGGGTCCCGGCCCGGGGGCGACTCCACGGCCCTACCACCACGTCTGACTGGTGGCGCCGCGCCCGGACCGGAAAGGGTCGAGTCCGACACCGCCGCCACTTCCCCTCGGGGACGGGCCGGACTCGAACTGTTGAGGAGGGTGGCGACGTAGCGTTCCTCGACCATGCCGCCATCGACCGCCACCGCTACTTGGACGGGCCCGGCGAGCTGCCAGCCGTCCGCCGCGTAGGCGGCAAGCTTGTCGGTCATTGACCTGCCCGACGTCGCGACGATGATGTGGATGTCGTCGGTCATTGGTCGTCCTGCTGTGACGAGTGCCGATCCTGCGCGACCCAGGAGCGGGGTACGTACATGCGGCGGCGCTGCTGCCAGGCGTCGATGCACATTCCTGCGACGAGGCCGAGTGCGGCGAGGACGGTTCCGGCCATGACGAGGAGTCCGATGACGGTCGCGATGTCGAGGATGAGCGGCCTCACCCGACACCTCCCAGCAGTCTGTCGTCGGCGAGATCGTTGATGCGGTCGGTGATGTGGCGGGCTTCATCGGGGGTCATGTCGGCGAGGATCTCGCCGGTTTCGAGGTCCACGCGCGCCACGGTCACTGCGCCACCTCTGCCTGTTCGTCGTCGTCGGTGAGTTGGCGGTGCCAATCAGCGAGGGTGCTGACGTGCGCGACGACGCCGTATGCGGCGTGAAGGGTGCGGGCGATGTCGGGCCACGATTCGCCGGATGCGCGGAGGTCGAGTAGACGTTGTGCGAGTTGGCCTTGGGCGAGACGGTCGCCCATCTGCCATGCCGCCGAGGTCGGTGTTCTCATGTGAAGCAGCATGACACAATGAGCGCACACCTCGCAAGACTATCGGGTGGAATTCCTTGCCTCGGGGTGGAATGTCCCATATCGTGGCAGCCCATGAGAGTCATCGACCGAGACTTCCGGGCGCTCGTAGCGAGTTCCGTTCGGGCCGAGATGGCCCGCCGCGGACTCACGCAAGGCGATGTCGCCGCCGAGCTCGCCCTGCCGCGGACTGCTGTTAGCCGGCGGCTGACCGGACAGACGCCGTGGACGGCCGACGAGTTGCACGCTACCGGGTTGGGGTATAGCAGGAATGGGGGCGGCCACGCGGATGCGGACGCGCAGAATCCCCCGACCCTGGCGTCAGGGTCCCGTGGGGAAGAACCCGTCAAGAACGCCAGTGGTCGGGGGATTCGATTGTTGCGCCGCAGCTCTCAGACGGCGTGCTTGAGGGCGTCGGCGTGGTCCTCGAGCCATGCCTCGACGTCGGAGCGGCGGTAGCGGACGTGGCCGCCGACCTTGATGCCGCGTGGCCCGCGGTTGGTGTGGCGCCACTGGTAGAGGGTCCCAACGGGCTTTCCGAGCCAGTCCGCTACGTCTTGCACGCTCAGTAGAGGTTCGGGTGTACGTGTCGCCATTGCTTCCCCTTTGCTGTCGGGTACTTGTGTATGACGGCACTCTACCGTGGACGGCCGACGAGTTGCACGCTACCGGGTTGGGGTATAGCAGGAATGGGGGCGGCCACGCGGATGCGGACGCGCAGAATCCCCCGACCCTGGCGTCAGGGTCCCGTGGGGAAGAACCCGTCAAGAACGCCAGTGGTCGGGGGATTCGATTGTTGCGCCGCAGCTCTACTCGCCGACAACATCGGGACCCGGCCACCACCCCCGCCGGTAGGTGCGATGGGAGGACAGCACCCTTTGGGGGGTTGCGCGAGACAGGTGGCCGGAATTGTCGGGACTGGGACGGAGAGCCACGAAACTAGTGGGTTTGAGGGAACCGGGCGTCGGCGAGGACCTCGACAGCGACCTGGTAGTCGCCGGGATACCACGCCTCAAACTGGGCACGCTGGTCGTCGGTCCACTCTGATGGTGGGGTACGCATGAACGACAGCGCGCCGAGTCTCGCTACTTTCGCTGCCACGAACCGCTTGCAATTCTGCGAACGGTGGTAGCGGCGAGTCATCGCATGACCACGACACCCGTCGTCTCGACCGGCAGCTCGGGTGTCGCTGTGATGCGTGCGAGCATCGACCAAGTGCCTGCTGGCACCTCGATGTCGCCGCCGCCACCCGTGCCCGAGAGCAGAACGCGGGCGGTGTAGTAGCCGCCGTCGTCAGGGCCTGCCCAGCTGCCTGTGGCCGATCCTTCGGCCTGAGCGAGGATCGCTGCCCAGGAGGCGCCAGGAGGCGTGTCGAGCGCGACAGCAGCGAACTCGACAGCCATACCTGTCGGGTCGATAGCCGTCCCGTCGGCGTCGACTGGGCGGACACGCCATGTCCAGTATTCGCAGGTGGCTAGCCACCACAGCTCGGTCGCCAAGAGATGCCCCTTCTCGTGTCAGCGCGGTCGCCACGGCGAGCGGCGTCGTCCGGGTCGCCATGTGACATCGACGCCGGGCGATGGTTGGGTCGGAGATCGTACGGCGACAGATACCGCGATCGTCGCCGGGGTCACCGCCGCCGAGGACACCAGGACCGGCGCCGGTGTCGACGTCGTGGACGTCACCACAGATGCGGAGACGGTCGTCGAGGAGCCGGTCTGTATGGCCGGTGCTGCCACGGTGCTCGAGGCCGTCACCGCCGACGGTGCGGCCGTGGCAGACGCCGAGATTGCAGCGGCCGGGGTCGATACTGATGCCGCGATCGGTGTTGGCGCTGCGGTCGCGGTGGCCGTCGCCGCAGGGGACAGCACTGTCGTCGAGGCCGTCACCGTGGCGGGTGTCGCGGTGGACGATCCGCTGGCCTGTATGGTCGGCGCCTCGACCGTCGTCGAGGCCGTCACTGTGGACGGGACGACCGTCGTCGAGGCCGTCAACGCCGGTGTCGGGACCGACACCGTAGCGGTGACCGTTGACGGCGCCGCGGTGGACGATCCGCTCGTCTGCACGCCGGCGCTGTTCGCTGTCGCTGTGGCGTTGACCGTCGATGGCGTGACCGTCACCGACGACGACACGGCCGGCACCGGCACCGACACCGACGCGGTAGCTGCGCCGGGCCTGGGCATTGCAGCGACGTCGGTCGCGACCTCGGCCGGGAGCGTCACCGATACGCTCGCGATCGACCGGGTCACGGTCGGGACCTTGAGCGCCACGCTCAGGTCGTACTCGCCGATCCCGACCCAGATCGTGTTCAGCATCGACGACCCGAAGGTGATGTCGACCCGGCTATGCACGCTGCTGTTGCGCTCAGCGGTGTACTGCGTCCCTGACGGCGACGACGCCACCCACGTCAGCCGGTACGCAGCCGAGTTCGTCGACCCGTGATAGACCGTGATCCCCGAGTAGCCGCCGCCCGGATCATCGAGATCTGTGTCGAAGTCGATCGTGGCGGTCGTCAACGAGGTGCGGTAGCAGGCAGTGATCCTCGGCCCGTGACCGGTACCTGACGTTGCGCCGTAGACCTCCTCGGCGAGCGCCGCGTACCAGCGGTCAGCGACGGTCGCCAGCTCGGTGTCGGTCTTGTAGTGGTACCCGTCACCGGACTCGTCGGCGAGGTCGACGTCGTACATCACGGGACCGAGCGACGCGTGACTGTTCGACCCGGCGACACTTTCGATTGCTGCGCGGATGAGGGTGATGCCGTCGTTCGGGTTCTGCGTGTACTGGTAGGCGCTCGTGCCGGGCCAGTCGCCGACGCACATCAGGATCGTCGGCAGCCCGAAGTCGGTCCACATCTCGTCGACCCAGTCCGACAAGTAGGTTGCGTAGGTCGTCGACACCGACCCGCCGTAGTCGTTCTCGCCCATCACAGCGAGGATCGCCTTGCCGGCGGCGCCGGCAGTGATCGGCACCGTGTCCGGCGATGCGACCTGCTCGGCGCGGTCGACGAACTCGTCCCAGTGAGTGCTCGTCGACTTCCGCCAGTCGTTGAGGCCCGCGCCGTAGTGAGCGAAGTTCGTCATCGCGACCGGGCACGAGTAGGCGTCGATGAGCCGGCCGGCGAGCTGCGGCAGCCACGTGCCGCCCGGCTGCGCTGTCTCCCGTGTCGTGTCCGACGCCGACTGCACCCACGTCATCGACGGCGCGAACAGGGTCGTGCCCTGGCGGGCGTCGGTCGGGTCACCGAGACAGATCCACTGGTGAGTGCCGCTCACGTCCCAGTTAGACAGTTGCGTCGGTAGCGGCGACCCGAACTGCCACGGCGACAGACCGCCGGCGACGCTCTGGGAGTTCGTGCCGTACCCGGCGGCGTTGCTCGTGCCGATCACGTAGTAGAGGTCACCGACCGCCACGTAGGAGCGGCGCACGTAGCTGTAGGACCCGCCGCCGTGGTCGGCGCGGACCTCTAGCGTCCCTTGTCCTTTCGCGACGGTGAGGGACCCGCTGTAGGTGCCGCCCGACGGTGACGCCACGACCGTTGTCCACGACCCCGGCGATGACCCCAGTGCGGTGAACCTCGCCTGAATGCTCGACGGCGACCCGCCGTAGGTGCCGTCGAGCGGCACCGACGCCTCGTCGCTGCCATCGCGCTGGAACAACTGCCAGTCGACGACCGACGTGAGGTCGAGCGCATTCGATGATTCCGCCGGCGCCGCGGTCGTGCGCGACGTCGTGCCCGGCGCGTCGACCTCGGCCATCGTGCGGCTGTTCCCCGACGAGTCAGCAGCGTTCCCTGACGCCTCTTCGAACTTCCACCAGCCCAACAGGTTGCTGCCAGTGGGAGGGTCGCCGTAGCGGCGAATCTGATCCATCTCCGCCAGCGTCAACGTGTCGTTCGTGACGCACACGTGCCCGACCGTGCCGTCCACCCGACCAGCAGACGGCGATATGTACCACCGGCTATTCGGGTAGGCGCTGTAAGGAGCTTGCCCGGCGGTGCCTTGGGCCATCTCCGACCGCCACTGCAGCTCCGTCATCGGGATCGTGTCGGTACCGACGTAGGCCCTGAACGACCGGTTGCTGTTCTGGAACGTCACACCGATCGTGACCATCGTCCCCGTCGGCAGTGGCAGATCCCACGTCGCCTGGTGATACGTGTAGTTCGCGAGGAACTGGTAGGCGCGCAGACGGTACTTGCCGCTGACGACCTCGACCGACACCGACGACACCCGAGTAGGAGCCGACGTTTCCGTGTACCACAAGTAGTGGGTGCCCGTGACCGCATCGAGGGTGACGTGGCCGCACCACGACCACGTCGACGTCGTGATCGCTGTCGCGGACAGGCACTCGAATCCGTCGTTCGTGCCGTCGAGGGTTCGAGCTGCTGCGGTCGCAGGCAGCGACGACGGCACCGATGTCGTTGCGGACACCACGCTCGGCGTGACCGTGCCCGAGGCCGTAATCGTCGACGCCGGCACCGACGTCGACGCGGTGACGGCGGACGGCACGATGGTCGTTGCGGTATCGACCGTGACGGCCGGTACCGAGGTCGACGCCGTGACCGCCGACGGCGTGGCCGTGCTCGAGGCCGTGATCGCCGGCGACAGCACCGAAGTCGACGCCGTGACCGCCGACGGCGTGGCCGTGCTCGACGTTCCCGTCTGCACGGCCGGCGACAGCACCGACACTGACACCGTGACCGCCGACGGCGTGACCGTGCCCGACACCGTGACCGCCGGCGCCGGCACCGACGTCGACGCGGTGACGGCGGACGGCGTGACGGTCGTCGATGCCGGACCGATGAGCGGCCACCGAGCGAATCGCCACATCTTCTGCGGCGCCGGCGACGCCACTCCGTACTTCGCGCTACCGCTGTTCGCTGTCAGGTGCCGGGCGGCGGGACCGTAATCCTGCGCCTTGTACGTGCCCGACGACTCGCCGAGCGGCCAGTAGCTCGTCAGCCCATAGGTGATAGGCATCGCAGGGTTCGTGCCTGCCCGTAGCGTGGCCGTCTGGTGTAGCTGCGCCTCAGCGAGCGTGATCGGCCGCGTCCAGTAGGTGACGTGCGCGAGCAGACCGTCGAACGCGTACGACGTTGCTGACGCGTACGACCCGACAGCGGTGACGTTCATGCCGCCGAGACGCGACCCCGCACCTCCGTGGCGCGTGTCGTATGGCGTTTCGCGGACCGCTTCCCCTAGGCGCGCGTAGAACAGCTTCGGGTAGTCGCCGCCGACTGCACCGAATGAGCACGCCACGTACTGCCACTCGTCGAGCTGGATCGTGTCGTAGCTCGCGTCGGAGTAGACCCACTGGTCCGTGCCACTCAGGTTCAGCGACGCGCCGAGTTGCCCGACGTTGCCGCTGTTGGCGCTGTCGTAAAGGTGGAATGCGTACGTCTCGGTCCAAGGGTTCGACGACTGCGCGATCGAGAAGATACGGCCGCCCCACTGGTTACTGGCCCCGATCGACGTGGGTCGTATCCATGCAGCAACGGACCAGCCGACCGTTGTCGTCGACGCGCCGGAAGCGGTCAGCCCGTTTGTCTTGACCAGCCACCGCGCCACCGCCGACCCCCGCTACTACTGCGATTCGGGCACGTAGTACACGTAGCCCTTGTAGTGGTTGCCCTCGGTGGATCCGAGCGACACACCGGACTTGTTCTCAATCGCGATCCCCCACTCGGGACCGAGCGGGCCGGGCACGACACCGGTGTCGAAGTCGCCGTACACGTAGTCGTTCGTGGTCTTGGCCGTCGCGACGAATATGGAGCCGATGCACCACGCCGACCCGACCGTGATCGCAGCGTCGGACGCGCCGGCGCCGTCGGTGCGGTAGTCAGACGACGACGCGTCGTTGCCGCGCAGCAGGTATACGTTGATCTGCCCGTCCGACGTGGGGTCACCGCCGAGCTGAATCTTGAGGTAGACGAGCGCTGCCGGTCGGTCGTTCGAGCTGTTGTCGACCATCGTCGACTGCCGCGCGCTCCCGTTCGCGAGCGACGCGAGCGAGCATGTGAACGATGCCTTGGCGATGTCTTTGGTGCGGATCTCCGACGCCATCGCGTGTCAGGAGATCGTGAGGATCCCGGACGCGTTCCACTGGATCGTGAACGTGCCCGAGGTCACGGCGTAGTCGCTGGAGAAGTCGACGCCTACGATCGCAGCGTCAGCGGTCGGAGAGGTCACGGCGTCGTCGTACACGAGGCAGCCGCGCACACCGCTGAACGTCGACGACGACCACGCGGTGTCGGCGGCGTCGTAGGTGATCGTGCCCGATGCGGTCGCGAGGGTCGGCGACCCGAGCGACGCGCCACCGGCGGTGTAGCCGGTACCGCTGATCTCGTTCGTCGCGCCGTATCCGGTCGCGTTGTTGTAGTTCCACGCGCTGACACCGGTGCTGTTGTACAGCGCGACCTTGCAGGTCCCGACCCAGTTCGTGTTGCTCGCGCTGGCGTCGAGCGCGTCGTTGAGGTTCTGCTTGAACAGTCCGCTAGCCATCTGTCGTCTCTCTTTCCTCGTTCACTGTCGTGACGATCTTCAGCGCCGGCGCGACCACGGTGACGTCGCGTCGGCCATCCCAGTGCTCGGTGCCGTAGGCACGCAGCGCCGCCTTCGGGATCTCGATCCGGGCACCTCGTCGAATCTTGCCGTCGAGGCCTTCCCACCACGGCCGCGGTTTCCCGCGCAAGAGCAGGACACCGCCGAGGTTCGCCGGGTCAGCCATCGCCGGCGTTCCGTCGCGCAGCCCGCGCCGCTGCGAGGCGTGCAGCAGCGTCGCGGGCGTCATCACGTGCGCCAGGCGACGACGGGTCAGCGAGCCACGCTAGGCGTGCTTCCTCGTACTCGGCCTCGGCGACGACCTCGTCAGCGAACCTGACAGGGTCGACCGCGCCCACGGTCGGCCGGTGCACCTCGGCGCCGGCGGACACCTCATCCATATCGTGCCTCCTGTTCACACCTGCCATAGCGCCGGGTACCGCGCACCTTGAACGTGCGTTGCGACACCGACGACCCGTCCCGGCCATTCCGACTCGAGCGCTGCCTCGGTGACGTACAGGCGATCCCGCCACTCCGGTGTTACTGGCGTGCCGTCGCTGGAATGGTCGCCGTACTCGCCGACCACGATCGGGAGCCGTTCGGTCCGGGCGTCGTCGAACGCATGGACTATCTGGCGTGACCAGCCGATGACATCGGCGAGGTTCCGGCCGTGATAGGTGTGCACGTCGATGACGCCGATCGTCGGGTCCGCGGCGACAGCGGCGAGCCACTCCGCAGATCCGGCACCGACCCCGTCCGACGTCCACGTCAGCTCGGGGAATCGTTGCCGCAGTCCGGTGAGCTTGGCTGCGCCGCCGGACCATCCGAACGGCGCCGACGGCGGTATCGGAAACAGGCCGAACAGGCGGCCTTCGGTCCACGGTGTCACCGGCGCCGAAGCGTTCGAGTACCTCGGTCGCCGCCATGGCCAGTCGAGCCGCCAGTCCGGCTCGTTCCAGCATCCCCACCACGCCACGATGTTGCGACGGTCGAGCTCGGCGGCGAGGCGTTCGACGAACCGGCACCACAGCGGCACAGCCGCTTCGGACAGCCATCCTTCGGTTCGGGACTGCCGCCACGCCGCGCATCCGACCGTGTTGTCGGCGTCGCCGGCGGTCCAGTCGGGACGTTTCATCTGCAGCTGCACGACCAGCCTCGAGCCGCTTGCGGCGATGGCGTCGAGTGCGGCACCGACGCGGCCGGACCAGTCGACCGTCATCGCCGCACCACGCACCCACCGGTCAATGCTGACGAACCATCGGACGACCTCTGGTCGCCGGTCGATGACCGCGGCAACATGCTGGGGGTCGGCGACCTGGTCGTCGTACACGCACCATCCGGTCATCGCGTGTCCTCGTCTTGGAACTTCTGGATGCATTCGAGGCCGGCGAGGAACGCCTTGAGCTGCGCCATCTCGTGAGCGACGTCGGCTAGATCCTGACGGCGCTCATTCGCGTCCGCGTGCAACGTTATGCGCCGGTCGGTCGTCGCGGCGGTCGTCGACGCTCGACGCTCGACGTCAGCGACGCGACCCTCGACGTCGTCGAGGCGGGTGAGGATCCGTTCGCACATCTCGGTCAGGGTGCCGTGGCCGTTCGGTTTCACCCACGTCGATATCTGCTCGATCTTGTCGGAGTTCGTGACGTGCACCTTGCCGGCACGCCACGTCAGCCACGCCGGCGTCGCCGACCCGATCGCGACGATCACGGCAATGATCGCGATGAGGTCAGCGTCCGCGACAGTCAACGCGAGCACGATACGGCCGGTCAGCCGATGCGCTCAGGTGCGCGCCACTGTCCCTCGCCGGGCGCGTACACCACCCGGATCGCGGCCTTGCGGTCCGCGGACCGGGTCGTGACGTGTAGCGCACCGTCGGTGATCGTGTTCACGACGATGCCGCCCTGGGGGTCGCACATCCCCGGACCGGTGTCCCACTCCTGCACCCATCCCTGCGGGCGAGCACACCAGTCGACCATACGGCCGTCGTCGTGCAGGACCGTGACGTGCTGTCCGTAGTAGTAGTAGTGCGCCACGTTCGCGCCACCGTGCGCTCCGTAGCCTTGGTAGAAGCTCCAGTTCGCGATCTGCTCGAGGCGACCGATCGCACCTATGACGGTGTCGCGGTCGTCGGTCCAGCCCATGTCGTCTGCCTCTCCGGTGTGAGCGAGGATGCGTGCCCAGTCGCTGTCGGTCCACCCGTCGGTGTGGTTGCTGCCGGCGACGTCGGCGTGGTCGCGGTAGCCGTGCCAGTAGCCGGTGCGGCCACCGTGGTACTTCGATGCCGGGATGTCGTGCGTGTCAGCGAGCCACTGCACTATCTGGCCGAGTGCTGTGACCTGCCAGTCGGTCATCACGTCAGCGTCGGTGCCGGTCACCTCGATGCCGATGCTGTCGCGGTTCCCGCCGGCAGCGTGATTGCACCGCTGCGCCGTGTCGTAGAACTGCACCCACTGCCCCGGCTGCTTGCCGATCAGGAAGTGGAAACCGATGCCTCTACGGCTGCCCTTGCCGACGCCGTAGTCACCGGCCCACGACCCGTAGGTGCGGTGGCATATCACCTGCGACGGGTCCTGGCGGCCCTGCGGGTACGGCCCCGGATCGTTCGGGAGCAGCGGACACCACGCCATGGTCAGGGACCGTCGGTGCCGCCGGCGACGGCCTGCCACGACCGTGCCGCGTTGTTCACCGCGACGAGCGTCGCTGCGACGACCGCGAGCCATGGCGCCTTGTCCCCGACGACCTGCGCGGCAGCACCTGCCGCGGCAGCGAGCGCTGCAATCCACAGGATCACGGTGGAGACGCCGATACGGACCTTGCTCATGGGTTGCTCCTCGGTTCAGGTTCAGGGTTGAGCGAGGACGTTGCGGGCGGTGTCGGCCATGCGGACATGGCCCAACACGTTCGGGTGGAGACGGTCGCCGCTGTCATAAGCAGGGTCGAGGGTGCCGTTCGGTGCCCGCAACGTCGCGTCGAAGTCAAGGACCGATGGTCCGAAGTAGGACCTGATCCACGCGTTGACAGCGACCCGGTCGGGTTCGTGACACGACCGCCACGGGTACGCGGCTGCGGTCGGGGTGATCGTGGCTTGCCGCCACCGCGCTCCCGCGGTCGCTGCTGTCTGGGCCATCTGAGCGAGTCGGCCACAGATCGTGTCAGGGTGGACGTGACACAGGTCGTTGGTGCCGACCAGACACCACACCTCGCCCGGCTGCACCAACGCGAGATCGCCGGGTAGCCGCGCTGCCACATCGGCCGTCCCCGACCCGCCCACTGCCCGGTTTGCCGCCGCCCAGCGGCATGACCACGGGTCCACTCGGGCGGGCCACGCGTCCCACTGGCCCCACTGCAGATGGTCGCCCGCGACGATCGAGTCGCCGACCGCAAGGACCTTCGTCGGGGTGCACATGTCAGAACTTGGCTTGCCAGCAGGCGGAGAACGAAAGCGGCGCGACCGTGTTCAGGTTCGACCCGGAGTCCTGGAACGTCTCGATCAGGAAGCTGGTCCCGGCGGCGGCACGGTACAGACACGACAGGTTGCAGAATGCCGTCACCGCCCCACCGCTAGGCGGCGGGTACGTCCAATAGGCGACGGTGCCGCCCGTGGAATGCTTGATCTGTGCGTGCCGGTCGCCGGCCGTATTCGCCGCCCACCCGAACTGCAACTGCACCAGGTACACCCCGGCGGTGTTGACGTGCAGTAGTTCTTTGTCCGACGCCGATCCGCCTGCGTTCCACATGCTGTCGGTGTCGAACTCTTCAGCCTCCCACGCCAAACCCATCGCGGATCCGGTGATCATCGACACCGCCGTCGTGCGCGTCACCCGCACGGCGGGCCGGTCCCAGAGGAAACCGACGTTGTCTCGCCAGTGCGTATTCATGTCTGCGGACGTGACCACATCACCTGTCGAGTAGGACCGCGGTGAGGTGAACGAGTAAGTGCCCAAGGTGTTAACCCAATCTCGCTGAGCCGACTATGCCGGCGGTCACGTCTCCAACGATCCACACGTCGTCGCTAGGTGGCGCGGGCGACAGCCCTAACGTGACCTTCCAGTGCAGTCCAGGCTCGATGTCGTGGCTGATTTCGGTCAGATGCGAATCGGCTTGCAGCAACGCCACATCGGACGCGTGTCGTGGTCTGCGGCGAACAGTGATGCGGTCCCCGAGTTCGCGGCTGATAAGCGCAGCCCACTGCATAGCTCCACGAGGCACCACCTCGATACTGTCCACATACAGCCCCGGTGTCGCGGCTTGACGGAGCACGAACTCGGCAGCATTCAGACACAGCGTGTTGCGATCGTACGGCGCGGAGAACGACTTCGATATCTTGACCCGTAGCCCCGACTGCGTCTTCGCTGTCTCGCTAGTTGCGGTCTGCCGAGCGGCGTCGTCGTCGCGGTCAGCGCCATCACGCGTGCACACCACCTCGGTCAAGACCTCGCGGTCGGTGAAGTTCATGTCGATCTTGCTGTACGGCACTTCTCCGGCAGCTTCGCCGAAGAGCACCTGCGAGTACCGCGACCTCGGGTCGCCGGCAAGCTGATATCGGCCGCCGAAACGGACCAGCCCGTCAGCGTGGACAGCCATCACGCCACACTCCGCTTCAACGACCTTGCGGAGCTGCTCGAGGTACTTGCCGCCGAACTTCGACTTCGCGAGCGTGACCGTAGGGCCACTCGCGGGCGTGTACGCCGGCAGCACCGTGGTGCGGTCGTAGTCCTGAATCTCGAACTTGGCTTTGTCAATGAGCCGCAACGTCCGGGCGTACGACGTGTCGCCCTGGCCCGGTTCCTCGGGGTCTTCGGGCACTTCGGTGAACGCCGCCAGTTTCAGGATGTCGCTGCACTTCACGTCAACAACGCCTTCGACGGGCATGTCGTAGTCGCACTGCCATTCGTCGACGTACCCGATCCACAGCGGACCTTCAGCACCGTTGAAGATGGCGGTCACTTTGACCGGAATGTTCGGCCAGATGCCGCCGTGATAGGGGCTGTCGACGTTCTCGGGGTCGTATGTGCGGTCGGTGTTCCGGATCCGGAGCGTGCAAGATCCGGGCTGTGCTGCGCCGGTTTCGCGGTCGAATCCTCGGCGGGTGGACACTCGCATCACGTCAGCAGTGATGTCGCGCCATTCGTTCAGGCCGCCGAGGGGGTAGTAGCCCACTTTGCCGTACTCGGCATCTCCGACAGTCCAGCGGTCACCTGGCGGATCGTTCGGGTCGAGCCGGAACCCGACGTACACCCTGACGTCTGCCATCGCTGCGTCGTCTACCCACGAGACAGATGACGGCAGTCCGTCGATCGGCCACGACGCCGCCAAGTCGTTGTCCCGTGACGCCAGCGTTGTTGTGCTGAACGCCGCATAGCCGCCATCGCCGTCGTAACTCGACGGCAACTCGACGTATGCGGCCTGCTGGCCGTGCTGCCCCAACGACGTAGTTTCGGCGGTCGTGGACGACGCCCAGTTCAGCACGTCCCCGAGGTTCGCGTGAGGGAGCCGTGACGGTGCTGCGGTCTGGTAGTACGTCGGGCCGCCCAGCTCTGCCTGGGTCTGGTAGATCCGCTCGTACTTCGCGGACGCTGCCGGCCCGCCGACCGATGCCGACAGCGTCGGAGTGCCGATCGGTGTCACAGCCCACGACTCGATCGACCACACGTTCGACGTGGCCGTGTACCCGGTCCCGGCGTTCGCGCGGATGCCGAAGTGGCCGTTGAAGTTCACGAGATCCGGTGACGTGTCGGTGATCTCGATCTGCCACCCGGCCGGTTCCACATCGCCGTCGAGCCATGCCCTGGCCCGGAGAGTCACTTCGTCTTCGGTGAATGCTTCGATCTGAGCTCGTACCCAGATGGTCTGGCCGAGGGCGTAAGAGTTCGTGACCGTGTAGTTCACGACACCGGCCTGGGGAAGCGCTGTCGTGGACCCGACCGTCGAGTCTCTCTTACGCCACCTGAGCCTGACGGTGCCGCTCGTCAACTCTTCGAGCTCGATCTCGTAGAAGCCGTTCGCCGTACCACCTACGTCCTGGACGCACAGCTCGGTCGAGACGTGATGGGCTGCACCTGCTGCATGTGCTGACCATGCGATCCCGATCAGCACTTCGGAGTCGCCGGTAGCTGTCGCGGTGTGACGCATCCGCCGGTCCCCGGCAGCGTCCTGGCGGATCGCCCCAGCGCCGGAAGTGATGCCGACATCGGAGATGTCGCCGCTCGTGTAGGTGCCGCCCCCAGACGCAGTGCCCCAACCGCTTCCATATGCGGCGTCGGCCCGCTCGAACGTGTCGCTGCCCGTCGCTGTCCGTGGAGGCGTGTACCGCACCGAGTTGTTGCCCAGCACGACGCGTTGGGTCATGAGCTCGCGGGCTTCGACCATCGAGCGGAGCGTCCACGACTTGTACGGCCGTTCCCGGTCTGCCGGGGTGTTCTCGACGGTGCCGTTCACTGTGGTGTCGTCGTTGAGCAGGATCTGCTGATACGGGTTGACCGCCAAGCTCGACCGTGTCTGCACCCACCACCGGTTGTGGGTCCGCACCGCTGCCTGCATTGACGCGATGTCGGCATATTGCAGGCCGTAGTGACGGTCGGTCTTGTGCCACCCGTCCCCGGCGACGCGGTCCAGTTCTTTGCCGTGGTAGTGGTCGGTGCTCGGGCTACCCGTCGTGACCCACTGCCTGCCGGCGCTGTCGCGGAACCCTGCGGTGGCCCGAGCCGCGTAGAAGGCGTTCCAGATGTTGACCTTCGTCGTTGACCCCGTTGTCGTGACGTTCTGATTGATCTTCCGGACGTACGGCTCGCCGTAATGCAGCCCGTCAGCGGTGATCGCCACGTCCCGGAGCGCCGGGTGATCGTCCAACTCTGCTGCGAGAAGGCGCATGAGGTCGTCGTACGCCTGGTGGTACGCGGGCAGGAACCACAGCGGGCAGTCCGCTTCGGACGCCGAACCGCCGGTCGGGGTCGTGTCGCACTTGAACGTCCCGGCCGCTGTCTTGACCCACGACGGCGAGTTGAGCCCGCACAGCACCCGGAGCTTGATGCCGCCCGTGTACCCGGCTCCGGCAGCAGCATCCAGCTCTCCGACAAGGTCCGCCATGACCGTGGCGTCAAGGGATGTGCCGTCTGTTGGCTGTAGCTCCGACCAGTTCACGCCGTCGTGGCCGCCGTAGCTGTACACGTACGCCTTCACGAGCGGCGGGTCGTAACTACTCGACGACGGGATTCCTCCCCGGTCGACCACGCCTTCCATCGGGTCCTTGACGCCGAGCATCCATCCCATCTAGCCGACCCCGACGTACCCGCGACGCGTGTTCGCGTTGATCGCGTCGGTGATCGTCGTCACCAAGTCCTCTTCGGCGGTGACCGATCCCGTGATGTAAACGTTCACCACCACCGCAGCTCCGTTGCTGCCGGCCAGCGGCGGGAACTTCGGGAGCGGCGCACCGGCCGCGACGGTCGTGGTCGCTGACACCTTCGGCAACGAGTTCTTCTTGACCGGCCACGGAAACTTCGTGCCCGGAGCCATCTTGTACGGCACCCGGCCGGCCGGGACAACCGGCTCCGGCACCCCGGTGCCGTTGTACGCCAGCGACAGGCCAGGCGGCAGAAACCCGCCGCTGTCATAGCTCTGCACGCCGGTCACGGTAACGGTGTCGTCGGTGTTCGCTCCGATCGCGTCCGCTACATACGGTGCCACGTCAACGAGGCGGTTCGTCCGCCAGCCCGGCCCCCAGTCCAAGATCTGCGCCCGGGTCGTCGCGCCGCCCCGGTCGATCTGAATCCACGACCGTGGTTCAAACGGGATCTCGCCGCGGCGGCCCTGGAATGTCCCGGCGGACAGCCGCATCGCCGCGTACGGCACGCCTGCGTAGTACGCGTCGACGGTCGTGCCGTTGTACGCCATCCCTCCTCGAGCTCCGGGGTCGTTCGGGCCACCAAACGTGGAGATCCGGCCCGTGAACGACTCACCCGACGCCTCCCCGGCCTCGCCGCCGACAGAAGGGCCGACACCGACACCGGCTTCGCGGAACTTGTCGGCGATGTACTTCCCGACCGACTGCCACCCTGACGACAGCGAATCGGACACTGACCCTGACGCGCCCGGGAACGGCAACAGGCCGGCACGCTCGAACCGGCCCCCGGCGTCCCACTGCCCGACGCCGTACGCGACCCCGCGCGCTTCGATGGTCCGCCCGTTGCCCTGACTGATAGCGATGTGGCCGGGACGCCACAGGATCGCTCCGGCTGTGGAGATGCCTTGCGCGACGGGGATCGGCGATGCCATGTCGATCTGGCTGCCGCTGTAGTGCGGCAAGCCTGGCAGCCCGGCAGCTGCCGCTGCGCCCAGCACGAGGCCGGAGCAGTCCCAGGCGTCGGGGCCTTCAGCTCCCCACACGTACTGCTCGCCGTCCTGCTGCATCGCGAAGTCGACGAACTTCTGCGACCCGCCGCCGCCGACGTTGAACGCTGCCGCGGCGACCATCGACCCGCCGGTCACCTTGCCGAGCTGGCCCGGCGCGGACCCGGCGGTGCCGCCCCACGCAGACCGCGCCGCGTTCGCTGTCGTCGCGGCAATAGCAGCACCGACTTTGCCGACGACACCGCCGGCCTCCATCCCGATCGGCGCGACACCGAGGTCCTGGTGCAGCGCTCCGAGAAGCCCCATCGCGTTCGACCGGTGCGCAGGGTCGGTCGGGACGACGTACTCCCGCCACGCCGGATTGCCTTCGCCGACAAGCGTCGGTCGGTTCGCGGTGAACCCTGCCCCGACGTTGCCTCGGCCGACAACGCCGCCGGACTCGGCACCGACAGCGCCGGCCAACACTCCGCTCGGCAATGCGAGCACGACACCGAGCCACTGCGACAGAGCGTTCGTGGACAGCCCCAACGACCCGAGAGCGCCTTGCACCGCCGACGCCAGGCTGCCGATAGATCCGGCAGCCGCGGTCACCTGCGACGTGTCAACGTGGAGCGCCACCTGCGTGGCGTTCAACGTCTGCATCTGCCCAATGACCTGCACGACCCCGGCAGTTACGAGGTCGAGTGCCGCACGGGTCAATGTCAGTTGTGCCTGCCACGCAGCCTGGGCGGGCACTTGGGCTTGTGCCGCCAACGTCAACGACTGTGTAGCGAGGTCGTCGGCTTGGGTGGCTGCCGTCGCTGCCGGCAGTGTCGCTGACGCTGACTGCAGCACCGCGGCGTCCAGCACCTGTACCGCGACCGTCGCTGCTGCCGCCGCCACACCGTACGCCGTGGTGGTGTCTACTAGTGCCGTCATGCCGCCCGACGCTGCGGCCGGGTCGGCAAGTCCGCCAGGCGCAGCCGCCGGCGCGCCGGTCGCTGCCGCTACCGGAGCAGACGTAGCCGCGGCGCCGGTGGACGCCATCTGGGCGAGGATGTCGCGGATCTGGCCGAGGAGCGGCACAACTTCCGGCGACAGAGCCGGGCCCACCACAGCGAACGATGCCGGCGCCGCAGCACCGTCACCGCCAACAACGCCGCCCTCGGCCATGAGAGCCGCCCCGGCCTGCTGCCACAACCCCAACGCACGGCCGCGGTACTTGCGGTCCGTCGGGATCACGTACTCGGGAGCGTTCCCCTCCCCGACGATCGCGGTGGCGCGGTTGAACAGTCCCCCACGGGCGAAGTAGGCGACGTCGCCCTGAATGATCCCGCCCCGCGCCCCTTCCGGCGCGGCCGGGACGGGTACGTGCTGGGTCAGGATGTTGTCCTGGATCGACGCCGCAAGCCGCTTGTAGTCGTTCAGCTTGCGGGTCGCCTCGTCAGTCTCGACGTTGACCTTGTTCGTGATCGGCTTCTTCGACTGCGCGATCAGCTCGTCGATCTTGGTCTTGTACTCGTCTGCCTTGTCGCGCAACTGCGGGTACTTCTGGGCGAGCTCGTCGAGTTTCGCCTTCGTGCGTTCCTGCACGACCTGATATTCGGACTCGGACGCGACGGACTCAGCAAGAGCGTTGATCTGCGCGCCGGTAGCGGACAGCAGCCCGAACATGCCCTGCTGGACTTGCAGGTCAGTAGCGCCGCGCTGCTGCATCGTGGCGTCGAGTCCTTGCAGGGACTGCTCGTACGCCAGCGCCGATTGCTCGGCGGACAAGTACGGCTGGAACATGGTCTCAAGGTTCGTCTGCAACGCCTGGATGTTGATCCCGGCAGCCTGCGCTGCCTGCGCCACCTGCTGCTGAGCTGCCGCCTGCTGCTGAGCGGGACCTACGTTCGCGGCTACTTCAGCGACGCGCCCCAACGACGATGCGACACTGCTCGTCACCTGCTCGGCCGTGTAAAAGTGGCCTGTCATCCCGGTGATTGACGTCGACGTTCCATCGAACGACAGGCTCGCTATGCCATTCTCCTGCGCCAGCCGTTGCAGTTCACCTTGCAGCCGCTGAATGTCTTCAGCGCTGCCGATCATGTTCGAGCCGACACTGTTACGGATCGACGCGAACTTCGCCTCCATGTCGTCGCCTGCTTGAGCGATCGAATTGCGCGCGTTCTCGACGACATGTTGCAGCTGAATGAATCCGTTCTCTTCGTCGCTAGTGTCACGCACGGAGATCGGGTTCGTGGTCGATGTTGCACCAGAGAGAACGCCGAGCGGCCCTGCCAATGCTCCTGACCCGATCAACCCGGCACCGGCACCGACAATCGCGCCTGTGGCACCTGCGCCCGGGTCACCGCCGCCACCGAGCAACCCGCCCGCACCGCCCGCCAACGCACCCTTGCTGATAGTCGCCAGCAGTTGCTTGAGAGCGCTTGTCTTCGTCAGGATCGCGCCAGTCCCCGCGTTGGCCGCTGCTGTCTCAGCGGCCGCTGCCTCGGTAGCTGCCACGGTCAACTTGCCATAGACACCGATGAGCCCTGACACGAGCTTCGTGACAGCACCAAGACCAGTCAAGATCGGCCCGCCTGCCACAAGCGCGACCGCGACGGTAGCGATCCACTTCTTCGACCCCTCGTCGAGGCTGTTGAACCAGTTCACCCCGTCACGGACAACTTCGATGACCGTCTTGAACGCAGGCATCAGCTCCTGCGCCAACGTCATCTTCAACTTCATGAACTCGTTCTCGAGCTTCGCTGCCTGCCCGGCAGCGGTGTTCCCGAACGCCTCCGCCGACCCGCCGAACTGCTTCTCCAGCTCGGCGAGGATGACTTTCTGAGCGGACGCCACGTCGCCGACCGCGATGAACCCTTTGATCTGTTCTTTCTGCGTTTCGGTGAACTGGATGCCGACCCGGTTCAGTGCCGTCAGACCATTGACCGGGTCGTTCAGTGCCTTGCCGACCTGAATGGATGCGGTCTTCATGTCGGTGCCCATCGCGACCGACATGTTCAGCACCGACTTCGTGGCCTGGTCGAAGATGTCGTTGCCTTCACCGACACCGTTCCTAATCCGCGTGAACGTGAGAAGCATGTTCTCGCCCTCACGGATCGTGCCGCCCGACACCCCCGACATATCCCGCAACGAATTCGCGAGAGTCGTCACCCCTTCAGCCGTGACGTTCGCTGCGCCGCCCGTCGACTTCAACACCGCGGCAGTCTGAGCGGCCCGCACCTCTGCGTTCTTGAGCCCTTCAAGGCCGCTCTTGAGCGCCAACGTGAGCGGCAACGTCGCTGCCGTCATCGCAGCGCCGACACCCAACATCTTGTTGCCGACAGACGACATCCTCGTCTGCATCGCTTCCAGCGACTGCCCGGTCGTCTGCCCGGCCTTCCCGGCCGCCTGCTCCATCGACGCGAACTCGCCCTTGGCCTTCTGAATGCCGCCGACAAGACCGGACGCGTCCGCGGTGAGCGCGAACTCGATGACGCTCTTAGCTACAGCCACCGAGTCACCTCCCGCCCATCTTTCGGATCACGCCGTCGCTGATGCGCTGATTGCCGACCTGCATCTGCCGGGCCAGGTACCGCTCGAAGGTGTGCCGGGCCTTGACGCCGGACACTCTCGCCAACGCTCTCGGCCCGTCAGGTGTCGCAAGGGCACGTTTCCCGCCGCCGGCCTTCTTCTGCCGCGACGTCAACGCGTGGACATCCTGGAGGCCGGTCCGTCTGTTCAGCCGTGCCCGGCCGAGCGCTCGCGGGACGATGCGGTGCGCCCGGGTGCCGAGTTCCATCCACGCAGCGATGTAGCGCAGCTTGAACACCACGACCCACTGGTCGCCGCGCGGCACCGGATCGTCGTACCGCATCCCCTTCGCTTTCGACCCCTGCGCCGACCGGAACCCGCGCTTGACCTGCCACGCGTGGTCAGCAAGACCGACACGGGCCCCGGCCCGAATCTGGGCCGGAGCGTCCGCTAGCCGGCGGATCGCCGCCGCGCCTTGTGCTGTCGGCTTGAACGACACAGACGCCACGACAGCCCGGCTTTCAGTCGTAGTAGTTGATGTCGGTGTCGCCTTCGAGGTAGCCGCTCATGTAATCCGTCGCTGCTGTCAGGACGTCTTCGTCCCAACCGAGGACTTCGTCTCGGCCGACTCCGTAGAACTTGACGAGCGGGAAGACCGTGGAGGCGTGGTACTGCCGCCAGTCTCGGCGGCACTCTCTTCCCCCGACCCTTCCTCCTCGTCAGGGTCAGGGAGCACCAGCTCGTAGTCGTCGTTGTCCCAGTCGAACACGTCGTCGATCGTCACATCGGGGTGACCATCGAGCGTTGCCCACCACCACATGAGGACTGTTTCGCCGACAGCGCCGCCGTCGAGGAAGTCTTGCCACAGTTGCCCGAACGGCATCCGGTCGCCGACGAGATCCTTGGCTTTCTTCTCAAGTTCGTACTTGTCGCGGCGGGTGAAGTCGAAGTTGGCGTGGATCTCTACAGCCACCAGGTGCCTCCCTTATGGTCGTGGCGACCCCGGCTCAGCCGGCACCCCCGCAGGACGGATGCAGGGAAGCAAACAGCGTCCTGCAATGGGTGCCGGCCGTAGCCGGGCGAACGATCAGGTGATGCCGATCGGGGTGATGTCCCCGGCGGCCTTCCACTTCGCGGAAGCGGAGATCGCCTTGTCGACCGCGCCCTCGAACGAAGCGTCGACGAGCACCGACCCGTACCAGTACTTCGTGTTGTCCGACGTGCTCGGATACAGGTACATCTTGCGGCTGAGGCCGTCGCGGGCGGCGGCGACGAGGGACTGGCCGGCGTCGTCGTAGAACCCGGAGAACGCCCCGGACGCGTCGGGGAGTCCGGCGACGTACTGCTTGTTGGTGTCGCCGAATGCGGTGGCGTCGGCCTGGTCGACGCTGAAGTCGATGCTCCAGGACGACAGGGACACGACTGGGGCGGCGTTACCGCCGTTCGTCGCGGCGAGGTACACGCGGCCGTTACGGCCGTGCAGACGACTCATGTGGTCTTCTTTCTGTTAGGCCCTGACGCGCGCACGCACGTTCGGGCGGGGACTTACTGGCGACCTAGAGGTGGGGGTCAGGCGGCGGCGTTGAGCTGCTCGAGCAGCGTCAGCACCTGCACGGCACGCCGCTCGAATGTCCAGTCGGCGATAGCGGCCCTGGCGTCCAGTGCGACAGCACGCCGCTGCTTGTCGTGGGCTGTCCACCACGCAGCCTGTTCGGCGGCATCTTCGGGCGACTCGAACGTCGGCAACATCGGCAGGCGTTCGCGGTTCTCGCCGCGCGGCTCGGTCAGATAGAACAGTCCGCAGGCGGCCATCTCGACCTCGCGGGGACCCATCGCCCAGCCGTCAGCTGTAGCGCCATCTTCGGTTTCGCGGCGGTACATGTTCAGCCCGATGCGGGCCTGGTGGTACAGGCCCGGCACTTCAGTGTTATCGAGACTCTCGTGGTTGCCGTTGAGGATGTGCGGCACGAGCGGATGGCTGTCGGCCAAGTTCATCCAGTTGCCGGCGAGCGCCAAGTCGATCTGTGCCGCCTCGACGAATCGGGTGAACCATTCGACACGGGACGGGAATGACGACCCGATCCAGATGGCATCCCACAACGGCGCTACCTGTTGCCGCGGCAATCGGTGCACCGTCGGCCGGTAGCTGTGGGGCAGGTAGGTGACGTGCGGCCATGCCTGCCGCCACCGTTCGATGTTCGTCGGGTCGTTGATGAGCCACAGGTCAGCGACACCGGCTGCTGCCCACTTAATCCCGCGCTCGTCCTCGTAGGGGGCTTCAGTGTGGTGGATCACTACGGTGTGTCCGCGTCGGCGGGCGAGCTGCAACGTGCGAGGGTCGACGCAGGTGCCGTAGGTCACCCAGATCAGGTCCGGCCATGTCTCGTACAGCACCGATTCGAGGTCTTTGCTGACCAGGACGGCCTGGTCCGTGGCGTCCGGGAATGCTGCCCGGACGGTCTGGTTGTCGGCGTCCTCGAGCAGCGCCGCTTCGTAGAAGTCGAGCCGGGCTCCGGTGTCGAACTCGACGACGGTCTGGCCGAGAGCCTTGAATGCTTCGACGTATCCGCGGTGGCAGTCAGCGACTGACCAATCTGGGCCAGGATGCACCGCGACGATCCGCATCGGGCTAGCTCTCGAATCCGCGGGCTGTGGCGACGACACATTCAGCGATGTGCGCCCCGATGTCTTGGTCCCAGTACGCCGACCAGGAGTCGGGCCCGAACGTGTCCGGTAGCGCATCGACAGCGGTGTCCATGACCCGCCCGAGTCGTTCTTGAGCGGTCTGGGGGTCGAGGTTGCCGGGCAGGTACACCCGGACCGCGATGCGTAGCTGCTCTGGGGTGATGGCGTCAGCGATGATGAACGACACGGTCATCGTGATGCCTTGGGGCAGCTTCACGGGTTCGTGGTCCAGCACCCAGTCGACATCGAGCGACGCCCCGTTGAGCGCCTGATATACGGCATCGCGAGCAGCGACAATGCCGCTCATCACGCCACCGGGACTGGGAGCATGTCTGCTGCGAGGAGCTCGTTGACCATCGGCGGGACGGCCCGAGCGGGCACCCATTCGTCGGTGCCGTACGTCGACGTGCCTGTCGCCTGGTACAGCCGCCACAGCCGGTCGACGATCATGAACGATGCCTGTCGGAACCGGTCGGGCACATCAGCTACAGCGGCGACCCGGCCGGCGGAATATGCCACCAGGATGTTGCGGCGACCGGAGGGGAAAGCGGCGTCGCTGCCGGAGCTGCGGCGACGGATTGTCCCGGCAGCGTCCACCAGGAAGCCGTTAGCGGGCACGATCGGTACCGGGAACGCGAACGGCTGCTCTTCTGTCAGCACCGTCGCCGCCGTGCCGTCCCACTCTTGCACGTCGGTGACGGTCAGGATCGGCGGGGTCGTGACCCACACCTTGCCGTCGCCGCCGTCGAGATGGTCGGTGACGCTGCGGGCGACGACGGGGCCGCACTTGGCGTCGATGATGTCCGACGCCGTGCCGATGTAGGTCTGTACAACAGCGCCATCGGCAGCGCCGTCGACGCCGAGCATGTCCATGCATTCCGCCAACGTGAGCAGGTCCATCAGTGCTGTCTCACTTTCTGGCGGTGGCGTACACGTCGCCCGGCACCGACGTGTCCACCTCGATGTCGGCGAACCCGCACGCATCGAGGACATCGGCGAGACATGCCGGCTGCACGTTCCGGTACCACTCGCCGCCGCGGAGCCCGAGTCCATCGACCGCTGAATGCGGCTGTCGGCCCGGCCCTGCTGCGGTCACGATGAGCAGCCCGTCAGGCTGTAGCGCCTGCCAGCACGTCCACAGCACCGCCGGCCAACCTTGCACATGCTCGAGCACCTCGGTGCAAGTGACCGCGTGGAATGCGTGCGTCGGAGTCCAGGTGCGGCCGTCAGCGACGAGCGTGACACCCGGCCCTGGTGTCACGTCGATGACGTGAGTTTCGATGTCGTGGCCGACGAACTCGTCAAGCGCTGACCCGTTGACGTTGCGGCCACCGATATCGAGGATCCGGGAGCCGTCCCACGGCCCGCGCCCTTCAACTTGTGCGGCGATCCACGCCGCCGCCGCAGGATGCATCAGCAGACCACTCCTGCCAGATCGGGGCGGTGCTCCAGCACCCACTTGCGGCCATCACGATCAAGTGCGCCGTGGTCGCGGCCCGTCGACCGTTCACCGATGTGGTGGACGATCGCCCGCGACAGCCAGTGGGTGCGGCCCGCTGCGGCCATGTCGACGCACATGATGTCGTCGCTGTACCAGTTGCAGTCCGGCCATCGCTCGGGTAGCGCTGCCCGTTCGACAACAGCGAAGAACGGCGACACCACCCGGGCCGGTTTCGGCCGTTCCAACGGGCGAAGCCGCTGCTGGGACGGCCGGGCGTAGTTCGCTGACGCTGCGACGAACCCGACCGGCCCGACGTCGGCAGCGACCTGATAGTCGGTGACGAGCAGATCGACGCTGTCGGGGCACGCCACGATGTCGTCGTTACAGACCAACAGCAGCGGCGAGTCCGTCAGGCCGGCAGCAAACTGGTATGCGGCACCGAACGTCGCGCAACTGTCCGGCTGCTCGACGAGCAGGTCCGCCGGGATGTCAGGTGCGGCCGGTCCTTGCCACGCCACCACTATCGGCACGGTGCTGTAGTGCCGCAACGACCGGACCGCCAGGTCGAGATCGCGCCAGTCGCCATCGTCGCGGCGTGACGCAATCACCGCCGTGAACGCTGTCACGCAGACACCTCGATGGTGTCGCCGACGGTCGCAGCGAACCCCGGCCCGGCACGCCACGCCCGATACATCCCGGCATTGACAGGCAGCAACTTCATGTGGTCAATCTCCACACGAGTGTCGACCCACACCGAATATCCGAGTGACCTTGCCCGGAGACAGAACGTGATGTCTTCGCTCATGGGCCGCCCGTCCACGATCTGCTCGCGGAACCACGACCACGGTCCCGGGTGGGCATCTCGCATCTGCTCACACACCGACCGGTGTACGAGCAGGCAGGCTGCACCTGTAGCGTCGACCTCGCACAGCGACGCCGGCCAATCCCAGCAGCGCAACAGTTCGCCTGGCGTGTCCGACAGCAGGAACATCGTCGGCGCCGGATATTCCAGCCCGGTCTTGAGGTCGGTGAGCAGAGCGAAGCACAGCCCGCCGACAATCTGGCAGCGGCGGTCGTCAGCGGACTCGCAGAGCCGCTCCAACGTGTCGCCGTCGAACGCCATGTCCGAATCGACGATCCACAGCCACTCTGCCCGTGTCTCGTCGAGGAACCACTGCACCTGCCGGTTGCGGGCAGACGTGATGTTCGCCCCCGCAGGTAGTCCGCCAGCGTCCACGACCCGATGCGAGGTGCGCCGCACCCGGTCGAGCGACGCGACGAAGTGGGGGGTGATCGTCTCGGCGGGGTGCAGCCACGACACCGCGACCCGGTCGCCGGCCTTCATGTAGTCGCCTTGCGGCGCTTGACGTTGCGGCGCTCGCCGGGCGCCGCGGTAGCCTGCTCGACTTCGGCACGCCACCACCAGTCTGGCGTCGCCGCCACGACCGGGTCCGACCCGTCGACCACTTGGCCCTTACGGACGTGCCGGCCGGTCGGCCTCCACACGAACGACTGCGTCGCGACGACCCGCATAGAGGGTTCCCCTTCCCCCGCAAAGGCAGGCCGGGGACCCTGACGTTCAGGTCAGAGGTCCCCGGCCTGTTGCCCTTGCCCTCTGCTCAGACGCGGAGAACTCGGAAGGCGTCGGTGTTGACGCAGTCAGCGCCGGTCCGCCAGAACGCCGTCCAGGACACTTGCCCCGTCGGGCGGCGGTTGCCGCCGAGGACGATCGGGTCGAACAGGATCTCCATCCCCATCCGGTCTCGGATGTAGTACTGCCCGAAGTCGCCGAGCAGCAGGATGTCGTCGTCGCCGGTCGCGAGTGCGCCGTCGATGCTGGAACACTCGTAGATCGGGCGGCCGAGGAGCTGCTCTGGCTGGCCCATCCCGAGGTTCGCCCAGAACGACGATCCGCCGCTCGTGTCGAACTGGCGAGTCGAGTTGATCGTCGTGAGTTCAGCGACCCATGACGATCCTGGCCGGTAGCGGGGCGGCAACGCGTTCGCGACCTTGTACACGTCAACCGCGCCGTAGCTGTTGTTCGTCGTCGCCGCGACCCGCGATGCGGTGACGGCCGCGACGCGGGTGACGATGCCGTACGGCTGGCCCGAACCGGAACCGGTTGCGTGAGCGGCCGCCTCGAGCCGGTCGCGGGCGTCCGCGAACAGCCGAGTCAGCTCGCTAGCGACACTGGAGTCCTGCGTGACCTCCATGCTCGCGATGACGTGCGCGTCCGCCTTGTACGCGGTGATCGTCGGCTGCGTGAACGTCGGACTGGCGTCCGCGACCTCGGCGGCCTCCCCGATCCACTCGGCCGTCACCCCGGCGCTCGAGACGCCGTGCCAGATGTTCGTGGACATCGTCGCGACGTTCGCGATCCCGCGGATCGGGTTCGTCACACCCGCATTAGCCAAGATGACGGTGGGATCCAACTCAAATGGAATCAGGTAGCCACCGTTCGCGGCCGTGGTGCTGAGCGCGGTACGGGTCTCGACGAGACGCGGCCCGACGTTCCCGGTTCGCAGGTACTCGCGGAACTCCTCGGCGTACTCCGGCCCGGCGGTGCGGACGAAGTGGACGGCCTTGGCTTCCTGGTCGTCGCCTTCGGCTGTGGCGAGGATCCGTTGCGCTGCGGCACGGGCCTCGTCGCTGGACTGTCGGGACTGTTCCATGATCGTTTCGGCCCGAGCGACGAGGTCGCGGCGGGACTCGTGACGGATCGTGGAGGTGTCGTAGAGGTCCTGTTCGGTCTTGACGTTCACGTTGACCTGCGGGACGGCCTGCTCGAGGCGGGCCGGGTTCGCGGCTGCGGCCCGGATCTGGGCGACCTGGCCGGCACGCCACTCGTCGTACGCGGCGCAGAACCGCAGGGCGCGGGACTCTTCGATGAGTGCCTCGACCTCGGCGCGGTCCTCGGCGGTCGCTTCGGTGCTGTGTTCGAGCTCGTCGAGACGAGCCCTGATCTCTTCCATGCGATCCATCAGATGATTCCTTCGATTCGTGCCCGTTCCATGGCGGAACGGATCTGGTCGGTTGCTGACAGGTGCCGGGGTGGCGGGCTGTCATCTGCCGGGGTCGGCGTGCCTACGGCGGGGCCGGCCGGGGAGAACTGCTGCTGCGCGGTCCAGAGCCTGTACATGTCGCGGCTCCGCACACCTACCGTGGTGGCCTCGTACGCCGGGAACGTGACAGGGCCGACCTCGCTGAGCTTCACCGACCGGATGGTGCGCTGATCGCCGCTGTCGGACCACTCGTCGTCGGTGACCGAGAACCGGAAGCTCATGCCGTTGATTGACCGGCCCAGCTTCGGCTTCAACGTTTCCTGCACCCACGGGTCTTGGTCGAGTTCGACCTCGACGTAGAGGCCGTGGTCGTCCTCACGCAGCACTGTCGGGACACCGATCGGCAAGGTGTACTCGCTCATGCCGTGGTCGAACTGGGAGCGGATCTGGCCGGCTCGCTGCGCCAAAGTCCGTTTGAACGCCCCGCGGGCGAGGGTCTCGACGAAGTCGCCTTCCCACGAATGAATCTCGGTGGGGGTGTCGAACACGGCGGCGTAGCCGACGAGGGTGTTGCCGTCGCCGACAGGTTCGATGTCGTCGAAGCGCGCACGGATGAGGTCGTCTCGAGGATGCATGCGGGCGTCCTTAGGTTGAGGGTGCGAAAGCGGCAGGCTTAGAGCCGTTCGCCGGCGGAGCGGCCGGGGCGGGTGCGGGCAGGCCGGGCGGCTGTAGCTGCACGGACAGCATCCCGGTATGGGAACCGGCCAGCAGCGTGAGATCGTCCGCTGCGACCGCGGCAATCACCGCGTCGGGGTCGTACCCGGCCTCGATGAGCGCCTTGATCGACACAGCGTCCACTGACCGGATCTCAGCAGCGTCCTTCTGGTCCTCTTGCAAGAACGGGATGTCGCGGTCGTCGTACCACAGCTCTGCGCCCGAAGGGACCTCGATGATGTTCGCCAACGCGGCGGCTGCTGACCGCCAGGTCGGCCGCGCCCAGCCGTCAGCGAACTTCCGGCGCGCCTGCCCATAGTTCGAGTAGGTCGCGGCCTGTAGACCTTCGGAGAGGCCGACGATGACGGGCGGCACGCCACCGGCCGCCGCGATCCTCGTCTCCCCGGCTCCCTGGGTGACTTTGAAGTCCATCTGCTCCATGGACGATCCGACGACCTTGGCGTCCGCGCCGCCACCCAACACGAGGGTCTTGTAGGCGTTCGCCAGGCCTGCGTGGCGGTCCGACAGCATCTCGGAGAACACCCGGACCTGCTCCATCGTGACGGACGCATCGAACTGCACGACCATGTTCGGAGTCGCCGCGTTTTCAAAGAACTCGAGCTTGTGCGACGTCGCTGCGGAATCAGCGTCGATCTCCCGCAAGATCGGAGTGAGCCACGACATGCCACGCCACACCGCCAGCGGGTCCGGGATCGGCGACCAGTGCACCACCTCGGTGACCGGCAACTCCACGGCAGCCTGCGGCTTACTGGGCGGCCCGTACAGGTACCCCTTCACTTCGGCTTCGCGGTCAGCGAGCGGGTCTTCGGTGGTGGACACGACGGTCACCCAGTCCGGCCGCAGGCGGCGCAGCTGGCGGCGCTTGCGGTCGTACCAGATGAAGCAGTTGCCGGCGAGGGTGACGTCCTGTTCCATCCGGCCCAGCAGTTCGCCTGTGGTGCCGTTCCGCCACGGCCGCTCAAGGATCTGCAACGCCGGGGTGCCGAATAGGTCGCCGGGCCGGCCAGACCGCAACGCCCGGAACTTGAACCGCGCCTCGGTGAACAGCAGCATCCGGGCGAGCGACACGGCGAACACGACACCGTTCGCGCGGTACGCCTGCGCTACGAGCGCGCCGTAGTTGCCGTCGACACGTTCGCCGCCGTTCGGGCCGTACGTTGTGACCGGCGACGATGTGGCTTGCGCCATCTGCGACAGCCACCAGTCCATCCCCGACCGCGCCTCGACTCCAGAGGCAGAGCGTCGGGTCATGCGTGCTAGAGCGTTACCCACCGCTACCACCTCCGATCGGTACGACGAGTAGCGCTGCCCACAAAGTCAACAGCAGCCCGGCCACGATCAACGCGGCCGGCACGGACCACATCGCAACGCCAGCGACAATGAGTCCGAACGCCGCTGCGAGCAGGACCGCCGCGGGGATCTGGTCGCGAGTCATAGATGCATCGCGAACGGTGCCACAGCTGTCTCCCGTTCTCGGCCTTCGGCAGCGAGCGCCATCACCAACGCCACGATCCCGTCGATCTTCTCCGTCGACTTCTTCCGGTCCGGCTTGATGTTCCCGTTGCTGTCAGAAGTGACGGTGACGTTGTCGGCCATCCACCGCAAGATCGGATTGCCGCCATGACGGAGCTGCCGTTCCCCGAGAAGCCGCTCGAGCTCTTTGCTGGGCCCGGTCAACGCGGTGATGGTCTGCCGGCACGGCCACACCGTCATGCCGCCCTCGTGTAGCCGCTGGGTCAACTGGCCGGCGTTCCACGGGTCGAATGCCACCTCGACAACATCGAACATGGTGGCGTCTCGGTCGAACTGGGCGAGGATGTGGTCGTAGTCGATGACGTCGCCGTCGGTGACGGTCAGCCACCCTTCCCGCTGCCACACCTCGAGCATGTGCCGCATCTGCGAGCGGCGCTCCACAGCTGCCTGCGGCAGCCAGAATCGCGGCAGCACGGTTACCTGTCCGGTCTGCTCGTCGGGGAACACCCACACCAGCGCCGCGAAGTCCGACGTGGACGCGAGGTCGAGGCCGCCGTAACACTGACGGCCAGCGAGGTCGTCTTCCCGCACGGTCATCCCGGCGTTGCTGTCCCACAATCCAAGGTCCAGCCACCGCACATCCGCCGATGTCCACTGGTTCAGATACAGCCGCCGGAACGTGTTCTGCCGGGCCGCTATCAACTGCGCCTGACGGAACTCGTTCTCGAGGAAGTCCATCGACACGGACACGCCCAGATTCGGGTTCGCTTCGGCCCACACCTCCGGCGCTGTCCAGTCGTCAGTTTCGTCTGCTCCGAACCACCGAAAGTAGAAGGCCGGGTCGTCAACTTGGCGTGTCTCAACCTTCCGGCCGTGGTCGAAGAGCTCGTAGCAGATGCTCTGACGGTCGAACCCGGCGGTCGTGATCGCCAGTGTGAGCGGCTGTCGTCTTGCCCCCTGCCCTGTCGTGAGAGCCTCCCAGAGGTCACGGCCCTTGGCGCCAGCCAGGACGTGGAGTTCATCCACTACCACGCCATGAGGGTTCAGTCCGTGAGCTCTGAAGCCATCCGCTGATAGGACCTTGTAGACGCTCTGCGTCTTCGGTACCACGATGCTGTTCTGATAGATCTTGCATCGGGCTGAGAGTGCGGGGTCGGCGTCGATCATCGCCTTCGCTGTGCCAAAGACGATGCGCGCTTGTTCGCGGTCGCCAGCGGCGCTATAGACCTCGGCGCCCGGCTCCTTGTCGGCCAGCAATAGTTTGAGAGCGAGGCCAGCTGCGGTGAGGCTCTTCCCGTTCTTGCGGCCAACGCCGATGAGAGCAGTGCGATAACGGCGGAGGCCGGACTTGCGGTCGACGGTTCCGAAGAGGTCGCTAACGATGGACCTCTGCCAGGGCTCAAGCCGCAGTGGCTGACCGGCCCACTGGCCCTTGATGTGGGTGCAGTGTCGCTCAAGGAACGCGATTGCCTGTTCGCCAGGGTCAGTCTTGGAGGCGGATCTCCTCGTCGCCATACCGCTCCAAGATCTCTCTGGCCCACTGGCCCAGAACGCGAGACACCGCCCCGGGCAAGAGGGCGGTGCCGATGACCAAGCTATGGGCGGGCCGGTCGACGACCACTCTACCCGCATACAGCTAGTCTAACAAGTCGTCACCATCAGCCGTCTCGTCAGGCAGAGACAAACGACCTTCAGCAGAGGGCGTCAAACCGAACTCAGCACACCACGCCCGTAGTTCCTTCTGCGCCGTCCTAGCGATAGCCACGGCCGGGTGAGCCAGCATTCCCTGCTTCGCCTCAATCGTCAGGCCGTCTCGGTGCACTTCCCTGGTTGCCTGCACGAAGGTTGCCCACGTCTCGCAGTACGCCACAAGCGACGACCGCGACGATTGCTTCAACATCTTCAGTCGGCCAAGCTCTGGCACTACTCGCCGCCACTCTGCCTTAGCCTCCCGGCTCAACCACGTCGGCGGCTCCGGAGGTACCCGCACGAAACGGGGCGGGTCGGGGATCTTTCGACCACCGGTGTCCCGCCCTGGCGACCGACCTGTCAGCACCTTCAACTGCGGCGGCCGAGGCTTTCGGCCAGCAGAAGCAGTCATGGGACCCCCCATCCGACGCTCTGAGATCTCATCCGCGTGACTAAGCGGCGGGTACTGAATCCGGTTCCGGCCCCGCGTGACGACCCTCGCCCCCGGGGTTTAGCGGGTGGTGCGCCGCGAGTTGCAGGGGGTGCAGGCGGGGACGAGGTTGGCGGGGGTGTTCTGGCCCCCTGCGGAGAGTGGTGTGAGGTGGTCGGCGACTGTGGCGGGGGCGCCGCACCAGTGGCAGGTGCTGTTGGGGGTGAGGACTTGGCGGCGGGCTTGTTCGTACTCGTACGTGTAGCCGCGTTGGTGGCGGTTGCCTCGGCGTGTTTCGCGGGTGCGGTGGCGTGCGGTGTTGCAGGTGGGGCAGTGGCCGTGGGTGGGCCAGGTGCCGAGGGTGTGGCAGGTGCGGCAGGGTCGGGGTGGACGTGTCGGCATGATGGGCCTATCGCTCCACGGTGAGGAATTGTCGCACATGTGCTGGTCAGGGTGCAAGGGTCACATGTGAGCGCGTACGCCATGAACGCCACCTACGAATCATCGGCGAGCCGCTCGAAGGTGTCGAGCGCCAAGGGGCACAGGCGTAGCGATGCTGGCTCGTCGTCGATGACCCATCGCTCTCGCATCACCCACGCAGCGAACGCTTCGGCGAACGCCTCTTCACGGTTCGTCATCGCGTACTTGGAAACCGGCGCAAGCACGAGCTCGAAGCCAAGCTGCTCGTCCAGGACGTGGCCGTACTCATGCAAGACAGACCGCAGCGGCTTCGGCGTCGGCAGGACCACCGTCGTGCACCGCATGCTCTTGGGGATGCGGTGCTGGTGATACGGGTACACAACATGGGCGCACCGACGGTACGTCACATCCGGGTAGCCAGGGACCTCGTCGTAGTCGTGAAGGCCGACGAAGACCGGATCAGCGAAGAGGACGTCGGCATCCTCGACGCTGCGCCGAACGCCCTCAGGCATGAGATCGAGCGCAGCACCGATAACGTCTGCACCGCTCCCCTCAGGGCAACGGTTCAAGATGTGCTCCAGGGTGCAAGGGTCACATGTGTGTGGTTCTGGTTGAGGGTGCGGTGCCAGTGGGCTTCGATGAGGTGGGCGGGTCGGTGTTGTCCGGGGTGGCGTAGGCGGTAGCGGTGGCAGGCGTGGCAGAGTCCGCGTCGGTCGGGTGGGTTCTGGCATTCGGGGTTGGCGCACTGGTCGGTCATGTGCCTGTGTCTCCGAGTGGTGTTGGTGCCCATTCTCCCCGCTGTCGGCGTCGTGCTGCTGCTTGGTGGACCTGCTGCTGGATGCGGCGGGGCATGGTGGTGTCGCGGCCGGGCCGGTCGGGGTCGGGCAGG
>JAIBAC010000167.1 GCA_019695375.1 Acidimicrobiia bacterium
GGCGACGCCGCGTGGCGCCGAGGGTGATCGCCCCGGTGCCGGCGAGGGTGAGCCCCGCGAAGAGCAGCCATGCGAGGCTGGCAGCGCCGGTCAGCGGCAGGCCCTCCTCGACGGTGACGAAGAAGGCCGCACTCCTCGCCTTGGCCACCACCGGGGTGTTGACCGCGACAACCACGGGCAAGGCGAACTCGCCCGGGTTCTCGTTCCAGTCGGCGAGGACGACGTTCTGGATCACCGTCCCGACCGGGGTGTCGGGGCGCACGGTGGCGTGCACGCGGAAGCTCGCCCAGTCACCGGACTCGAGTGCGAGCGCAGGATCCAGCGCGCAGACGATGGCCGGCTGCGGGTCGCCCGAGCTGTTGCACGTCCAGTCCGCATCGATGGTGTTCGAGGCGTCGATGAACTCGACCCAGTAGTCGGTGAGCTCCTTGGGGATCAGGTCTGCCCAGACGACACCGGTGGCGGGGTCGGTGCCCACGTTGGTGATCGTGATGTCGTAGTCGATGTGCCCGCCAGGGGTGACCGCCTTGGGGTGGTCGTCGACGCTCACCGCGAGGGCGTTCGTCTCGTCACCGGTCACAGCGGTCGCCGCGTGGTCGTGCACGATCGGCGGGAGGAGCACTGCCTGCTCGGCGCTCGGGTTGCCGTTGCCGACCGACGAGACGGCGGGGTCAGCCGTCGCCTGGCCCGGGTCGGCCTCGGCCTGCGCTGCCGGCGGGTCGGCAACGGCAGCAGCCTCGACCGCCGACGAGCTGTCGGAGTCTTCCTTGGCTGCAGGTGCGGGGTCGGCCTTGGGCTCGGCCTTCGGCTCGGCCTTCGGCTTCGGCGCCTTCGGCTCCGCCTTCGGTTCGGGCTCGGGCTCGGCCTTCGGCTCGGCCGCGGCCTTCTCGGTCTTGGGGGAGGCGGCCGCAGCTGTATCGCCGGCGGTCGTCTCCGCTCTTGCACTCGAGGCCCCGAGGAACCCGAGCAGCCCCAGTCCTAGGGCAATCGTGAGCGCGATTACCACGCGCCTTACGGTTCCGCTCATGGCGGTCAGCCTCCCATCGACCAAGCCTGCAGACGATGCCCCGGTGGTTCCGTCCTACTGAACAGGCTTGCGCTTACGCGGCGGAACGATAGTGCTTAAGCGGCGGCGTGTCTCGTCATGTCGACTTCGAGCGGTTTTCAGCTCTGGAAGCAGAACAAGAGCGAGGGACTATCGCGTCCGGATCGGTGAGCTCAAAGCTTGGGTTGGGCCTGGATCACGTAGTCGGGATCCGCCGTCTGAGCCTGTGCTCGGCGTGCGAGTGCCGCCCGGCATGCTGGGTCGAGGCGGGCGGCCTTGGCAGGCTCGCGTTCGGCCGACCATGCGGAGCAGTCGGGCAGCACCTTCTCGGCGAAGAGCTCGAGGGACTCGCAGATGTGATCGTGGCGGTTGTTCCCGGCTTGGGACACGAAGATCACCTGGTCCACACCGGCGTCGAAGTAGCGCCGGAGCAGATCACGGATCTGGTCCGGCGTGCCGATCGCGCCCCGCAACGAGCCGAAGCCGCGCTCGACCATCTGCGCCCCGAGTACACCGCCCGTCTGGGCGGCGATCGAGCGATCGAGTCCGAGCAGGGATCGGTTCCTTTCGAATTCGTCCCAAATCACCGTATTGCCCGGTTGGTGCGAACCGAACACGTAGTAGTGGGCGAGTGAGTATCCGAAGAAGTGGGCGCCGTCGAGGCCGCGGTCGATCGCAGTCTGCTCGTCCTCGTGGCACATGAATGGCAGGACGATCGCGACGTTCGGGTTCACTGCGAATCCCGCAGGAACGCATGCGGGTGACTCGAGCGTGGCGTAGTAGTCGTCGACCCACGCCTTCGCCTCTTCCGGCTCGATGAAGCTGAAGCTCAGCGCACCGATGCCCTTGGTCGCCGCCAGGTGGATCGTCTCGCGGCGGCTGCACGCGACCCACAGCGGCGGGTGCGGTTTCTGCAGTGGCTTGGGTACGACGTTGCGTTGCGGGATCCGCACATGGGTTCCGTCGCACCCGGCGAAGGGCGTCTCGACCATCATCCGCGTGATCACGTCGAGCGCCTCGGCCCACTGGTCGCGCTTGTCCGAACGCTCGATGCCGAAACCGCCGAGCTCGGTCTCCGAGGAGGTCTCGCCGGTGCCGAACTCGACGCGCCCGTCCGACACGAGGTCGAGGGTCGCGATGCGCTCGGCGACTCGGGCCGGGGCGTTGTAGGCCGGTGGGAGGGCCACGATCCCGTGGCCGAGGCGGATGCGTGACGTGCGCTGGCTGGCAGCGGCGAGGAAGACCTCGGGCGCCGAGCTGTGGCTGTACTCCTCGAGGAAGTGGTGCTCGACCTCCCACACGTAGTCGATGCCGAGCTTGTCGGCGAGCTCGACCTGATCGAGGGCGTCCTTCAGGAGGCGATGCTCGGCGTCGGCGCCCCAGGGCTTGGGCAGCTGGTGCTCGTAGAACAGGCCGATCCTCACAGTGGGGACTCCTGTTCGTCGAGCAGGGCTTCGATCTTCTCGACGAGCGCGGGGTCGTCGGGGGCGACGTTCGTGCGGAATCGCGCTGCGACGCGTCCGTCACGGGCCACGAGGAACTTCTCGAAGTTCCAGCCGACGTCACCTGCGGCCCCGGACGCGTCGGCGGTGGCGGTCAGGATCCCGTACAAGGGGTGCCTGTTCTCGCCGTTGACCTCCACCTTCTCGTAGAGGGGAAAGGTCACGCCGTACTCGCTCGTGCAGAACTCGCGGATCTCGTCCGCGTCGCCGGGCTCCTGGCCGAGGAACTGGTTGCAGGGGAATCCGAGGACGCTGAACCCGCGGCCGGCGTACGTCACGTGAAGGTCCTGCAGTCCCTCGTACTGAGGGGTGAAGCCGCAGCGCGACGCGACGTTGACCACCAGCAGCACCTCCCCGTGGTGGGTGGCGAGCGTCGCCGGCTCGCCTTCGAGCGTGTGGAGCTCGACGTCGTAGATCGACACGTGTCGCCACCCCCCGGTAGGTGCAGGTCGTCCGCAACAGTACCGGCGTCCGTGATCCGCCCGCGTGCCGTGACGGTCCTCGTCACCGTGGTGGGTCCGTGACCGGCACACGTACCATGCGCCGGGATGACGTTCGAGTGGATCGACACGCAGGCCGGTTTCGACGACGTGACGCGCGCGCTCGAAGGCGTCGACGCGTATGCGCTCGACACCGAGTTCCACCGTGAGCGGACCTACTACCCGCATCTCGCGCTGATGCAGATCGGGTGGGACGAGGGTGCGACGTCCGTGGAGGTCCTCGTCGACACGCTCGCCGTCGACCCCGCGCCTCTGGGAGGAGTCCTCGGTGGCCCCGGGCTCTGCGTCATGCACGCTGCCGACCAGGACCTCGAGATCCTCGAGCTCAACTGCGGCCGCGTCCCGATGCACCTCGCCGACACCCAGGTCGCCGGGCGCTTCCTGGGCTTCGGCACCGCGTCGCTCGATTCGCTGCTTCGATCCGTGCTCGGCGTCAAGCTGCCCAAGGCCGATCAGCTCACCGACTGGACGCGACGCCCGCTCAGCTCGACGGCGCGTGAGTACGCCGCCGCCGACGTGGAGCACCTGCTGGAGCTCGACGCCGCCCTCGACGGGCGCCTCGAACGGGTCGGACGTGCGTCGTGGGCCGACGAGGAGGTCGAGGAGCTCCGGTCCAAGCCCCGCACCCAGCGCGACCCCCTGACCGCGTGGTGGCGACTCAAGGGGAGCCGGAAGCTGCGCGGCAGAGCGCGGGGGGTGGCACAGGAGGTCGCGGCGTGGCGTGAGCGCACCGCAGCCGCCGAGGACAGGCCGGTGCGGTTCGTGCTCCCGGACCTGGCGCTGCTGGGGATCGCGGGCCGGCCGCCCCACAGCGTGGACGAGCTCCGAGCGGTGAGGGGCCTCGACGGCCGGCACACGCGCAAGTCCGCCGCCACCGAGATCCTCGACGCGATCAGCCGCGGTGAGGTGCTGACCGGCGATGAGCTGCGCCTGCCTCCGGTCACAGAGGGCGAGCGCGCCCCGAAGGCCGTCGTGTCGCTGGCACTCGCCTGGATCGCCCACCGTGCCGACGAGCTGGACCTCGACCCGACGCTGATCGCCACCCGCGACGACGTCAACGCACTGCTCGGCGGCGGCCCCGACTCGCGCCTCAGGTACGGCTGGCGCCACGAGGTGGCCGGCGCCACGGTGCAGGCCCTCGCCGGCGGCCACCTCGCCGTGGCCCCCGACGGTGACGGTGGCCTCCGGCTGGTCGAGGTCTGACCGCCGATCTGCGCCGAACGCGGGCGGAAAGACCTGTCAGCGGGACGGATCGCCCGCGTTCAGGTACACCGGCGGCGGAGGCGGCGGGAAACATCGGATCGGAACCGCGCGATCATGGGGCCATGATGTTCGACGGCTTCCTCCACCAGGTTCCCGACATCGACCCGACCGAGACGGAGGAGTGGCTGGACAGCCTCGACTCGGTCATCGACAGCCGTGGCAAGGCACGGGCGACCTTCCTCGTGTCCAAGGTCCTGGCCCGTGCCCGTGAACGCCAGGTCGGCGTGCCGGCGTCGGTGTCCACGGCGTACGTGAACACGATCACGCCCGAGGCCGAGCCGTGGTTCCCCGGCGACGAGTACCTCGAGCGCCGCATCCGCGCCTACATCCGCTGGAACGCGGTCGCGATGGTCGTGCGCGCCAACAAGAAGGCCGACGGCATCGGCGGCCATCTCGCCACCTACGCGAGCAGTGCGGCCCTGTACGAGGTCGGCTTCAACCACTTCTTCCGCGGCAAGGACGACGGGCGCCCCCGTGATGCCGTCTACTTCCAGGGTCACGCGTCGCCGGGCATCTACGCACGCGCGTACCTCGAAGGCCGCATCGACGAGGCCCAGCTCGACAACTTCCGCCAGGAGGTGGGCGGCGACGGACTGTCCTCGTACCCGCACCCGCGGCTGATGCCGGAGTTCTGGGAGTTCCCGACGGTGTCGATGGGCATCGGTCCGATCAACGCCGTCCACCACGCCCGGTTCCTGCGGTACCTGCACCACCGCGAGATCGAGGACACGTCGGACATGCGGGTCTGGTGCTTCGTCGGTGACGGCGAGATGGACGAGCCCGAGTCGACGGCAGCGCTGTCGCTCGCCGGCCGCGAGAAGCTCGACAACCTGATCTTCGTGGTGAACTGCAACCTGCAGCGTCTCGACGGGCCGGTGCGGGGCAACGGCAAGGTGATCCAGGAGCTCGAGGCGCTGTTCCGCGCCGCCGGGTGGAACGTCCTGAAGGTGATCTGGGGCCGGGCGTGGGACGAGCTTCTCGCCCGCGACGTCGACGGCGTCCTGTTGAACAAGATGAACACGACTCCCGACGGGGAGTTCCAGAAGTACTCGGTCGCGGGCGGCGGCTACATCCGCGACCACTTCTTCGGGCCCGATCCGCGGTTGCGCGAGATGGTCGCCCACCTCTCCGACGACGACCTCGCATCGCTCGCGCGGGGCGGCCACGACTACCGCAAGCTCTACGCGGCGTACAAGGTCGCGACCGAGCACGAGTCGCAGCCGAGCGTGATCCTCGCCAAGACCGTCAAGGGCTGGACCCTCGGTGCCGGGGTCGAAGGCCGCAACTCGACCCACCAGATCAAGAAGATGACCGTCGATCAGCTCCGCATCTGGCGCGACAGGCTCTACCTGCAGGAGGAGATCCCGGACGAGGCGATCGCCGACGGCCTGCCCCGTTACTACCGCCCACCTGCGGGAACACCGGCGCACGACTACATGATGCAGCGGCGGCGCGAGCTCGACGGATCCCTGCCGCGACGCACCACGGTGGCACGGCGCGCGCTCGAGATGCCGTCCGAGTCGTGCTTCACCGAGCTGCGCAAGGGCTCGGGCGGCAAGGCCTACGCCACCACGATGGCGTTCAACCGCCTCTTCCGCTCACTGCTGCGCGAGCCCGGGTTCGGACGGCGGATCGTGCCGATCGTCCCCGACGAGGGCCGCACGTTCGGGTGGGAGGCGCTCTTCCACGACCTCGGCATCTACTCGCCGGTCGGTCAGCTCTACGAGCCTGTCGACGCGGACCTCCTCGTGTCGTACAAGGAGCGCGTCGACGGCCAGATCCTCGAGGAGGGCATCACCGAAGCCGGTGCGATGTCGACGTTCACCGCGGCGGCGACGAGCTACGCCACCACCGGCGTACCCATGGTGCCGTTCTTCATCTACTACTCGATGTTCGGCTACCAGCGGGTCGGTGACCTCGTGTGGGCGCTCGGTGACGCCCGCGGGCGGGGGTTCATGCTCGGCGCCACGGCGGGACGGACGACCCTTCCCGGCGAGGGCCTCCAGCACAACGACGGCCACAGCCACGTCCTGTTCTCCGTCGTGCCCAACTGCCGCGCGTACGACCCTGCGTTCGCGTTCGAGATCTCCGCGATCGTGCGAGACGGGATCTGGCGCATGTACGGCGACCCCGCAGGGGGCGAAGACGTCTTCTACTTCATGACCGTCTACAACGAGGCGTGGGACCACCCCGCCCAGCCCGACTGGGTGACCGAGGACGACATAGTGCAGGGCATGTACCAGTTCTCGGCCGCGCCCGACGGGCCCGGGCCCGAGGCGACGATCCTGTTCAGCGGCCCGGCCAACCTCGCAGCCCGCGAGGCCCAGGCCGTCCTCGCCGGCGAGTACGGCGTCCGCGCCGACCTGTGGAGTGTGACCTCGTACAAGCTGCTGCGCGAGGAGGCGCTCGAGGTCGAGCGCTGGAACCGATTGCACCCGCTGGAGGAGCGGCGCACCGCGTTCGTGACCAACCGCCTCGGCGGAGGTCGAGGGCCCGTGATCTCGGTCACCGACTACATGAAGGCGGTGGGGGACATGATCCGGCCGTGGGTGCCGCGCCGGTTCACGTCTTTGGGAACGGACGGCTACGGACGCTCAGATGCACGCGGTCCGCTGCGGCGCTACTTCGAGGTCGACACGGCCCACGTCGTCGTCGCCG
>JAIBAC010000168.1 GCA_019695375.1 Acidimicrobiia bacterium
TTCCGATCTCGTTGGGCTCGACCACGATCAGCTCGCAGCTGTGCGCGTCGCACAGGGTCCGCGCCGCCGCAGTCAGGCCGGCCGCCGCGGGCACGGTGCCCAGGACCTCGCGCAGCACGACGGCACCCAGGCGTGGCCCGTCGCGGTGGGCCACGATCGCGTCCGGCAGCGCATGCATCGCGCTCGGGTCCGGATCGCACTGCACGACCTCGTGTCCCTTTGCGGCCAGCGCCACGTCGAGCTCGGGCGCGCGGGCGCCGACGTGGAGCACCGGCAGCCCGCGGGCGCGCTGTCCGAGCAGGTCTGCGAGTTGGTCTACGGTCGCGTCAATCGCCGGCATCGTGCCGACAGTCTATGGGTGGCCCTCATGAGCCCTTGTCCCCACATCGCAGGAAGGTCGCAGCTGCGCCCGGGGTCGCGCACGCGTGCGGTCGTGATCCTCGTGGCCGTGATGGGGTCGGTGGCCGTCGCGCTCGCGGGCGCGCGGCCGAGTGCCGCGCTCGTGGGTTGGAGCGCCGAGTCCCCCGGGGGGACCTTGACGGGGGACAGCCTCGCCGCGGTCGAGTACGCGGGAGAGCTGCACGTGTTCGGGGCGTCGGCGACGGGTGGACTCGCTCACATGGTCCGCTCGGCCGCGGGCTCGTGGACGTCCCAGGACCTCGATCCAGGCGCCGCCAACGGCTCCGGTGTCGCTGCTGTCGTGGCCGGCGCCGAGCTGCACGTGTTCGCGCAGCCGGCGTCGGGGCCCGGGCTCCGCCACATCTGGTGGGGTGCAGGGGCCTGGCACACCGAGACGGTGGACGGCGGCCAGAGCGCGGGCACGGGACTGAGCGCCGTCGTGTACTTCGGGCAGGTGCAGGTCTTCGGCGCGCGAGCCGCAGGGCCTGGGCTGCGCCAGGCCGTCATGGACCCCGCCACCCGCCAGTGGTTCTTCGCCGATCTCGACACGGCGGGCAGCTCGGGCGCCGGTGTGCAGGCTCAGGTGCTCTGGAGCGAACTGCACCTCTTCGGCGCCCGTCTCGGCGGCCCGGGGATCCGCCACGTCGTGTACAGCCCCGGGTTGGGCCGGTGGCTCACCCAGGACCTCGAGGTCGGTACCTCCGACGGTGCCCGCGCCTCGGTCGCGTTCGGGCTCGGTGAGCTGCACGTGTTCGCACCTGATGCCTCCGGAGCCGGCCTCCGCCACGCCGTCTACAGCACCGCGGCGGCCACCTGGATCGGCCAGAGCCTGGGATCAGCGACGGCGGCGGGCGTCGACCCGGTCGCCGTCTTCCTCTTCGGCGAGATGCACGTGTTCGACGCCGCGCCCGCGGCTGCCGGTCTCGGCCACCTCGTCTACTCGACGAGCGCACGCCAGTGGGTCGGTCAGGTCCTCGACGCAGGCGCGAGCGCCGGCTCGACGATCGCGGCGGCCGCGGTCGGGGCTCGCTACCACGTGGTCGACACCGCGACCGGCGGTGGAATCCGGCACGTCTACTACACGTCGCAGCCGTCGGGGATCTCGATCACGGGGCACGGGTGGGGCCACGGCGTCGGGATGAGCCAGTACGGTGCCGCGGGCTGGGCACGGCGCGGGGCGTCGGCCCAGGACATCACCCTGCACTACTACCGCAACACGGTCGTCGGTCCCGGGCCCGTGCTCGACGAGGTCCGCGTGGGCCTCGTCCAGGACCAGTCCCGTGTCACGGGCTCGGTCGCGCAGCCGTCTGCTGCGGTGTGCTCGGGCACCGGCGCGGTGACCTGGTTCGTGGGCGCCTTCTCGTACCAGCAGTCGGGAGGTCAGGGCTCGTTCTCGGGCAGCGGCGGGGCACTCGCCTGCGCGACGCCCGTGTGGGTCAACTACGGGGCTCCCACAGGCGACGTCTACGTGGACAACGCCGGACACCACTACCGCCACGGCACGCTGGAGATGTCGGTCGCCTCCAACGGGCTGGCCCGTGCCGTGATGGTCGTCTTCGCCGAGGCGCCCTACTCGGCTCTCGACGTGTACCTGTACGGCCTCGGTGAGGTCCCGTCGAGCTGGCCGGCCGCAGTGCTGCAGGCGCAGGTGCTCGCCGGGCGCTCCTACGCGGCGGAGAAGATCAGCCGGTTGGGCCAGCACCGCAGCGGCTGCGACTGCGCTCTGACCGCGAGCACCAGCGACCAGGCCTACATCGGCTACGACAAGGAGTCCGAGGCGGGCGGCTGGGGTGCGTACTGGGTCGGCGCGGTCCGCGCCACCGCAGGCCAGACCATCAACTACGGAGGAGCACCGATCCCCGCCTACTACGCGCACTCGTCCGGCGGCTGGACCGAGAACGTCGAGAACGTGTGGGGAGGCTCGCCGGCGCCGTACCTGGTCGGCGTCCCCGACCCCTACGACGGCGAGGGCAACACCTACGCGACGTGGACCGTGTCGATGAGCTGGGCACAGCTCCAGGCCGCACTCAACGCCAGGTCCGCCACTGCGGTCGGGACGCTCTACGACATCTCGATGACCGGCGGCTTCGGCGTCTCGGGCAGGCCTCTCTACATCACGATCGTCGGCTCGTCGGGCACGAAGGTGGTGCGATCCGCGACGTTCCAGTCCGCGCTCGGGTTGAAGAGCACCCTGTTCGCGTGGACGCCGTACTGAGCGCCGAGCGGCGTCACTCGGGTTCGGGCTGGGGGATCGCCCACGCGAGCAGCTCGGCGTCCGCGACGACCTGCTTGCGACGAAGCACCCGCCGTTCCCGCAGGCAGTAGGGGAGCCAGCGCAGGAACCCGAGGAACGACCTCGCGCGCCGGTAGGTCAGCCGGGTGTTGGGCCGGTGCAGGTTGAGCACGGGCGCGACGACGTCGCGCCGCGCATACGACGCCGACACGAGCAGGTAGCGCCACACCTCGCGCAGGAGCATCCGCAGCGGGGCGTTCTTCGCGAGCATGAGTAGGCGGTTGCGCTGCGTGTAGTGGTCGAACAGCGCCGAACCCTCGACGTTGGTGGCCGAGTGCACGTGGCGGACACCGGCGGTCGGCACGTAGCAGTAGGCCCAGCCCTGCGCCCTGCCGCGCCACGAGAGGTCGGTGTCCTCGTAGTAGAGGAAGAAGGCGTCGTCGAAGACGCCGACCGATTCGAGGTACTCGCGCCGCATCAGGACGCTGCCCCCGCACCACGCGAACACGTCGACGGGTTCGTCGTACTGGCCGGTGTCAGGGCGGCGGAAGCCGCGGTCGGCGCCGAAGCCGCCTTCGACGAGGCACGAGCCGCAGTTGTTTATGACGTCGAAAGGCTCGGCGTCGGTCCCGATGTCGTACCACCGCGGCTCGCTCGAGACGGTGATCTCCGTCGCGACCGTGCCGGAGGTGATCGTGACCGCCTTCGCCTCGTCGGCGGCGAGGCGCACACGCAGCTTCGGCAACGTCGCCGCGGTGGCGTCGGTCGCGACCGGGACCCTGAGGACCGCCTCGGCGGCCGTCCACTCGAACTGAGACTCGGCGCCGCGGCCGAGCTCGGGACCCCAGGAGCCCTTGACGAAGAAGGTGTGCTGCGCGCGGTCCTCGCCGCCCACCTCGATGCCGCTCACGCGCACACCGAGGTCGCGGTTGTCGCCGCGGCCGGGGCGGAACGTGGGCGACACGACGCGGAGCTCCACGAAGCGCGGTGCGAGGACCATCTTCGGGCATGCCGCTGCGTGGGCGGGTGATGCCTCCAGCGCGTCGACGAGCTCGGCGAGCCACCGCGGGTCGACGGTCGTGTCGTTGTTCATGAGCGCCACGTAGTCGACACCGTCGAGGTCGCGCAGGCTGAGGTTGTTGCCACCTGCGAATCCGAGGTTCTCCTCGGAGCGCACGACGCGGAAGAACGGGTCGGCGCGCTCGAGCTCGCGCAGGCGCACCTCGCTGCCGTCGTTCGACCCGTTGTCGAGGAGCACGATGTCGAGGCGGTCGCTGGGGTAGTCGAGGTGGCGCAGGCTCTCGAGCGCCGTGAACGGGAGGTCCCCGCCGTTGTAGGAGAGGACGATGATCCGGACGCGGGGTCTCGTGTCCGTTCGCGGCTGCAGGTCAGGCGTCATCCCCGCACTGCTACTCGATCGGGCGGGCGCGTGCCCAGTGGGCTGCGGCGGCGGTCACTGCCAGCGCAGTGCCCAGAACCCGGTGCCGCTCGTGTGGGAGCTCGCGACCCACAGCGAGCCGCCGACGGCCACGGTGGACAGCCACCAACCCGTCGGGTCGTAGGTGTCGTAGGTGGCGGCCTCCCAGCGCCCTTCGGTGCCGCGCCAGAAGTCGTGGCGGATCCCGAGGCCGGTCTTGGGCGTGCTGAAGATGTGCAGATCGCCCGCGAAGTCGTTGACCTGCAGGAACATGCCGACGCTGCCGTCGGTGTCCATGGTCTGGGAGTACCACCGGCGGGCCGCGGGGCTGTAGTTGAGGTGCCTGATGCCTCCGGATGCGGTCAGGCGGCTCACGACGTGCAGTTCGCCGGCGTACATGACCGTGTCCACGAACGTGCCGTCGGTGCCACCGATGTCGAGGTCCTCGAAGTAGTAGCGCCCCGACGGTGCGTCGTAGACGATGTGGCGCAGCCCGTTGCCGCCGGCACGCTGGGTGAAGAGGTGGAGCTGGCTCCATGCCTGGATCGCCGAGATCCCGCCGGCTCCGGTGCTGCCGCCGACGTCGAGGTCCTGGAACCACCACCGCCCCTGGCTCCAGACGATGTGGCGGATGCCGCCACCGCCGGCGACGATGTTGTAGATGTGGAGCTCGCCGAGGCTGTTCGTGACCTCGATGCTCTGACCGCTGCTGGCGCCCACGTCGAGGTCCTCCGCGTGCCACTGCCCGCCGGAGAACAGCAGATGTCGTATCCCGCCGCCGGCGCGTTCGTTGAACACGTGCAGCTCGCCGGCGTACCAGATCGACTTGATGTTGCGGCCCGTGCTCGGGCCCCCGGCGTCGAGGGTCTGGCTCGGCCAGTTGAAGCGGTCACCGGTGTAGACGGCGTGGTCGACGCCCGTGCCCGACGGGGGGGCGCCGAACGCATGCACCTCGCCGCCGACGGCCACGGTGTTCGCGGCGTTGCCGTTCGTGCCGGTCTTGTCGAACCAGAAGTTGACGTACGCGTTGTAGTCCCGCGGGCCGCCGGTCCACCACGACGTCTGTCGCAGCGCCCCCGCCCACGAGAAGCTGAAGTGGACGTGGTCGGTGTGGGGGTTCGAGCCCGAGTAGGGCTGCCAGCCGTCGTCGGGCCGGTACGCCCGCCACATGTACCCGTTCCAGATGATGTACATGATCCCGAGCCGGCGCGCGAGCGCGTGGCGGTTGCCGTACTTGTCGGTGGCCAGCAGCCAGTTGATCACGTCGTCGACGGCCGCGACGTCGCTCGGGTCGCTCGCGCTGACCATCCAGTCGAAGGCACGGCCTTCCTTGTGCTCGCTCTGACCGCCGAGGTTGCAGTCGCGTGAGATGCCGTACGAACCGGACTGCGGGTACGTGGCGAGGAGCATGTTGCTGAAGTCGACCGTCCCCGGCTTCGGGTCGGGGCTGCAGGTCGCCTGCCCGTCGTACGCGGCGTAGGCGTCGATCGAGGGCCCGAAGTTCGGTGTCGCGGGTGCCGCGCCCGCGCCTGCCGGCAGGAGCGGCACGACGAGGATGATGCTCAGTGCGAGCACCAGGGGTCTCAGGCGGGAGAGAAGGGGCATTGGTGTGGAACCTCCGGCCCGGCCGTCGAAGGGCACGGCCTGGCTGCGAACTCTCGTCCCATGTATCGGAACGAAGCCCACTCGGATTCAGCGCACGTCGGTGTGCGGGCTTCTGAAGTGGGAGAGGGTAACATCCCCACGAGAGCCCCTGGTCAGCGCGCTCCGGCCTGATGCGCTGCACACGTACCCGCTGCCGGCCCCGACGGAGGTCCCGTGAGGCTCTTCCTCGACTCTGCCAACCTTGGCGAGGTGCGCGACATCGCGTCCTGGGGCGTTCTCTCGGGCGTCACCACGACTCCGACCTCTTGCGCCGCCGAGGGAGTCGACGTGGCGACACGGGTCCAGGAGATCGGCCACCTCGTCGCCGGTCCGGTCACGGCCACGATCGGGGCGCGCGGGCGCGACGAGTTCGTCCACCTCGGCAAGGAGCTCGCCTCGATCTCCGAGAACGTCGTGGTGCAGTTCGCGGTCGGCGCCGACACCCTCGCCGCCTGCCGCATCCTCTCCGAGGCCGGCGTCCGCATCGGGATGATCCACGTGTTCAGCGCCGCGCAGGCGGTCCTCGCGGCGAACGCGGGAGCTGCGTACTGCTCCCCGTCGATCGGGCGCGTCGACGACCTCGGCGCCGACGGCGTCGCCCTGCTCGAGGAGATCGCGCAGATCTTCGCCGTGCAGGGCTACCCGACCGAGCTCGTCGCCATGGGTCTCACGAGCCCGAACCAGGTGGTGGCGGCAGCCCGTGCTGGCGCGGACGTGTCCGCCATCCCCTATGATGTGTTCAGGCAGATGGTGAGCAACCCGCTCACCGATCTCAGCGCCGAACGCTTCTCCGAAGACTGGGCGCAGGTGCCTCAGCCGTTCGAACCCGCGGGCTTCAAGCCCACGGCGGCGATCCCGAACCCCGAGCCGGCACAGCCGTTGGGGTACGGCTACGAGGACAGCCCGCCGCCCCAGTACGTCGATCCCTACGGCTCCGTCCGCGTGGCCGACGTGGAGACGCCTCGGTACGACGGCGGCTTCGGGGTGCCGCCTCCCTCCTGAGATCCGCCGAGAGAGATCCCCCACGCCCTGAACGTTTCGGACCACCCAATTCGGTTGGAGAGCCCCGTCATGGAACCCACGCTCGACCGCAGTGGCCTAACGACCAAGTCCAAGGCCGACCTCGGCGACATCGCCAAGTCGCTCGGCATCAAGGGCACGTCTTCGCTGCGAAAAGAGCAGATCATCGATCGGATCCTCGAGAACACAGGCCACGACAG
>JAIBAC010000169.1 GCA_019695375.1 Acidimicrobiia bacterium
CCCTTCACACGGCAGCACAGGGCAGCGAGCATGCGCGCCAGCGGTTCGTGCGCCTCGTAGCCCCGGGGCAAGTCTATCTGCGCCGCGACCGCGGTGTAGCGGTGCTGCGGGCGTCCGACGCCGCCCTGGGGAGAGGCGTCGCGGCGCACGAGTCCCGCGTCGCGCAGCTGCTCGAGGTGGGGCCGGACCGTGTTGGCGTGCAGGTCGAACTGCGCCGCGACGTCGCCGACCGTGCAGGGCCGGTCGACGTCGCGCAACCACGTGTAGATCCGGTAGCGCGTGTCGTCGCCGAGCGCCTTCAGGATCGGGCGTACGCCACCGCGGCCGCCGTCCCGGGAATACTCGCCGGTGCCGTCAGGGTTTCTCATGGGTCTTCTGTAGTTTATTGGGTGATCCGATGAGCAGCCCACCTCCGTCGCCCGCGCCTGAACCTGCCGACGTCCTCGCGATGCTGCGCGGCGTCGTGGATCCCGAACTGCACGAGAACATCGTCGACCTCGGGATGGTGCGCAGCGTCGACGTCGGTCCCGACGGAACAGCCGTCGTGGAGATCGCCCTGACCGTCGCGTCGTGTCCCCTGCGCTCACAGATCGAGACCGACGTGCGTTCCAAGCTCGAAGGGCTGCCTGGCGTGTCCGGCGTCGACCTGCGCGTCGGCGCTATGGACGCCCACGAGAAGGCCGAGCTGATGAGCCGCGCACGCATGCGCGCGCGTGACGACGCCGCACCGACCCAGGTCCCGTCGACGACCCGCGTTGTCAGCGTGTCGTCGGGCAAGGGTGGCGTCGGCAAGAGCACGACATCGGTGAACCTCGCGGTCGCGCTGAAGGACAGGGGTTTCACGGTCGGCGTCATGGACGCCGACATCTGGGGGTTCTCGGTGCCGCGCATGCTCGGTGTCGAAGGCAGGCTCAGTGCCCGCGACGGCAAGATCGTGCCCAGCGTGGTCGATGGCCTCAAGGTGGTGTCCATGGGGAACCTCGTCGACGAGGAGGACACCGCTCTGATGTGGCGTGGCCTCGTTCTCACCAAGGCGGTGGAGCAGTTCCTCCGCGACGTGGCCTGGGGCGACATGGACTACCTGGTCGTCGACATGCCACCCGGCACCGGGGACGTGCAGATGGGCCTGGCCCGGATGCTCCCGCAGGCCGAGATGCTGATCGTGACGACACCACAGGTCGTCGCCCAGAAGGTCGCCGCTCGCGCCGGGTCGATGGCGAGACGTTCGCACATGAAGATCCTCGGCGTCGTCGAGAACATGTCCGGGTTCACGTGTGAACACGGCAGCCACTACGACCTCTTCGGGGCCGGCGGTGGCGACGCACTCGCGGGCGACCTCGGCGTACCGCTGCTGGCGCAGGTGCCTCTCGACCCTGCAGCGCTGTCAGGCGGTGACGCCGGCGTGCCGATCGTCCACCTCGCACCCGAGTCCCCGGCGGCGGCGGCCTACCGTGAGCTCGCGCGGCGCATCTCCGAGGAGCTGATGGCACCTCCCGACATGACGAGCTGCACCGCCCGCATCCAGGCGCACCTCGCCCGCGTCGCTGCCGGGACGCCCCCTGCCGACACCCCAGCCTGAGCGGTTCCTGCTCAGGCGGTGGTGTCGGGGCTCCGCGAGCCGGCCCCGAGGCGAGCGGCGATAGCGGCCACGAGGCGCCAGCCGACGAGCAGAAGGCCGAGCGCGCCGAGCGAGACGAGCGCGAGCGGACGTGTGAGCGCGCCGACCACGACGGTACGCAGTGCGAGCCCGCACGCGACCCCGAACGGCCACACGAGCAGCGCCCGCGTGACCGACAGCGGCTGCCTGTCGAGGCGGAACGCGGCGGCCGCTGCGAACCAGCCGATCAGGTAGGGCACTGCGACACCGACGAGGTGCAGCGCCGAGCCACCGTGTGTGTTGCCGCCGAGCACCACGAAGGCGCCGATGGCGACGACGCCGGCCACGATCGCCCAGCCGAGGGATGCGCGGCTGGGCGGCGCTGCCGGCGACACGCCGGTCCCGACCGTGTCGATGCCGGTTCGGGTGTCGGTCATCTCAGTCCCTCCTCGCGTCCGCGGGCGACACCGGCTCGGTGACGCCGCTCAGGTAGTAGGCGAGCTCGGCGATCGACTCGCGCACATCGCCGAGTGCGCGGTGGTCCTGGAGCTTCTTGAACGACACGGCAGGCCACTTGCGCGTGAACAGCTCCTTGAACGAGGAGACGTCGATCACGCGGTAGTGCAGGCGCGCCGCGAGGTTCGGCATGTACGCGTCGACGAAGCGCTTGTCCTGGCCGACGGAGTTGCCGCACAGGACGATGCGCTCACGCGGGAAGTGTGAGTCGGCGAGGGCCACGAGCTCGGCCTCGACCTCGGCGAGCTCGCGGCCGCCGGGGACCGCGGCCGCGAGGCCGCTCTTGGTGTGGGTGCGTGTGTTCCACTCGTCCATTGCCGCGAGCGCCTCGGGCGGCTGGCGCACCACGGCCTCGTACTCGGCGAGCTCGTTGAGCCCGACATCGGTCACGATCGCGGCGACCTCGATGATCACACACGTCTCGGGGTCTAGGCCTGTCATCTCCATGTCGAGCCAGAACAGGTTGGCCGGCGCGCTCGTCTCGGCTTCGGTAGCGGGGTCGACCACGTTGCCTCCGGTGCGTGCACTCAATCGGCGATGCGCAACGCCACAGCTGGGCGGATCCTCGACGCCTGCCACGCGGGTAGCACGGCGACCACGACGGACAGGACGAAAGCCAGCGCCGCGAGGATAGCGACGGTCGGCCACGGCACCGCAAAAGGCACATCGAGGTCGGCGGCGAGGTCGGAGCTGAGCAGGTTGCGGGCGGTCACGAGCCCCAGGAACACCCCGATCAGGATCCCTTCGGCCGCCACGATCGCCGCCTCGCCTACGAAGGCGCGCCGCACCGTCGACGCGCCGAAACCCAGCGCCCGCAGGATCCCGATCGCGCGCCGGCGCTCGCGCACGGCTCGGATCATGATGACGCCGAGGCCGACGATGCCGATCACGAGCCCGAGCGCGAGGTAGCCGTTCAGGAGCGTGAAGAACTGCAGGTTCAACTTCATGAAGTCCTCGATGCGCGACTTGTAACCGACGGCCTCGACGCCGTCGTCGACGAGTGCGACGTCGATCGACTTCGCGACCGCTGTCGGTCCGACTGCCGGGTCGGAGCGCACCAGCCACGTAGACGTGGACGCTCCCGCGAAGTCACGTTCGAGCTGCCGCCTTCCGATCACGGCACCGGGGAGGGTGTTGAAGGAGTCCACGAACGCGATCACGCGCCGCTTCTGGGACCTGCCGCTGCGGAAGTCCAGGAGCTCGACCTCGTCCCCCAGGTTCACGCGCAGCTCCCCCGGCGGCCCGCCGCGAGCCTGGTTCTGGAACCGCCGCGAGAGCGCCACGACGCCGGGGTCGTTCTCGATCGCGTCCCAGACCGCGGCGGTGTCGGCATAGGCCGGGTCGCGGTCGACGAAGCTCCAGGTGCTCATGCGCAGCAGGTCCGCGTCCGCGCCGCTCACGGTCGTCTGCGCCTCGCGTCCGTCGGCCTTGACGTTGACGGGGGCGCTCATGATGCCGACGGCACCCACCACGCCCGCCACCTTCTGCAGGTCGCGTGCCTCGATCGGAGTCGCGGCGTTGCTCTGGACGAGCACGTCGTATCCGCTCGACTCGCGGCGCACGATCGACTGCACGTTGATCTGGTTCACGTGCGAGATCGTCGAGATCATCGTGAGCGTGAACACGATCAGGGCGTACATGATGAGCGTCATCGCCGTGCGGAAGCGGCGCGCGATCGGGTATGTGGTCGCGAGCCGCAGCGCGAGGCCGCGGCGCGGGTCGGCGCGCACGACCTGGCGCACCACCTGCGCGAGCGCCTCCTGGTTCTGAGCCACGAGGCTCACCGCGCTCACGACTGCGACGGTGCCGTAGACGATGAAGACCCCGGGGCTCACCTGGCGTCCCAGGATGTCGGGGAAGAGCACGCCGAGCAGCAGCGTCCACGCGAGGAGGGCGCCGAAGAGCACGGTGAGAACCCCACGGCGGGGGAAGAGGCGCGTGAGCAGCGGCGCGAACCCGATCGCCATCAGCGACGGCCCCAACACGGCGGGTACGGCGTTGAGTGTCAGGACACCGAAGGCGGTGGCGAATGCGCCCACGACGACGGCGATGGGCGCGAGGACGTAGGTGCGTGCCCTGGTCTTCTTGACCTTGGCCTCGTCGAGATCACGAACGGCGGCGATTATGTTCACGCGGCTGATGCGCCACGAGGTGATCGCGATCGTCACGAAGCTGATCGCGAAGCCGACGACGATGCCGCTGCCGATGGTGGCGGGCAGCAGCACGGTGCGCAGCGTCAGCGAGGTGCGGCTGATGCCGGCGCCGGACCCGAATATCGACGACGCGACGACGACGATCGCGATGCCGACGAGAATGCCCAGCGCACCACCGAGGACGGCGGCAGCGAGACCGTACATCGTGCCCTCGAGCGCGAAGCCGCGCACGAGGTCGCCTCGTTTCATGCCGACTGCACGCAGCATGCCGAGCTCGGAGCGGCGTTCGGTCGCGAGCATCACGAAGATGTTCACGAGCAGGAGGACGCCGGCGATCACGGCGAAGGTGCCGACGACGAAGAAGAGCTGGCCGATGGTCTCGGCGCCGTCCTCGGCCGCCTCGACACCGGACTGCTTGGTCTTGATGACCTGCACGCCTTCGGTGCCGAGCACCGACTCCAGCTCGGCGGCCACGAAGTTGGAGCGGTCGACCCCGTCGCGGCGGTCGCCGGTGTTGGACACCCAGAGCTGGGTCGGGGCGCCCTGGCGCCTCCCGGCGTCCTTGGCGAGGGCGCCCAGGTAGTCCTTGGCGACGTAGACGTCGTGGCCGTCGCGGTAGGCGGCGAAGCCGTCGCCGGTCGCGATCCCCCTCACGCGCAACGTGCGCGTGCGGCCGTAGATCAAGAGCTCGATCTGATCGCCGGTCTGGACGCCGAGCTCGTCGGCGAGCTCCTTGGTCACGATCGTCTCGTCACCGGCCAGGTTCGGTCCACCGATGCTCTGCACCTCGCTGCCGAAGTGGTCGAGGTCGACGAGGTCGAGCGCGAAGACCTGCGTGCGCGGTTCCGTCGCGTCGGGATCGGTGACCGAGCGGGTTGTGCCTACGTCGTTCTCGACGAGCACGACACCATCGACGAGCGGGTCGCCGCGGAGCCGGTCGAGGTTGCGCTCCGCCTTCTGCACGGCAGCGCTGTTCGCGAGGACCACCTGCTCGTCGACCTCACCCATGCGGCGGTAGATCTCCGACGTGAAGCTGTCGGCGAGGCTGTCGGAGGTTATGAAGCTCCCGGTGATCAAGGCGGTGCCGAGCACCGAGCCGAGCACCACGAGGAGCGTCTCGGTCGGACGGCGGCTGAAGTGGCGGCTCCCCATGCGCCACAGGTACCGCCGGCGCAACGCCACGTACGCCATCCACACGAGCCCCACGACGGTGATCACCAGGGCCGGTGGCAGGAGCGTGGCGGCCACAGGCCCTACCTCGACGCCTCGACCCGGCGCTTCTCCTGGACGCGATCGGCGATCACGGACCCGTCACGCATGTTCACCACGCGCGCAGCCGAATCGCCGATCGCGGGGTCATGGGTGACCACGATCAGCGTCTGACCGTGGTCGTTGAGCTCCCAGAGCAGGTCGAGCACCGTCTGCGCGGTGTGGGTGTCGAGGTTGCCCGTCGGCTCGTCAGCCCACACGATCGACGGCTCGGTCACGAGCGCCCGCGCGACCGTCGTGCGCTGCTGCTCACCGCCCGACATCTCGTTGGGACGGTTCCCGAGGCGGTCACCGAGGCCGACGCGGGCGAGGATCTCACTGGCGCGCTCACGCGCCTCCTTCGCCGGGGTCCCCACGAGCAGCATCGGCAGCTCGACGTTCTCGACCGCCGTGAATACCGGGATCAGGTTGAACGCCTGGAACACGAAGCCCATGCTGCGCGCCCGGTGTTCGGTGCGTTTCGCGTCGGGGAGGCGCTGGATGTCGACGCCGTCGACGAAGACCTCGCCGTCGTCGATCTCGTCGAGACCCGAGAGGCAGTTGAGCAAGGTGGTCTTGCCGCTACCGGATGCGCCCATGACGGCCACGAGCTCGCCGGCGGCGACCGAGAGGTCGACCCCTGCGAGCGCCTCGACCTCGACACTGCCGGTGCGGTACACCTTGCGCACGCCACGTGCCTCGAGGCGCAGCGGTGCCGCGTCGGCGGCCGGAGGCGCCGCGTCGTAGTAGCCGGCCGGCGCCGGGGGCGGTTGCGGTGCCTGCACGTGCAGCGGCAGCGCCGACGCGTTCCATTCCCCTCCGGGAGGCGCTTCGGGTGTCGGATCGACCATGTCCCAGCCAGGCTAGGGCCGCGGCGGTCCCCGGCACCCCCTCGGGACCGGTGCCGGCTCCTGCCGCGCATGTGCTCAGCCGGGCTGGCCGCCCATCTCGTCCATGTCGGCGGCGAGCGCGCGGCACAGCTCCGCTGCCAGCGCCGCCTCGTGACGGTACTCGGGGTGGTCGATCCGGAACGTCGCCGGGCCTCCCGCGACGAGTGCACCGTGCTGGGACGCGGTCACGGGGAACCTGACGTACTGCACCGCCGACGTCGTCTCCGCTGTGTGGCGGCCCTCCTCGCCGATGCCCACCGACGTGCCGGCCGCGCCGAAGTCGATCGAGATGCACTCCTCGATGCCGATCAGCTTCGGGAGCCACTCGCGCAGCATCGCCTCCCCCTGGAGCTCGATGAAGAGCGTTATCGACAGCTCCGTGGGGGAGGGAAGCGTCGTCGAGTACACGTCGATCTCGGCCTGGATGGCGTCGTCGTGCACGATGCGCTCCACGCGCATCATCTCCTGGATCTGGTAGAGGACGGTCAGGCGGT
>JAIBAC010000170.1 GCA_019695375.1 Acidimicrobiia bacterium
CATCGGTGCTCGACGGCTTCCCCCGTGTGATCATGCGCCTGGACCTGCGGGCGCCGGCGCCCTGACAGCTGTCGGCGAGGAGACGGTAGAGGTCCTTGCGAGCCTGGGTGACGATCTCCGTCGCCCGTTCGATCGTCGCCGGCGATCCTGTGAGGCCGACCTGCTTGGCGGCCAGGTGGACTGCTCGGTCTATTCGAGGAGTCCATCGTCGGCGAGCAGCTGCGGGTAGACCGAGCCGGGGCTGGGCCGCCAGCGCCCTTCCGTCTTGGTCTCGAGGCGCTGGATCAGCTCGTAGCCGTGGGCCGGGCCGTCCATGAGGGCGACGAGCAGCTGCGGCGGACGTCGCCGCGCCGCATCCGGCTGCGTGCCGACGGCGGTTCCGCATCCGGTGCAGCCGTTGGCATACCTTGAGGCATCGCAAAAGGCGCCGCACGGGCCAGCAGGCGGGCAGGAGCAACACATGGCGGGACATCGTGACCGACGTCGCTGACAATGAGGCCCGCAAGCGAGCCCGCATGACGTCGCTCCCCGACCCTCTCGCGGCCTTCGACCTCTCGGGCAGGGTGGCGATCGTGACAGGCGGTAGCCGCGGGATCGGCCGCGCGACCGCGGAGGCCTTCGCCGCCGTCGGCGCCCACGTGGTCGTCGCGAGCCGCAAGGCCGACGCGTGCGAGCGTGCAGCGGCTCAGATCAACTCCGCCGGCGGATCTGCGCTCGCCGTTCCCACACACGTAGGCCGCCCCGACGACCTGACCCGCGTCGTCACAGAGACCGTGGACGCGTTCGGGGGAGTCGACATCGTCGTCAACAACGCCGCCAACCCGCTGACGCAGCCGATCGGCTCGATCACGCCCGAGGCACTCACCAAATCCCACGAGGTGAACCTGCGCGGGCCGGTCCTGCTCGTGCAGGAGGCCCTGCCGCACCTCCGCGCGAGCGACCATGCCGCCGTGGTGAACGTCATCACGACCGGCATCTACACCAACGGAGCAGGCGTGGCCATGTACGTGGCTGCCAAGTCGGCCCTCATGTCCATGACGCGCTCGATGGCCGCCGAGCTCGCCGGCGACAACATCCGCGTGAACGCGCTGGCCCCCGGGACCATCGCGACCGACATGACGTTCGCGATGCCGGAGGCGTTCCAGCAGTACGCGGTCGACTTCCAGCTCATCAAGCGGATGGGCCGGCCGGCTGAGATCGCCACGGCGGCGCTGTTCCTCGCGAGCGACGCGTCGTCGTTCATGACAGGGCAGGCGCTCGTCGTCGACGGCGGCATGAGCACGCACTGACCGCGACGGCGGAAGGGGACTCGACGTGACCGACTTCGGCGGCGGAATCGTGACGGCGGAGCGCGACGAGGACGGCATCGTCGTGATCACCCTCAACAGGCCGGACCGCTTGAACGCGCTCGCGCCCACGATGACGAAGTCCATCAGGGATGCGTTCGCGAGCGTCCACCACGACCGTGACGTCACCGCCGTCGTCCTGCGGGGCGCGGGGCGCGGCTTCTGCGCCGGTGCCGACCTCTCGGGCGACCACGACCCGGCACCCGGCGCCGCGGGCAGCGGACCGGTCGGCATCGCGTACCGCACGCAGGAGGACCTCGCGGGTTTGATCCTCGCAGTGCACGAGTGCGAGAAGCCGGTCGTCGCGGCCGTGCACGGCGCCGCCGTCGGAGGTGGGCTCGCGCTGGCGCTCGCGTGCGACCTCCGGGTCGCCACACCGGACGCCAGGTTCGGTGCCGTGTTCCACAACATCGGCCTGTCGGGATGCGATGTCGGCGTGAGCTACTTCCTGCCCCGGATCGTCGGGCCCACCGCCGCCGGTGAGCTGATGCTGACCGGGCGCCACTTCACCGGGACCGAAGCGCACGCACTCGGCATGCTGAACCGCCTCGTCGCGGAGGCTCAGCTCGTGGCCGAGGCGGTCGATCTCGCGCGGATGGTGGTGAGCAACAGCGAGTACGGCGTGTGGATGACCAAACGCGGCATGTGGCTCGGCATCGACGCCCCCTCGTTGCGCCACGCGATCGAGATGGAGAACAGGACCCAGGTCCTCGGCACCTTCACGGGCAACACCGCCGAGGGCATCGCGGCCTTCATCCAGAAGCGCGACCCCGAGTGGAAGCCGTTCTGAAAGCCTCCACCCCTGTCACGCCTGACCCTCGATGAGGTGCACGCGGACCGGGATCGCCGACTGGCGGGCCATCCCGAGGACGGGATCGACGTGGTCGTCCACGGACACGAGGCGGCTCGTCGTCGACCCGTGGCGGCGCACGTCACCCGGCTCGGACGGGTCGCTGCCGAAGCCGTGCGACATCGAGATCACACCGGGGCGGACCGTGGGATCGGCCTCGACGACGGCGTCGATCTCGCCGTGCTCGGACTCGACCCGCACGAGCGCCCCGCTGGGTGCACCGATGCCGGCGAGGTCATCGGGATGCACGAAAGCCGGGTTGGTGGCGCCCCGTTCCAGCGTGGCGGGGAAGTCACGGCCGACGGTGTTGGCCACGTGCTTGAGGCGCCGGCACGTGAGCAGGTGCGTGTAGGCACCGCCGGGTCCGTAGCTGCCGTCAGCCGAGAATGCCTCGGCAGCGACCGCGGCGAGGTCGTCGAGGACACGGCCGTCGCCGTCCACCGGGTCGAGGTCGAGACGGGCCTCGATCCCCTCGATCGGCGGACCGACGCGCACGTCGATCTCGTCGAACACCCGCCCCCCGGGATGGCGCGCGATCTCGGCGACGGGGACCTTGGCGTCGGCGTAGAGCAGCGACAGCACGTCCATCGTCGACGTCTCGGCGTCGTCGTCGACCTCGACACCGCCGAGCACCAGGGGCCGGCCCATCGCACGGGCGAGGCCGGCGAACACGCGCCACTCCTCGACCACGTCCCCCGCGGCGCCCGGCGGGTCGACGACGGCATCGGTGAACTGGCTGAACGCGGCGTCGAAGAACATGTCCTGGTACGAGGGCAGGTCGGCGCGTTCGAGCGCGTGTCTGCACGCGATCACGTAGTCGGACATCCGCGTCGTCTCGGTCGGGCGGATGTCGAGGGTGACGAGCAGGTCGAGCTGCTCGAAGGCCTTCACCACCTTCTGCTGGTCCGGGATGGCCAGCACAGGGTTGGCGCCGGTGACGATCAGCGCCCGCACCTGCCCGTCACCCGGCGTCAGGATCTCGTCCGCGAGTCCGGGCGTCGGCATCTCGCCGTAAACGCGCCGGAAGTTGCGGACCCGCAGCCGGTCGGCGTTCGCGGCCGGGTTCAGGTCCGGCGGGAGCAGCTCCGGTGGGAACACCTGTGCCGGTCGTGGCAGCAGGGGCGTGAGGATGCTCGGGTAGTCGACAGCGTCACCCTCTCTGCCGACGCGGCCGCAGACGTAGTTGAGGCAGCAGATCAGGTGCTCGCTCAGGTTGGGACGGGGCGCCATGTCGGGCCCCGTGCCCGACGACACCATCCCGCGCGGGCCCGCCGCGAACGTCCGTGCTGCAGCCTCCAGATCCGCGGCGGCGACACCGGCACGCGTCTCGACGTACGCGCTCGTGAACGGATCGACCGCCATCCGCAGCCCGTCGAGTCCCTTCACGTGTGCGTGGCAGAAGGCCGCGTCGTGGAGGCCCTCGGCCAGGATCACGCGCAGCAGGCCCGCGAGCACGGTCGGGTCCTCACCCGGGCGCAGCTGCAGGTGGATGTCGGACTGCGCGGCGGCCTCGGTGCGGCGCGGGTCGACCACGATGAGCTTGAGCCCGCGCCGGCGCGCCTCGCCGATCGCGCTCGGGTGGTACCCGGGCGGACCACCGGGCGTGTGCAGCCCTGACACGGCCGGGTTGTTGCCGACCAGCATCGCCACGTCTGACGTCGCGAAGCTCTGCCCGCCCCCGCCCCACACGCCGATCCGGCCCACCGCCAGGATCTTGGACGGCTGGTCGATCGTGAGGGTCGTGAAGTTCATGTGCGACCCGACCGCCGCGTGCCATGCGCGCACGACGTTGGGACCGGCGGCGTTCCCGTAAGCCGCGGTGCCGGTGAAGGTGGCAATCGCACCCGGTCCGTGTTCGGCCGCGATGTCGCGCAGGCGCGTGCCGACCTCGGCAATCGCGGCAGCCGTCCCGACCGGCTCGAGCTCACCGGTCGGGCCGCGTCGCAGGGAGCTGGTGAGCCGGTCGCGGGCATGCACCTGCGAAGCGAGCTGGCGACCCTTGACGCACATGTAGCCGCGGCTCATGGGGTGGTCGCGGTCGGCAGCGACGTTCACGACCTGCCCGTCGAGGACGGTGACGTCGATCCCGCACGACGCGACGCAGATCCGGCAGAAGGACTTGTGGACGTCGCCTCCGGGCACGGCTCCTCACAGGCATCGGGGGTGACGGCAAGCCTGTCAGACACCTCGGGCGGATTCCATCGACTCGGCGCCGCGCCGTCATCAACGGACCCCGGCGTCACCGCGGACCGCGCCCGGGTGCGAACGCGGCGTCCGAGGGGTAACGTCGGTCGTAGATGGTCGCGACCCGGACCCTCGAGACCGACTACCTCGTGGTCGGTGCAGGAGCGATCGGGATGTCGTTCGTCGACACACTCGTCGACCACTGCGACGCCGACGTGGTGATGATCGACCGCAGGCAGGGTGCCGGCGGGCACTGGCTCGACACGTACCCGTTCGTTCAACTGCACCAGCCGTCGCTGAACTACGGGGTCAACTCGACACCCCTCGGCAAGAGCCGCCTCGAACCCAGCGGACGCGACCGCGGCTTCAACGAGCGGGCCGGTGGTGCCGAGATCGCCGGTTACTTCGACGACGTCATGCGCCACCGGCTGCTGACCTCGGGGCAGGTGCGCTTCTTCCCGATGAGCGACCACCTCGGCGGCGGGCGCTTCCGGTCGCGCATCACGGGCCAGGAGACCCAGGTCGTGGCGCGCGAGAAGGTCGTCGATGCCACCTACATGGCCTCGCGCGTGCCGGCGACCGAGCCACCTCCGTTCGCCGTCGGCGACGGTGTGCGCTGCGTACCCGTCGGCGACCTGACCCGTGTCGACACTCCTCCCTCGGGCTACGTGATCGTCGGTGGCGGCAAGACCGCTCTCGACGCCATCACGTGGCTGCTCGACCAGGGGACCGATCCGGCGCGCATCACCTGGGTGCGTCCCCAGGACGCGTGGATGCTCAACCGCAAGTACTTCCAGCCGGGTGCGGGCGTCCTCGACACCTTCGAGGGGATCGTCGTGCAGCTCGAGGCCATCGCGTCGTCGAGCTCCGTCGACGAGTTCTTCGACAAGGCCGAGCACGCGGGAGTGGTGTTGCGCACCGACCCCGCCATCCGGCCGACGACGATGAAGGGCGCGACGGTCAGCGTCAGCGAGCTGAACCAGATCCGCCGCGTCGAACGGATCGTGCGTCTCGGCCACGTCGTGCGCATAGATCGGGACGAGATCGCGCTCGACGAGGGATCGATCCCCACCGACCCCGGATGCCTGCACGTCCACTGCGCGGCCCGCGGGCTCGGGAGCAACCCGCCGAAGGTCATATTCGGCGACCACGACATCACCCTGCAGGTCATCAGCCGTGTGAACCTGCCGCTGTCCGCCGGCCTGACCGGCGTGGTGGAGGCGAGCGACCGCACCACGGAGGAGAAGAACGCCCTGTGCCCGCCGAACCCGTGGCCGATGACGCCGTTCGGCTGGGTGCGCAGCCTCATACAGGGCATGCAGGCCGAAACAGCGTGGCTCGGGGCAGCCGACATCCAGGCCTGGGTGGACGGTTCGCGTCTCAACTTGCTGGGCGGTCTGCGTGAGTCCGGCGACAGCGACACCGTCACAGCGCTGCTCGGCCGTTTTGTCGAGGCTCTGTTCCCTGCGTTCGAGCGGTTCGACGAGTTCAAGACACAGGCAACGCCTGCGGAGTCCACGCTGCTGTGGCCACCGGTCGCAGCCGCCTGAACGCCAGGACGTCCTCGGGCGCCTCGCGCGTGCCGACGCGGAGCTGTCACAGACGGTCGCTACAGTCGCCGCGGTGGACCCCTCGGAGACCCGAACGCAACCACGGCCTGTCGAAGTCGTCCCGGTCCCGTACGGGCCGGCGGCTGCTGCGGCCCTGCACCGCTGCGTCGCCGCTGCCAAGGCCGGCGATCCGCTCGCTCCTGTCACGGTCGTCGTCCCGTCCAACTACGTCGGGGTCGCGGCGCGGCGGCACCTCGCCTCGGCACACAGCGGCGGCATCGGTGGCCGCGGTGAGGGCGTCGCCGGGGTGATGTTCGCGACGCCGTACCGCCTCGCCGAACTGCTCGGGGCGCCGGTGCTCGCAGCGGCCGCGAGGCGACCGGCCTCGACGCCGGTCGTCGCCGCCGCCCTGCGCCGCGCCCTCGCGGAGGAGCCCGGCATCTTCGCCGACGTGAGCGAGCACGCCGCGACCGAGGAGGCGCTCGTGGGCGCCTACCGCGAGTTGTCCGCCGCGAGCGCGTCTGCCCGTGCCGCCGTCGCGGCCGCGAGCCGGCGTGCCGCCGACGTGGTACGCATCTGCGCCCTGGCGCGTGAGCACCTGAGCGCCGGCTGGTACGACGAGGCCGACCTCGTCGCGGCCGCATGCGATGCCCTGCCCGGCGGAGCGATGACGGCCGAGCTCGGCGCCGTGGTCGTCTACCTGCCCCAGGACACCAACCGGCCCATGTGCGATCTGCTCACGGCCCTCGCCCGTGAGCGGCCCGTCACGGTGGTGGCCGGCTGCACGGGCAGCGAGAGGGCCGACGCCGCGGTGCGCCGGGCGCTCGCCGCGCTCGGCGGAACGGCGGCCGCGGCCGCCGTCGACGCGTTCGAGCCACCTGCAGGGCTCACAGGTGGAGCATGCCTCGAGG
>JAIBAC010000171.1 GCA_019695375.1 Acidimicrobiia bacterium
GCGGAGCCCCGACTTGAGCACCTCTGCGCTCAGGCATCCCCCGGGGGATAGAGCCTGTCGCGCTGCGCGGCGTAGGCGTCCCTGACCTCCGCCGCCGTGGCACCGCCTGCTGCCGCCCGGTGTTCGCGCCCGGCGACGACGTGCCCGCGCGCGGCGACGGCCGCGGGCGCGTCACCTGCGAGGACCGCGGCCGCCTGCACGCACGCCCCGGCTGCGACGTGCTCCGGCGCGTCGGGCACCGTGATCGTGCGTCCACTCAGGTGCGCGGCGATCTCCCTGAACGCCGGCGACCTGGCGCCGCCGCCGACCAGGAAGAGCCGTCCTGCCGGCGACACCGCCACGCCCGCGGCCGAGAGCGCGTCGATCCCGTCGAGCAGGCCGCCGACGACGCCGCCGAACGCCGCGCGTGCGACGGCGGCCTGCGACGTGTCCGGTCGGATCCCGCCCACGTGGCCGCTGGCGTCGGGCAGGTCCGGCGTGCGCTCGCCCGCGAGGTAGGGGACCATCACGGCACCGTCGCTGCCGGGAGGAGCGGTGAGGGCGAGCGCGTCGATCCCAGCGGTGTCGACGCCGAGGATCCGCTTCACCCATGACACGACCCCGGTCGCGTTCAAGGTGCACACGAGCGGCAGGAAGCGGCCGGTGGCGTCGGCGAACCCGGCCACGGCGCCGCTCGCGTCGGCCGTCGGACTCGCGGTCACGGCGTAGACCGTCCCCGAGGTGCCGAGCGAGATGGCGACGTCACCGGGGCGCATGCCCAACCCCAGCGCAGCGGCCATGTTGTCGCCGGTGCCGGGCGCGACGACGACGTCGCGGCCGTCGAGGCTCGCGCTGCCGGCGACGTCGCCGGGACCGAGGACGCGGGGCAGCATCGCAGGCCAGTCGACCTCGGTGTCGACGAGGGTGAGGGCGTCCAGCGCCCAGGCACCGTCTTCGGGGGACCAGTAGCCCGTGCCCGACGCGTCGCCGCGGTCGGTGACGAGCTCGCCGCAGAGCCGCCACGTGAGCCAGTCGTGGGGCAGGCACACCCGCGCCGCGGCGGCGAGGACCTCCGGTTCGTGTGCGCGCAGCCATGCGAGCTTCGTGACGGTGAAGCTCGCGACGGGCACCGACCCGGTGCGCTCCGCCCACCGCCGCGGCCCCCACGTGTCGCGCAGCTCCCGCGCCTGGGGGGCCGACTCGGTGTCGTTCCAGAGCTTCGCAGCGCGCAGCGGAGACGACCGCGCGTCGGTGACGACCATGCCGTGCTGCTGGCCTGCGACCGACACGGCCGCGACCGGGTCTCGGACACCGGCGGAGTCCATCGCGTCCTGCAGCGCGCGCCACCACGCCTCGGGGTCCTGTTCGCTGCGCGGCGGTGTCGTTTCGGGGTGGGGAGCGCGGCCGTGCGCGACGAGCGTGCCGTCGTCGGCGTCGCGCACCTCGACCTTGGTCGCCCCCGTCGAGGAGTCGAAACCGGCGACGAGGGGCATCAGCGCACGCCGAGGAGGAGCTCGGTCACGAGCTGGTCGAGACGCTCGTTGGCGTAGCCGCGCGCTGCGAGGGCGGTCTCGTCGAAGCGTTCGGTGCGCAGCGACGCGATCGCGGCCGCATCGGCGCCGTCGGGCATCGTCGGCGACGCGAGCTGCGGAGCGCCGGCGGCCTCGAGCGCAGCCGCGATCTCGGGATCGGTGCGGAAGCGCCGTGCCGCGGCGGCGAGCACGAGGTAGGTCCGCATGCAGCCGAGCGCGAAGTCCCACACGCCGTCGGCGTCCTCGGTGCGGTAGGGGTGGGCGTCGAAGTGGCGCATGCCGTCCCAGCCGCTGTCCTCGAGCAGCTTCACCGTGTAGAAGGCGTCGCGCACGCCCTCGGACCCGAAACGGAAGTCCTGGTCGAACTTGCCGATGCGCTGCGCGTTGAGGTCGATGTGGAACAGCTTGTCGTGCCACAGGCACTGCGCGACGGCGTGGTTGAAGCTGAGGCCCGACATCGTCTCGTGCGCGAACTCGGGGTTGAGGCCGACCATCTCGGGCCACTCGAGCTCGTTCACGAAGGCGAGGGCGTGGCCGACGGTCGGCAGGTACATGTCGCCGCGCGGCTCGTTCGGCTTCGGTTCGAGCGCGAAGCGGAGGTCGTGACCCTGGTCGCGGACGTAGGCGCAGCAGGTGTCGACTGCCTCCTTGTAGCGGTCGAGGGCGAGGCGCACGTCCTTGGCCGCGTCGCACTCGGTGCCCTCGCGGCCGCCCCACATCACGTAAGTCCGTGCGCCGAGCTCGACGCCGAGGTCGATGGCGTCGAGCGTCTTGGCGAGCGCGAAGCGCCGCACCGCGGGGTCGTTGGCGCAGAACGCCCCCTCCTTGAAGACCGGCAGCGAGAACAGGTTCGTGGTCGCCATCGGCACGCACATGCCGGTGTCGTCGAGAGCCCTGCGGAAACGTGCGACGATCGCGTCGCGCTCCGACGCCGACGCGCCGTGGGGCACGAGGTCGTCGTCGTGGAGGTTGACGCCGTAGGCGCCGAGGTCGGCGAGGCGGTGGACCGCGTCCACGGGGTCGATCGCAGGCCGCACCTCGTGGCCGAAGGGGTCGCGCCCGCGGTTGCCGACCGTCCAGAGCCCGAACGTGAAGTGGTGCTCGGGTCGCGGTGTCAGATCGGTGCCGGCCATCCGGCTGCCTACGGTACCTGCCCCGCATGCCCCACGCGATCGGGGCGTTCAACCGCGCCGGTTCAGCACCTTGCCCGGGTTCAGGATCCCGTCGGGATCGAGCGCGCCCTTGATCGCCGCCTGCAGGTCGATCGCCGCCGCACCGGCCTCGTGCTCGAGGTGGTCGCGCTTGAGCAGGCCGATGCCGTGCTCGCCGGTGATCGTGCCCCCGAGCGCGAGCGCTGCCGCAGCCATGTCGTGGTAGGCGGCCTCGGCACGCGCCACCGAGTCGGGATCGTGACGGTCGAAGACGACCGTCGGGTGCAGGTTGCCGTCGCCTGCGTGGCCGAACGTGCCGACGCGGACGTCGTGGCGGCGCGCGATCTCCTCGACCGCCCCGATCGCGGCGGTCACGCCTCCGAGCGGCACCGCGATGTCGTTCATGACCGCGGCGCCGAGACGCTCGAGCGCGGGGTACGCGAGACGGCGTGCCGTGAGGAGCTGTGCACCCTCGTCGGGGTCGGCGGTCTCGGCGACGTAGCTCGCCCCGGCGCGACGGGCGGCAGCCGCCATCGCTGCGAGCTGGTCCACCGCGCCGGCACCGCTGTCGGACTGCGCGAGCACGAGTGCCGCTGCCGACGTGTCGAGGTCCATGCGCGTCCACGCCTCCACCGCCGCGAGCGTGGTGGCGTCCATCACCTCGAGCAGCGACGGCGTCGTGGACGTGCTGATCGCCGAGATCGCACGACCGGCGTCGGCGAGGGAGTCGAAGAAGGCCGTCATCGTCACCGCCGGCGGCGGCGCCGGGCGCAGGCGCAGGGTCACCTCCGTCACGATCCCGAGGGTCCCCTCCGACCCCACGAAGAGCGCCGTCAGGTCGTAGCCGGCCACACCCTTGACCGTGCGGCGGCCGACGCTGCACACGCGCGCGTCGGCGAGCACGACCTCGAGGCCGAGCACGTACTCGCGCGTGACCCCGTACTTGACGCAGCAGAGGCCACCGGCGTTGGTCGCGACGTTGCCACCGATCGAGCAGATGGCGCGGCTCGCGGGATCGGGCGGGTACCACAGACCGTGCGCGGCGACCGCGTCGCAGAGGTCGGCGTTGAGGACCCCGGGACCGACGACCGCGAGCAGGTTGGCGGTGTCGATCTCGTGGATGCGGTCCATCGCCATGACGCTCAACACGACGCAGCCGTCACCGGCGACCGCGCCACCGGCCACGCCGCTGCCGGCTCCGCGGGGCACGATCGGGACGCCGTGGTCGGCGCACACGCGAACAGCGGCGGCGACCTCAGACGTGTCGCGGGGCCGCAGCAGCGCCCACGGCCGCCCGGGTGCGAGGAACTCCGATCTGTCGCCGCTGTGCGCGGCGATCACGTCGGGATCGAGCACGACGATCTCCGGCGGCAGGCGCGAGGTGAGCAACGCGCCGAAGGCCTGCCTGTCCATCGGGCCGAGGCTAGGTGGGCTTGCGGGTGATCGAGACCGCCACCGCCACGAGCGCCACCATGAGTGCGGCCGTGATGCCGAAGAGCCAGGCGGCGCCCACCTCCTCGTAGACCAGCGGTGCCACGAACGCTGCCGCACCGGCGGCGCCGATCCCCGCTGCCAGCGCGAGGCCCTGGCCCGTCGCGAGCAGGTGCGGCGGACTGTCCTCCGCCACGGCTGCCTGCGCGGCAGGGAACGCGAACGCGGTGCCGACGGCCTCGAGCACCGCCATCACCGTGATCAGGCCCGGCCGCGCGAGGAACCCGTACGCGAACGTCGCGGGCACGATCAGCGCGAACGACCAAGTGGTGACACGAAGGGCACCGAAGCGGTCTCCGGCGCGGCCGCCGAAGGGCGTGAGGACCATGAACGGCAGGCCGAAGAGGGCGAGGCCGACGCCGATGAACGTCGCCGACGCCCCGAGGTCGGTCAACAGGCGCGACCACAGGCTGTCGTAGATGCCGACGGGGAACTCGAGCGCGACCGTGAGGATCACCGCCGCGAGGACGGGCCTGATCCTGATCAGGGTGCGGATACCGCCTTTGGTGCTGTGGTGGGAGTCGGTGCGGGGCGCGGTCTCGGGCTTGCTCGCGACGACGACGGCCAGCGCCGCGAGCACGCACGCCGCGAGGAGGAAGAACGGCGCCCGGAGCCCGAGGCGGCGCGCGACGACGGCGCCGAGCAGCGGACCGAGGGTGACCCCGGCGACGTCGAACGAGGCGAGGACGCCGAGGTTGCGGCCCGCACGGCCGGGGTCGGCGCTCACGAGCCATGCCCGGCCCGCCGGCACGAAACAGCCGATCGCGAAACCTTCGACGGAGCGGGCGAGCACGAACTCCCACAGCGTCGACGCCGAACCCAGCCACACCAGCGACAGCGCGGCTGTCGCCATGCCGCCGTAGAGCAGCGCCTTCGTGTAGCCGCGGTCGGCGAACCGGGCGAGGCCGAGCTGAGCCGCGAGGGAGGTGAGGAAGGTCGCGCCCGAGATGAGCCCGAGGCCCGCGGTCGGCAACCCGTGGGCATCCTGCAGCGGTGCGAGCAGCGCGAAGAGGACGCCGTAGCCGAGCGAGAGGGCGAACTGCGCGGGCGCGAGGATGCGCAGCACGTGTGCCGGCGCGGACGTGCGCGCTGCGGGGGTGGTGGCGGCCGAGGTCACGCAGGTGATCGTGCCATGCCCTCCCCCCAAACGCGGGCAGAATTGCGTGCTGGCGGGTCACCCTGCCCGCGTTTGGCCAGGCGGCCTCCCCCAAACGCGGGCGATTTGGCGTGCTGGCGGGTCACCCTGCCCGCGTTTGGGTGGGGGCTAGAGGCGGGCGTGGGCCTTGAGGCGGAGGTAGGCGTCGACGAGGGACGCCGAGAAGCGGCCCAGGGGCGCCTCGACTACCTCGACGCCGAGGCGGCGCAGGCTCGCGACCACGAACCGGTGGCCGGCCTCGAGATCGAGGGCGACGCTCTGCTCGAACGCCGCCGCGGTCGTCGTGGGGTCGTCGCCGAGCACCGCGTCGAAGTCGGGATCGAGCACCGACGCGACGACCACGAGATGGTGTCGCGCAAGCGTGGGCACCGCCTCGAGCAGGCGCCGCGACGCCGACGCGTCCAACAGGTCGGTGAAGAGCACGATCAGCGAACGCTTCATCCCGCCCGCCACGCGGAACGCGAGCGCGTAGTCGGACTCGACGCGGCGTGGCTCCATCGTGCACATCGCCGCGAGGATGAGGTCGGCCTTGTTGCGTGCCGGCGGCATGCGCGTGTGGACACGCTCGTCGAAGGCTACGAGGCCGACCCTGTCGTCGAGGCGGCCACAGGCGAAAGCCATCGCGGTCGCGGCGTTCAGCGCCGCGTCGAGGCGGCGGATCAGTCCCACGGGCGCCGCCATGAGCCGGCCGGTGTCGACGACGAACACGACGCTCTGGTTGCGCTCGATGCGGTACTGGCGAGCCACCGGCGTCTGCTTGCGCGCCGTCGCGTGCCAGTCGATGAGGCGGAAGTCGTCGTCGGGGCGGTACTCGCGCAACGACTCGAAGTCGGTTCCGATGCCGAGAACGGTGGCGCGGCGCATCCCCACCTCGTCGCGGCGCTGCCGCACGCCGAGCTCGAGGCGCCGCGCCTCGTGGAGGTCGGGGTAGACGGACACGCGCTCCGCAGGGCACACCGCGTAGCGGCGCCGCATGAGGCCGAGCGGGCTCGTCACGTCGAGCAGGAGGGGTTCGACGTCGTGGCGCCCGCGACGGGTGGCGGTCACCTCGAACGTCGCCGACGTGTAGGCGCCCGGCTCGATCGTGATGCCGACGCTGTCGGCCTTCGTGACGAGCGGTGCCGGCAACGGCAGGTAGAGGCGACCCGACACCGGACGCCGCGACGAGTTCGTGACAGACACCACCATCGTCTCGGTGACGCGCAGCGACCAGAGCTTGGGCGTGCGGCGCACCCCGGTGAGCTGCACGGGCAGCGGCAGGCGCCGGGCGTCGACGACGGCGCCGGCGAGGCACGCCGCGTCGAGACCGAGCAGGATCCAGCCGGCAGCAGGCGAGTGCGTGATCGCGGTCACCGCGAAGTGGCCCGCGCCGACGACCGCCACTAGCACCGCGAGACGCCACGTGGGCGCAAGGCTCGGTCGTGGCTGACGCGGTGGGCCGTCACCGTCGTCGCCGCGTCCGGCCGCCGGGTCCCCCGCACCGAGGCGGCGCGCGTCC
>JAIBAC010000172.1 GCA_019695375.1 Acidimicrobiia bacterium
CGCTTCGCCTCATCCCAACCGCCCGCCTCGACCACCTGCTCGTACGTCGCGACCTCGGCGCGGATGAAACCGCGCTCGAAGTCGGTGTGGATCGCGCCGGCGGCCTGCGGCGCGCGGTCGCCGTCGCGGATCGTCCACGCCCGCGACTCCTTGTCACCCGTCGTGAGGAACGTGCGCTTGCCGAGGGCGTGGTACGCGGCCCGCGCCACGCGTCCGACCGCCGGCTCGGACACGCCGTACGACGCGAGGAGCTCGGCGCGCTCGGCGGGATCGTCCACCTGCGCGACCTCGCGCTCGAGCGACACGCACAGCACGAGGACGTCCTCGGGCGCCACCGCGTCGTGCGCGGCTACGAAGCGGTCGACGACCGCGCCGGTGTCGGCGAGGTCGTCCTCGCCCACGTTCACGAGGTAGAGGACCTTCTTGTTCGTGAGGAGCCACAGGTCGTACAAGGCGCTGCGGTCGTCGTCGGAGAGGCCCGCGCGGTACAGCGGGATCCCGTCCCCGAGGAGGGCCGCGATGCGCTCGAGCAGCTCCACGAGGGATTTCTGCTTCGGGTCCGCCATCGCCGACTTCCGCAGCTTCGGCAGACGCGCCTCGACGGTCTCGAGGTCCGCGAGGCAGAGCTCCATCTCGAGGATGCCGAGGTCCTCGTCGGGATCGGGTGGGACGACGTCGTAGGGCACCGATGCGTCGGCGAACGCGCGCAGCACGAACAGCACCGCGTCCACCTCGCGGATCTGTCCGAGCATCTGGTTGCCGAGACCCTCGCCCGCAGACGCGCCTGCCGCGAGACCGCCGATGTCGATCACGTTCAGCTGCGCGGCGACGACCTTCTTGGACTCCGACAGCCGCGCGAGGGTGTCGAGGCGCGGGTCGGGGACGGCCGCGGTGCCGACGTTGTGGCCCTGGGTCGAGAACGGGTGCGGCGCCACCTCCACGTCCATACCGGTCAGCGCCGCGAACAGCGCCGACTTGCCCGAGTTCGCGAGGCCCACGATTCCGAGTCTCTCCATGGGCCGGGATCGTATCGGCATTCCATCGGCGCAGGTCAATGCTGGTAACCTCGCCGGACTCGTCCGCCCCTCCCGGCGATGACCCGCTGTCGGGCTCGGGCGCCCCTCCCGGATCGAGGTCTGAGATGAGCAAGCGAACTCGCAAGCGCCGCATGCGTGCCCGGCGCAAGAAGGCGAACCACCGCAAGAAGCCGAACTGCGGCAAGTGACCTAGCCCGCAGCAGAGGCCCGGGGGGTCCGACGATGCGACGCTACGACGGGCGCGGACGACCACACGTCGGCAACCGCTTCCTGTTCGAAGCGATCGCGGCCGTGACGTTCCTCCTCGCTGCGTGCGGCCCGCCCGGCGGCGCCTCGGGCAAGGCCGTCGCGACCCTGACCGTGACCGAGGCCAACGCGACCCGGAAGGTCTCCGCTGATGGCGCACTCGAGGCCGCGCGCCAGGTGCCGATCACGCCGTCGGTCCCCGGCAAGGTGTCGACCGTGTCGGTCGAGAACGGCCAGACCGTCGAGGCGGGCCAGACCCTGTTCCAGCTCGACGCCGCCGACCTGCAGGCCCAACTCGACGCCCTCGACTCGGGCGGTGGCAGCAGCGGGTCGAGGTCGAGCTCGGGTTCCGGATCCCAGGGGCCCAAGCCCGACGAGGTCCTCGGCGGTGTCAACACGGGTGTCGACGAGTTGATGCTGGGGCTCAACAAGTCGCTCGACGGGCTCGAGACCGCCCTGACCGCGCTGCCGGCGCCCACCGACGACCCCGCCAACGTCGCTTTGCGCCTCGCGATCGCGCAGCAGCGCATCTACCTGCAGTACGCGTCGCAGACCTTCAAGATGGACCAGCAGGTGTACATGGCGGGCCAGGCCCTCGTGGCGCAGTCGAACCTGGCGTTCGCCGGCGCCCTCGGCAGCCTCGGCGGCGCCAGCTCGTCGTCGAACCCCCAGGTCGAGTCGCAGAAGACCCAGCTCGAACGCCAGATCCGCGACACCACGATCCGCGCCCCGATATCGGGGCTCGTCGCGTTCGCGTCGCTGCCGAGCGGCACCGGCGCCGCGGCCGCGCTGGCAGGCGCATCCCCGGCGGCGGCGTCGTCGGCGAACTCCGCCGGCGACATCCATCCGGGGTCGCAGGTGGCGGCGGGCCAGACGGTGATGAGCATCTACGACACGAGCGGTGTGCGTGTGAAGGTCGGCATCGACGAGGTCGACGTGCCCGACGTGCGCGAGGGCCAGACGGTCGACGTAGACGTGGACGCCTTCCCCGACACCACGATCACCGGGCGTGTGGGCCGCATCGACGTGAACCCGACCGTGTCCGATTCCGGCGGTGTCGCCTACGGAGTCCGTGTCGACGTGCCTGCGGACCAGCTCCAGGGCTGGCGTCCCGGTATGACCGCGAGCGTCGACATCAAGGTCGACGAGGGTGGCGGCGACAGCGGAGTCGAGCTGCCGAGCTCGGCGATCGTGCCCGAGGGAGACACGGACTACGTGTTCAAGGTCGTCGACGGCAAGGCGGTCAAGACGGCGGTCAAGACGCGCAAGACGGGTACAGGAGTCGTCGTGCTCGACCTGCGTCCCGGCGACGTCGTCGTCACCAACGGCGCCAACGACCTGACCGACGGCGACAGGGTCTCGACCGGGCCGAAGTGACCCGTTGGGGCTTGGGGCGTCGCGCTAGACGGCCACCACGTCGAAGGCCTCGTCACCTTTGCGGCCGGGGCCGACGGTGTACTCCACCCGCTGGCCTTTGCTGACCTTGGTCGACAGGTTGGAGTGGTGCACGAACAGGTCTTCGCCGCGGCCTCTCTCGATGAAGCCGTAGCCGCGATGGTCGTGGAAGAACTTCACGACACCGACGTTCCGGCCGGCCTCGCTCGCCTCGCTCCGGACGTCCTTTGCCGACTTCGCCCTCGACCTCGTGGCCGTGGGGTCGTCGACGGCCCCGCGTGCCTGGCTGCACAGGTCGGCGATCGACGGCTGCTGCACGCGGCCTTCGATGCCCACCTGGCGCTGAAGGGTGCGAACGGTGTGTTCGTTGCCGCGCTCCACGAGGGACACGACGATCCCCGACGCGCCTGCCCGGGCAGTGCGACCGGAGCGGTGCACGTAGGTGGCGGCGTCCTCGGGCGGGTCGTAGTGAAGGACGGCGGCGACGTCGTCGACGTGGACACCACGTGCGGCGACGTCGGTGGCGACAAGGGCGGAGACGGCACCACCGGCGAACGCCTTCAACGCCCGGGCGCGTTGGGGTTGGCTGCGCCCGCCGTGGATCGGCGCGGCGGTGACCCCTGACGCCTGGAGCTGCTTCGCGAGCCGGTCGGCGCCGCGTCGCGTGCGACAGAAGACCATCGACGAACCCACCTCACGCACGACGGCGGCGGTGACGTCGGAACGGTCCGAGCGGTCGACAGCCCAGAACAGGTGACGTGCGGCCGTCACGTCCGGCCCCTTGGTGCCGACTTCGTGGCGCTCCGGATCGCGCTGGGTGGCCGCGGCGAGCTTGGTGACGGCTCCATCGAGCGTCGCCGAGAACAGAAGCACCTGCCTATCCGCATGGGTCTGGTCGAGGAGGCGGCGGACCGCCGGCAGGAAGCCCATGTCCGACATGCGGTCGGCCTCGTCGACGACCACGTGGCGCACCTCGCTCAAGGACAGTGCCCCCATCGAGATCAGGTCCTCGAGGCGGCCGGGGCACGCGACCACGAGCTCGACTCCGGAGTTGAGGGCTTTGCGTTGGGGCCCGTAGCCGACGCCGCCGTAGAGCGCGACTGCGTCGTGTCCGTGGCTCCGGCACAGAGGACGCAGCTCCTGGGCTATCTGCTGTGCGAGCTCACGAGTCGGTGCCAGCACGAGCGCCGTGGGCGACCGGCGCCGCGCCGATGTGAGGCCGGCCACCAGCGGCAGGCCGAAGGCCAGTGTCTTGCCGGACCCCGTGGGAGCCTGGCCGATGACGTCGCGCCCGGCGAGGGCGCTGGGGATCACCTTCTGTTGGATCGGGGTCGGATCCACGATCCCGGACGCCGCGAGCTGAGACACCAGCTCCGCGGGCACGCCGAGCGCGGCAAAGGCAGGGGCAGACATGGTGGGGGGACTTCCTGTCGTCGGTCTGCAGAAGCCACCGAGACACGGAACGTCTGCACGACGGCGGCCGGACGGCCGCCAGAGGTCACGAACCCTAGCGGACCCACACCCCACCCGAACCAGCCGGATCGCATCTGTTGGAGCATGGGGCGGCCACATGTGGCCGCCCCATGCTCCAACACCGGCAGCTTCGGGGCTCAGGTCGTGGTGGGCTAGGCTCGCCGATGCCCTTGGGGGTGTAGCTCAGCTGGAAGAGCGCCGCGGTCGCATCGCGGAGGCCAGGGGTTCAAATCCCCTCACCTCCACCAACCAGGGTCCGGTCACCCGAGAACCGGTCACCGCGCGCGGGTGTCAGGACTTTCACAAGATCGCGTTCTTGACTCGTCGGCAGATCGACCATTTTGTTGCCGATGAGCACGAACGACGACACCACCGCACGATCCGCACGATCCTCGAGATCTCGTACACGGCGAGCCGTGGGAGCCGGGCTGGCTGTCGTCGTCATCGTCGCTGCCGTCACCGTCGCGGTCCCTCTCGTCAGCGGTGTCGAATCCGACGACGAGAGCGCAGATCCCGTGGCTCTCGAGCAAACAGCCTCCACTCGGGCCGCCGATCCGCAGATCGGCCTGAACTTCATCCGCGTGAACACCGCGGACCCCGCTCCAGGACGGCGGCCGCGCAACGCACCCGTCACCTCGGACCCGTCGAGCCTCACCGAACCCCCCTGGGTCTTCGACGACTTCGTACAGCTCGGGGTTCAGGCCTACCGCCAGGTCACCGGGGCCGACCTGCTGTGGCGCAACATCGAGGCCCACGACGACGCGTGGGAGTTCGAAACCCCTGACTCCGTCCTGCCCAACGGTGAGTTCGAACCGATCGTGTCGCTGTTCGCCATGCAGTACGCGTCCGGCACGCCGCCGTGGGCTCGAAGCCCCGACGAGTTCGAGCCCACACTCGGGAGCGAGGCCCAGGAGTACCTCGACGCCGTGATCGAACGATACGGGCCGGTGGTCAAGTACTGGGAGCTCGGCAACGAGATGGACCACTGGCGCGCGGCCGATCCCCAGCAGTCCACGGACAAGCTCGCGCCGGGAGCGGGTTCGCTGCCTGCATACGCTCCCGCCGACGGCTACTCACCGCAAGAACAAGGGGCGTTCCTCGCTCGAGCAGCCGACTACATACGCGCCCGCGACCCCGATGCCGTCATCGTGCTGCCCGGCATGGGTGGCCTCGACGCCTACGTCACGGACACCTGGCTGGCGGGCGTCGTCGAAGGCGGTGGCACGGGCTTCTTCGACATCGTCAACTACCACTACTACGGGCCGTGGGACAGGTACATCGCGGGCCGCACCCGCCTTTCCCAGGCGCTCGAGCGGCTCGGCATCGACGACAAGCCGGTCTGGCTGACCGAGACCGGATCCTCGTCGGACGCGTCGAACACGCGGCGGACGAACTACCCGAACAGCGAGGACACCCAGGCTGCCGACGTCGTCCGCCGCCTCGTCCTCGCGTACGCGCACGGTGACAGCCTCGCGATCTGGCACACACAGATCAGCTCATCGGACGCGGGCAGCGGGGGGGACTGGAGCGCCTACGGGCTGCACACGTCGACAGGTGAGAGGAAGCCGTCCTGGTTCACCTACCAGCTGCTCGCCAAAGAGCTGATCCCGTTCTCCGGCGTCTCGATCGTCAGCGACGGCGACGGCGGCGCCTACGTGTACGAGTTCACCAAGGAGGACGGGTCGAGGGCCGTCGTCGCCTGGGGAAGGGGCAGCTACTCACCCACCGGAGGATCGGCGCAAATGACGTCGATGGTCGCCGCGGACGGCGAGTTCGCGTTCGCTCCTGCGCCGGCCACCATCTCGCTGTCCGAGGTCCCGACGCTGATCGTCTTCAGTTGACGCGCGAAGCCGGGCGGAGGCGCTTCCGCGGCGAACCCGCGACGGCACGACGTGCCAGACGGATCGGCGCGACAGGCCGCCGGTAGAGTTCGAGCGCCGCCGACGACGAAGGAGCCCGGCATGTGGGCACAGCTCATCACGACGAAGCTGAAGGCCGGCCGCGAAGGCGACCTGCAGGACGTGACCGACAAGCTGCGGGCGGCCGAGCAGGCGGATTCGGGACTGCTGCGCTCGACCGCCATGCGTGACCAGAACGATCCCAGCCGTGTGTACATGTTCGTGCTCTTCGAGAGCGAGGAGAGGGCACGCGAGCGTGAGAACGACCCGCGACGCGAGGAAGCCCTCGGGATCGCGCGGGCGGCGATGGCGGAGATCTTCGACGGGCCACCCGAGTACGTCGACCTCGAGGTGGTCGCCGACTGGGTCCGGTAGCGAGGTGGCCCGACGCGTGCCGGCCGAATAGCCTCCGGGCGCCCACATCGCACGAAAGGCCGCTTCATGACCGATCACGCACCCACGTCCGGCAGCCCCGACGAGGAGGCGGTGCGGCGTTACCTGCAGTTCCTCGCCGCTCCGGAGTCGTTCCTCGACGAGGGACGCGTCCGATCGCTGCGTGACAAGGCCGGCGCCGCAGACGACGTCCTCGAGCGTGCGCGGCTGCTCGCCGAGGCATACCGCGCCGAGAACGTCGACGAGGCGCCGCTGGTGGCGGGCTTCACCGCGCACGCCAAGGCCTGGGCCGACGACGCCGGCATACCGGCCGCCGTGCTCAGCG
>JAIBAC010000173.1 GCA_019695375.1 Acidimicrobiia bacterium
GAGGCCGGCGGCGGCCGCGAGGGCGGCGAGCGAGCGCACGAGGTCGACGGGATCGGCGTCGATACCGGTCGACGCGAGATCGCTGCGGTCGAGGCTCGTGAGGACCGTGACCCCGAGCACCTGCGGACGTGGGCGACCGCTGAGCGCCGCCCCCGCGGCGCAGCCCTCGACGGCGGCTTCGAGCATCGCCGCCCCTCCCGCGGTGTGGACCGTGATGTAGTCGACGGGGAGTTGCGACACCGTCCGTGCCGCCGCCGCGACGGTTCGGGGGATGTCGTGGAACTTCACGTCGGCGAAGACCGGTCTCGCGAACCCCGCGATAGCCGCGGTCGTCGCCTCAGCGTCACCGGCGAGCAGCTCGAGGCCGACCTTGAGCACGTCCACGTGGGGTGCGACCTCGGCGGCGGCGGCGGTCGCGGCTTCGAGGGTGGGCAGGTCGAGCGCGACCGCGAGGAGCGTCATCGCCGGCCACCGTGGGCCGCTCCGACTAGATCGGCGACCGAGCTCCGCCCGCATCGGGCGAGCGCCTTGGGCAGCCTGGCGAGAATGCGCAGCCCCGCGCGGGGGTCTGCGAGGTGGGCTGCACCGACCTGCACCGCCGCCGCACCAGCAGCGAGGTACTCGACCACGTGCGCCGCCGTCGAGATGCCTCCGACGCCGATGACGGGGACCTCCGGCAGGGCGGCTGCAACCTCGTACACCATGCGCAGCGCGACAGGCCGCAGCGGCGGCCCCGACAGGCCTCCGGTCCCGTTGGCGAGCACGGGTCTCAGCGTGCGCGCGTCGATGGCGAGGCCGATCAGGGTGTTGGTGAGCACGACCGCCTCTGCACCCGCCGACGCAGCTGCCTCGGCGGCCGGGACCGGTGTGACCACGTTCGGCGACAGCTTCGCCCACACCGGCACCGAGCCGAGGACAGCGGTGGCCGCAGCGATCACGGCAGCGGTCGCCGCCGGGTCGTGGGCGAACATGTGCCGCGACGCGGCGTCTCCCCCGCCGCCGAGGTTCGGGCAGCTCAGGTTGACCTCCACGGCGGCGAGACGGTCCCCGACCGCGGCGACGGCTGCAGCGACCTCTTCGAAATCGGCCACGGTGTGGCCCCAGATCGAGGCGACCACCCGCACTCCGGCGTCCACGAGCCGTGGCATGGCGTCTGCTATCCAGCGCTCGACACCGGGGTTCTGGAGGCCGACCGCGTTGAGCATCCCACCGGCTGCCGGGTGCAGCCGCGGCGGCGGGTTGCCGGCCCACGGCTGTGCCGACATCGACTTGGTCACGACCGCGCCGAGGCGCGACGCGTCGACCGTGCCGAGCAGCTCGGCGCCGGTGCCGAAACAGCCTGATGCCGCCATCACGGGGTTGTCGAGGCGTACGGAGCCGACGCACGTCTCAAGGGAGCGTCGCATGCCACTCCTGCAGGCTGCGCACGCCGAGGTGCTCGGGATCGGCCTCGATCGCGGCGACCGTGGCGGCTGCACCCGAGGCGGTCGTGATGATCGCAACCCCGGCTGCCGCGGCCGCGCTGCGGATGTACGCGCCGTCTGCGCGTGAACCGCGGCCTCTGGGGGTGTTCACGATCACGTCGAGAGCGCCCTCCTCGAGCAGGTCGAGAGCGCTGCGGTGCTCCTCGTCGGGATCGGCGACCGCCGGCAGCGAGATCTTGCCGATCACCTCCGACACCGCGACTCCGCCCTCGGCGAGCCATGCGGCCGTGCCCTCGGTCGCCACGATGTCGTAGCCGAGGTCGGAGAACCGCTGTGCGGTGCGCAGCATCTGGTCGCGCTTGTCACGCGGCGCGAGGCTCATGAACACGCGCTTCCGACCGTTCGTGGTCCCGGCCTCACCTTGGGGGAACTCGACGCCGGCGGCGGCCTGGCTCTTGGAGAACGCGGCGCCGAAGGTCATGTCGATGCCCATGACCTCGCCCGTGGACCGCATCTCAGGGCCGATCAGCGCATCGGCACCCGGGAACTTGAGGAACGGCAGAACCGCTTCCTTGACAGAGACGTAGGGGGTCCGCAGCGGCGGTGGGCGGAAGGCGCCTGCGGCCTCGAGGCCGGCGAGCGTCTCACCCATCGAGACCCGGGCTGCGAGCTTCGCGAGCGGGACGTCGACAGCCTTGGAGATGAACGGCACCGTGCGGCTCGCGCGCGGGTTCGCCTCGATCACGTACAGGACGTCGTCGCGGACGGCGTACTGCACGTTGATGAGGCCACGCACACCGAGCTCGCGCGCGAGCGCCTCGGTGGCGGCTTCGATGCGGGCGCACATGTCGTGTCCGAGCGACTGCGGTGGCAGCACGCACGCCGAGTCACCCGAGTGCACGCCGGCCTCTTCGATGTGCTCGAGGATGCCGCCGAGGCAGAAGGTCTCGCCGTCGAAGAGGGCGTCGGCGTCGACCTCGACCGCGTCCTCGAGGAAGCGGTCCACGAGCACGGGGCCCGAGTCGTAGGCACCGCGCTCCACGAGACGGGCCGTCGCGGACTCGAGCTCGCTCGCCGTGTAGACGATGTCCATCGCCTGGCCGCCGAGCACGTAGCTGGGGCGCACGAGGACCGGATAGCCGATGCCGTCCGCGACGTGGAACGTCTCCGCCGGGGTGAGTGCGGTGCCGCCCGGAGGTTGGGCGAGGCCGATGCGCCGGCATGCGGCGGCGAAGAGCTCGCGGTCCTCCGCCGCGTCGATCGCTGCCGGCGGCGTCCCCGCGACCGGCACCCCCTCGGCCTCGAGCGCAGCAGCGAGCTTGAGCGGCGTCTGACCGCCCAGCTGGAGCAGGACCCCCTCCGGCTGCACCGCGTCGATCACGGCGAGCACGTCCTCGGCGGTGAGCGGCTCGAAGAAGAGCTGGTCCGCGGTGTCGTAGTCGGTCGAGACGGTCTCGGGGTTGCAGTTGACCATCACGGTCTCGTAGCCCGCCTCGGCGAGCGCGTAGACGGCGTGCACGCAGCAGTAGTCGAACTCGACACCCTGTCCGATGCGGTTGGATCCCGAACCGAGGATGACGGCACGAGGGCGCTCCGACACGGACACCTCGTCCTCGTCCTCGTAGGTCGAGTAGTGGTAGGGCGTGCGCGCGTCGAACTCGGCTGCGCAGGTGTCGACGGTCTTGTACGTCGGGACGACACCGAGGGCCTTGCGCCGATCACGCACGGCCTTCTCGTCCACGCCCCAGAGGAACGCCAGCTGCGCGTCGCTGAAGCCCAGGCGCTTCGCGTCACGCAGGGCTGCGGCACCGCAGCCCTCGAAGCCGCGCTTCTCGAGGAGCCCGCGGGCCTCGCCGATGCGGCGGATGCCTTCCAGGAACCAGCGGTCGATACGGGTCGCCGCGTGGACTTCGTCGATAGTGGCGCCCTTGCTCAGCGCCGCTTCGACGAGGAACAGACGGCCGGGTCGCGGGAACGGGATCGCCGCGAGCAGCTCCTCGCGGGTCATGGCGTAGGCGGCCGCCTCACCGGGATCGGCGTTGAGGCCGGCACGGCCCTCCTCCAGCGAACGCAGCGCCTTCTGCAGCGACTCCGGCCACGTGCGTCCGATCGCCATGACCTCACCGACGGAGCGCATGGTCGTGCCGAGCAGGTCGTCGGAGCCGGGGAACTTGTCGAACGCCCAGCGCGGAACCTTGGTGACGACGTAGTCGATCACGGGCTCGAAGCTCGCCGGCGTCGACTTCGTGATGTCGTTGGGGATCTCGTCGAGCGTGTAGCCGACGGCGAGCTGCGCGGCCATCTTCGCGATCGGGAAACCGGTCGCCTTGGACGCGAGCGCCGACGAGCGGCTCACGCGGGGGTTCATCTCGATGACGACGACACGGCCGTCCTCAGGGTTCACCGCGAACTGGATGTTCGATCCACCTGTCTCGACACCGATACGGCGGATGCACGCGATCGAGGCGTCGCGCAGCACCTGGTACTCGACGTCGGTGAGGGTCTGAGCTGGGGCGACCGTTATCGAGTCACCCGTGTGGACGCCCATCGGGTCGACGTTCTCGATCGAGCACACGATCACGACGTTGTCGTCGAGGTCGCGCATGACCTCGAGCTCGTACTCCTTCCAACCCGCGATCGACTCCTCGATGAGCACCTGCGAGACCGGCGACAGTCGGAGGCCGAGGCCCGCCACGCGCCGCAGCTCGGCGGCGTCGGCCGCGAAGCCGGACCCGCCACCGCCGAGGGTGAAGGCAGGACGGACGACGACCGGATAGCCGATCTCGTCACATATCGCGAGCGCCTCGTCGAGGGTGTGCGCCACGGCGGAGCGGGCGACGTCGAGGCCGATCTCGACCATCGCCGCCTTGAACTCCTCGCGGTCCTCGGCGGTGCGGATCGCCTCGAGGTTGGCGCCGATGAGCGCGACACCGTAGCGGTCGAGGACACCGGACTCGGCGAGCTCGACCGTCACGTTCAACGCTGTCTGGCCGCCCATCGTGGGGAGCAGGGCGTCGGGACGCTCGGTCTCGATCACCTTGGCCACGTAGGCGGCGGTGAGCGGCTCGAGGTAGGTGGCGGCGGCGAACTCGGGGTCGGTCATGATCGTCGCCGGGTTCGAGTTCACGAGCACGACCTCGTAGCCGAGGTCGCCGAGCACCCGGCACGCCTGCGTTCCCGAGTAGTCGAACTCGCACGCCTGGCCGATGACGATCGGCCCGCTGCCCAGTATGAGGATCTTGTGCAGGTCGTCGCGGCGCGGCACTCAGACCCCCCTGTCCATCAGCTTCGTGAAGCGCTCGAACAGGTAGGCGGCGTCGTGGGGCCCCGGACCTGCCTCCGGGTGGTACTGCACGCTGAAGGCCGCGACGTCACGGCACGCGAGGCCCTCGAGCGTGTCGTCGTTGAGGTTGCGGTGCGTCAGGTCGACCTTGCCGAACGGCGTCTCGGCACCGTCGTCGAGGGCCACGGAGAAGCCGTGGTTCTGCGAGGTGATCTCGATGCGGCCCGTCTCGACGTCGAGCACCGGGTGGTTCGCGCCGTGATGGCCGAAGGGCAGCTTGAAGGTCCGGGCACCGAGCGTGAGGCCGAGGATCTGGTGGCCGAGGCAGATCCCGAACACGGGCACGTTGCCGAGCAGTGCCGCGAGGGTCGCAGGCGCACCGGCGACGGCAGCGGGGTCGCCGGGCCCGTTCGAGAGCATCACACCGTCACCACCGTGGGCGAGGAGGTCGTCGGCGCTCGTCCCCGCCGGGAAGACCGTGACGTCGCAGCCTGCAGCGGCGAGGCGCCGCAGGATCGTGCGCTTCACACCGAAGTCGACGAGGGCGACGCGGTAGCGTGCCTCCGCCGGCCTCTCGGGCGAGACGTACGGCGCACCGGCGGTCACCACGCTCGCGAGGTCGCGGCCCTCCATCGCCGGTGACTCGCGCACCGCGTCGGTGAGCTCCGCCGGCGACTTGTCGAGGGCGACGCCGGAGAAGATGCCGCCGGTCATCGCGCCTTCGCTGCGGATGTGGCGCGTGAGCCGGCGTGTGTCGACGCCTGTGATGCACGTGAGCCCGTTGCGCGCGAGGTAAGTGGTGAACGACTCCTCGCTGCGGTGGTTGCTCGTGACCGCGGACAGGTCGCGCAGCACGATCCCCTCGGCTGCGGGTCTTCGCGACTCGTCGTCGTGGGCGTTGGCACCGTAGTTGCCGATGTGGGGATAGGTCATCGTGACGAGCTGACCGGCGTACGACGGATCGCTGATGACCTCCTGGTATCCCACGAGGCTCGTGTTGAACACGACCTCGCCGAAGGTGGCGTCGCCGCCGCACACCGCTTCGCCTCTGAAGGTCGTGCCGTCCTCGAGGACGAGCACGGCGGGCTGGGTGTCGAAAAGGCCGGCGTCGCTCACGCGTGCACTCCGGTCGCCACGGTACCGTCGTTCATCGTCACCACTCCCCCGCAGACGGTGTGGCGGACCTTGCCGGTGAGCGGCATCGACGCGTACGGGGTGTTGACGCCCTTGCTGTGCAGCAGACGCGGGTCGACCTCCCACTCGAGCGCAGGGTCGAACACGCACACGTCGGCGGCGGAGCCGGCCACGAGCGGCCCCCGCGGAGCGAGCCCGGCCACACGCGCCGGCCGCACCGCCATCGCGTCGACGAGACGCTCGAGCGACAGCGAACCGTCGCGCACCAGCGCGAACACGAGCGCAATCGCTGTCTCCAGGCCGAGCATCCCACACGCGGCGGTGGTCCACTCCTCCTTGCGTTCGGGTGTGTGGGGCGCGTGGTCGGTGGCCACGCAGTCGATCGTGCCGTCCGCCAGCGCGGCCCGCACGGCGTCGGCGTGCTCGCGGCTGCGCAGCGGAGGGTTCACCTTGTAAACCGGGTCGAAGGTCGCCGCACACTCGTCGGTGAGCGTGAGGTGGTGCGGGGTCACCTCTGCGGTCACCGGCACTCCGCGTGCCTTCGCCTCGCGCAGCAGACCGACGGCTTGCACGGTGGACACGTGCTGGAGGTGCACACGCGCACCGGTCGCCTCCGCGAGGAGGATGTCGCGTGCGACCACGATCGCCTCGGCGGCAGCCGGCCACCCCCGCAGGCCCAGACGCCCCGACACCTCGCCCTCGTGCATCTGGGCGCCCTCGGTGAGGTGGAGGTCCTCGCAGTGATCGGCGACGACACCGTCGAGGGCGCCCACGAACTCGAGGGCACGCCGCATGAGCTTGCTGTCGGGGACGGGCGATCCGTCGTCGGTGAACACACGGACGCCGGCGCGTGCCAGCTCGCCGAGGTCGGCGAGGTCGCGGC
>JAIBAC010000174.1 GCA_019695375.1 Acidimicrobiia bacterium
GGATCGCGTCGTGAGCGCGTTTTGCGTCCCCACGTCGGTTCTGGGGACGTCAGAGCTGAGCGCCGTCGAGGGCCGTCGCGCAGCTACACGGGGACTCGGACTGGGCCACGGCGTCGCGCAGGAGCGTCTCGAGGACCAGGCGCAGGCGCTCGTTGTTGCGCCGGAACACGGCGACGACCTCGTCGACCGTCACGGCGGCGATGCCCGAGTCGAGGCTGAAGCCGGCGTCGTAGTCGGTGATGAGCGAGATGTTTGCGTAGCAGAGCTGCGCCTCCCGCGCGAGGGCGGCCTCGGGGTGCTGGGTCATGTTGACGACCTCCCACCCCGCTTCGGTCATCGCATGTGACTCCGCCCGTGTCGAGAACCGCGGCCCCTCGACGACGACGACCGTCCCGCGGTCGTGGACGTCGACGCCGGCCGCGCGGCATGCCGCTATCGCGCCGGCACGCAGATCGGGGCAGTAGGGGTCGGCGAAGCTGATGTGGGTGGTCGGCGCCGGTGCCCCGTCGAAGAACGTGTCACCGCGCGACTTCGTGCGGTCCACGAGCTGGTCGGCGACGACGAAGTGGCCGGGCTCGACGCTGCGCTGCAGGCTCCCGGCGGCGCAGGGACCGAGCAGCCGGCGGACTCCGACGCGGCGCATCGCCCACACGTTGGCGCGGTAGGGGACGGCGTGGGGAGGGAACTCGTGCGCGGGTCCGTGACGCGGCAGGAACGCGACACGGCGGCCGCCGAGTGAGCCGACCGCGACCGGTCCCGCCGGGGTGCCCCACGGCGTGTCGACCTCGACGTGCAGGGGATCGTCGAGGAGCTCCTCGAAGCCGGAGCCGCCGAACACGCCGAAGCGGGGTGGATCGTCGACGACGGCTGGGTGCACCTCGAGGTCGAACATGAGCGGTCCTATAGGAAGGCCTGTGGCACCACGCCTGTCGGGTGGGCAGCGGCGGGCACGGTCAGTCCGACGACTTCGACGACGAATCCGGTTTCGACGACGAGGACGACTCCGACTTCGCTTCCGACTTCCTCTCGGTCTTCGCCTTCGACCCCGACGAGCCGTTGCCCGAGCCGGTCCGCGATTCCGAGCGGCTGTCGGTCTTGTAGAAGCCGGAGCCCTTGAGCACGATGCCCGCGGGGTGGAACACCTTGCGCATCTTGGAGCTGCCGCACTCGGCGCACTTGCGCGGGCCGCGCTCGTTGAAGCCGTGCACTACGTCGATGTGGGTGCCGCAGGCGTCGCAGGCGTACTCGTAGGTTGGCATCGTCTTCCCGGTGGGTGCCGGCCGAGGGGCATCGCGAGACGCCACCCGTCGCCGTGAGGCGGTCGGTCGCCGCATTCTACCTACGGTCCGTGCCGGCCCACCCAACGGGCCGGCCCCGGGCTGGGGCCCGCAGCCGGGGTAAGCTGGCGCCGATCTCGACGATCCCGACAAGCGGCACCGACCCGAGGGGACCCCAGTCGTGCGAGTACGCAAAGCCGTGATCCCGGCGGCGGGCCTGGGGACGCGCTTCCTGCCCGCGACCAAGTCGCAACCCAAGGAGATGCTGCCCCTCGTCGACAAGCCGGCGATCCAGTACGTGGTGGAGGAGGCCGTCCGCTGCGGCCTCGACGACATCCTGATCGTCACGAGCCACTCCAAGCGCTCGATCGAGGACCACTTCGACCGCTCGGCCGAGCTCGAGGCCGCGCTCGCGGGCCAGGGCAAGTCCGAGCTCCTCGACGAGGTGCGTCGCATCTCGTCGCTCGCGGACATCCACTACATCCGCCAGAAGGAGCTCAAGGGGCTCGGCCACGCGGTGCACGTCGCCGCCAAGCACGTCGGGCGCGAACCGTTCGTGGTGCTCCTCGGCGACGACATCTCCGGTGAGAACTCCCTCCTGCTTGCAGGAATGATCGAGGCGTTCGAGCGGTACGGCCGGTCGGTGGTGGCAGTCACCGAGGTCGCCCCCGACGAGATCTCGCGCTACGGCTGCGTGCGGCCCGAGTCGGTCGACGACGAGCTCGTGCGCATCATGGACATCGTCGAGAAGCCTTCGCCCGACATCGCGCCGTCGAACCTCGCCGTGATCGGACGGTACGTGTTCACGCCCGAGATCTTCGACGCCCTCGAGGGCACGCGCCCCGGCGGATCCGGTGAGATCCAGCTCACGGACGCGATCGCGAAGCTCGCGCAGTTCCAGACGGTGTACGCGTACAGGAACACAGGGCCGCGCTACGACATCGGTGACAAGCTCAACTACCTCAAGTCCACGGTCGAGATGGCGTCTGGCCGTCCCGACTTCGGGCCCGCGTTCCGCGAGTTCCTCGCCGAGTACTGCCGCAAGAGCGGCATCCTCTGACGTGCTCACCCTCGACGAGGCAAGAGCGGCGATCCTCGACTCGGTCACGCCGACCGCGGTCGTCGAGGCCACCCTGCCGGAGGCGGTCGGGCTGGTGCTCGCCGCCGATGTCGTCGCCGCCGGCGACGTGCCCGGCTTCGACAACTCGGCGATGGACGGCTACGCCGTGCGGGCGGCCGATTGCGCGTCACCGCCGGTGTCGTTGCGGGTGGTCGCCACGTCCGCCGCGGGCCACCCGGCCGCGCGTCCCGTCGGCCCCGGCGAGGCGGCGCGCATCCTGACCGGCGCCGTCCTGGTCGACGGCGCCGACACCGTGGTGCCGGTGGAGCACACCGACGGCGGATCCGAGACCGTCGAGGTGCGCGAGTGCGGGCCCCGCGGAACGCACGTGCGACGTGCCGGCGGCGACGTAGTGGCCGGATCGGTCGTGCTCGGCGCCGGCGAGAGGCTCGGCGCCGCCCAGATCGGTGTCGCCGCCAGCGTCGGATGCGCACGGCTGCAAGTCCACCGCCGGCCGCGGGTGGCGGTCGTGGCGACCGGCGACGAGCTCGTCGAGCCAGGCCGCGGCCCGCTCGGACCTGGCCAGATCTACGAGTCGAACCGGTACGTCCTCGCAGGGATGCTCGCCGAGGGGTTCGGCATCGAGGCGGAGACGATCGCGCTCGGCGACGACCCCGCCGAGGTCGAGGCGGTCTTCGCCGACCTCTGTAGCCGCCACGACGTCGTGCTGTCCTCCGGCGGGGTGTCGATGGGCGGCGAGTTCGACGTGGTCAAGGTCGTGCTCTCGGGGGCCGGCGTCGACTTCTGGCAGGTGGCGATCAAGCCGGGCAAGCCGCTTGCGTTCGGGCGCGTCGGGGATGCGACCGTGTTCGGCCTCGCCGGCAACCCCGTGTCGAGCGTCGTCGGCTTCGAACTGTTCGTGCGGCCCGCGTTGCGGCGCATGTGCGGTGTGGAGCCGGCGGTGCCGCCGTTGCGTACTGGGGTCGCGGGCGAGGCGATGCGGCGCCGCGACGACGCCAAGGTCCACCTGCTCCGCGTCGCGACCGGTCCCGACGGGCGCGTGCGCCCCACGGGCTCGCAGTCGAGCAACGTCCTCTCCGGACTCGCGGCCGCCGATGCCCTCGCGGTCCTGCCGCCGGAGCGTCTCGTCGTCGCCGAGGGCGAGGCGGTCGACCTGCTGCCCCTCGGAGTCCGGACATGAGCGACGCGCGGATGGTCGACGTCGGCGACAAGGACGTAACGCGGCGGCGTGCCGTCGCGCACGCGACGCTGCGCTGCCGGCCAGAGACGGCGCGGATGGTCGGCGACGCGTCGCTGCCCAAGGGTGATGCCATCGCGACCGCGCGCGTGGCGGCCGTGATGGCTGCGAAGCGGACCCCCGACATCGTGCCGCTCTGCCATCCGCTGCCCCTCACCTTCGCCGGCGCGGAGTTCGAGGTCGACGTGGACGCCGGCGAGGTCGCGATCACGGCGACCGTCGAGACGACGGCGCGCACAGGTGTCGAGATGGAGGCACTCACCGCGGTGACGGTCGCGGCGCTGACCATCTACGACATGGCGAAGATGGTCGATCCCGCGATGACCGTCCACGACGTCCACCTCGTCGAGAAGGAGGGCGGCAAGAGCGGCCACTGGCGCGCTCCGGGGCGCGACTCGCAGGAGCCGGCTTGAACGCGGGGCCGTTGCGTGCCGCCGTCGTCGTCTGCTCCGACGGGGTGGCGGCCGGTGTCCGCGAGGACCGTTCCGGCGCTGTCGCCCGCGAGCTGCTCGTCGCCCTCGGTTTCGAGGTGGACCTCGTCGACATCGTCGCCGACGATCGCGACGCGATCGAGACGACCCTCGCCCGTCACGTGTCACACGGCGTCAACCTCGTCGTCACAAGCGGTGGCACGGGCTTCGGGACTCGCGACGTGACGCCGGAGGCGACGCTCGCGATCGTCGAGCGGGAGGCGCCCGGCCTCGCGGAGGCGGTCCGTGCCGCGTCGCCGGTCCCGTTCGGGATGTTGAGCCGCGGGGTGGCGGGCACGGCGGGGACGACCGTGGTCGTCAACCTCCCCGGTTCGACCGGTGGCGTCCGCGATGGGCTCGACGCGCTCGCGCCGGCTCTGGTGCACGCATGCGAGCTCGCGGCCGGCGTCGATTCGGGCCACCCGCACGCCTCGGGCTGAGCCGAGCCGGGGCTTGACCACGCTGCTAACTACAGCTAGCGTTTCGCGAGCGATTGTGATATCGTTCACGAAGTCGCCCGGAGAACCTTGACAGACTCCGGGAACGTGAACAAGAGTTCACAATCGTCACAGGGACCGGTTCCCCCACTTCGATCGGAACCGAAGGGTCGTCCCGGAATCCGACCCGCCGGTCCCGGCGCCCGGTGCGCCACCAGAACGTGATTCCTGTTGGGCTACCAGCGGAGCGGAGTTTGAGTTTCCTCCTGTTGGCCGCCGTTGCGGTCCTCGTCCTCGGGTACGTGCTGCACCCCTCGGTGCGTGATCGTGTGTTCTCGGCCTCGCCCGTGAACAGCGTCGGTGCGTTCAAGAGGCGGATGAGCGCGCTCGGGCACCAGAGTGGGCACGATTCGAACTGGCTCGACGAGCCCGTCTACCGGGCTTCCGGCCGGCAGGTGCTGATCCCCGCGAAGCCGATCGGCACGACCGCCGACTCGTTCTTCGAGGACGGTGACACCACCACGGCCGTCAGCGCACAGTCTGCGCCACCGTCGGTGGACACCATCTTGAACCCGCCCTCGGCGCTGCACAGGCGCCAGTCCATCCAGGTCGTCCTCGGGTCGGCGACGGCGTTCTTCCTCGTGGCCGGATTCTTCAGCCGCCCGCTGTGGATCGGAGCGTTCGTGTGCCTCGTCGCCTTTCTCGGATACCTCGGGCTCCTGCACGAGGCCAACCGGCGCGAGAGCGAGCGCGAGCGCCGGCGCCAGATCGTGCAGGCGACGCGCCGCGCCCAGCAACCACCAGTGCCCGAGCCGGTGCAGCAGGTCCAGCGCGGCTACACGATCGACCTCTCCGAGCCCGAGCCGGAGCTGCCTTTGGTGCGCCGGTCGCCTGACGCCGCCCCTGCCCGTCACCAGGCCGGCGGGCCCGCGACCCGCAACCGTGACCGTGCCGGCACGCCGAGCCGCCGCAACGGGCCCCCGCGAGGGTCGGCGCACACGCCGCGGCGCCAGGTACGCCGTCCGATCGACTTCTGAGCGTCCCTTGGACGCCGGCCTCGACTCAGCGTGCGAGGCCGCGATCACTTCTCTCACGGCCGCGTCGCATGCACGCGACGCGGCCCTGATCGCGTCGCGACAGGCCACCCGCGCATCCGCCAACGCGATCCGTGCGCTGCACCGCGGCGACGACGGCCAGGCGCGCGGCCTCATGGCCGAGGCACGCGGTTTGCTCGATGACGCCGTCGCCTCGCTCGACGGTCATCCCCAGATCCGGTGGGCGGGCTTCGTGCACGACGCCGAGAAGGAGTACGCGGAGGCATGCCTCACGGCCGCCGCGATCGAGGGCGAACCGACACCGGGCCCACACGACCTCGGTGTCACCGACGTGGCCTGGCTGCACGGCGTCGCCGAGGCGGTCGGCGAGTTGCGCCGCCACAGCCTCGACCGGCTCCGCCATGGAGACGTCGCCGGTGCCGAGGGCCTGCTCGTGAGGATGGACGACTTCTACGCGGTTCTGGTCCGCATCGACTTCCCGGACGCGATGACGGCTGGTCTGCGACGTGCGACCGACGCGGCGCGTGGAGTGCTCGAGCGGACCCGCGCCGACCTCACGATCGCGACGGTTCAGCAGCGCCTCGAGCGCGCGCTTGCAGAGCACTCGCGCCGCCTCGCAGGCGACGCTTGAGCCCGCCGCGGGAACCACAGCGATGATGACGCCGTTGGGTCGGCGTGGCCGCATAGCCTCTGTGAACCCCTGCACCGGAGCCTCGTTGTCCCGCAACAAGATCGCGATCATCGCCACGGGAGCCGTCCTCGCCGTTCTCGCGGCAGCGTGCGCCTCACCGCTGACTCTCGTCGCCGAGCCCCCTCCCGCCACCGCGGTGCCCGAGACCGCCCCGCCGAGCACGGCGTCGGGTGCCGGTGTGTCGTGCGAGATGACGCCGCCGCTGCCTCCCGAGGACACGGCCGCGCCCACCGACACGCCCGGCACCCTGCCGACACCCGCGCAGGCCGAGCTCTTCGCCGCGATCACCCAACAGGTCCAGCAGGTGCGCGGCCTCGGTGGCGCCAACGTGCCGATCGAGATGCTCGCGCCGGACCAGGTGACCGCGACCACCGACCGCTTCCGCACCGACCGTGACAAGCAGAGCGCTGCCGGCCTC
>JAIBAC010000175.1 GCA_019695375.1 Acidimicrobiia bacterium
CGCTCGAGGAGCCAGCCGAAGACCCCTGCGGGCGCCGCCCAGCGGTCGAGCACCATGCCCGACCCGTGGAGCACGCGGCACAGGTTCGTGAGCCCGCCACCTGTGATGTTGGCGGCGGCGTGGCCGGCGCCCGCGGCGGCGACCGCCTCCACCAGGCGCGGGTACAGCAGCGTGGGAGTGAGGAGCTGGCTGCGGGCCGTCCCCCCACCGCCCCACGGCGCCGCCGCATCGAGGTCGAGTCCGGCGTCGGCGACGTGGCCGCGCAGCGACGTGAACCCGTTCGAGTGCACGCCGCTCGACGCGACGGCGATCACGACGTCGCCGGGCGCCACGGCGGCGCCGTCGAGGATCTCGCCGTCGACGACGCCGACGGCGGTGGCGGCGAGGTCGAGGCCGGGCACACCGTCTGCTCGTGACGCGATGACGCCGGGCAGGACCGCCACCTCGCCACCGACGACGGCACCGGCACCCTCGGCCTCGGCGTCACGGAAGCCCGCCGCGATCGCGGCGGCGTAGGGGGCGACACCGTCGGCCGTCTCGACCGCGAGGTAGTCGAGGATCGCGACCGGACGCGCACCCACGCAGACGAGGTCGTTGGAGTTCATCGCGACGCAGTCGATCGCGATCCCGCGGAAGTCCTCCGGTCCGGTCGCGAGCAGGTGCTTGGTACCCACGCCGTCGGCTGCGAGCGCGATGCGGGCGCCGCCGATGTCCATGACGTTGGCGAAGTGACCCGCAAGCGCGGGGCGGTCCCCCGTGGCGCGCTCGGCGAGGGAGGCGAGGGCGGCGACGACCGCCTCGACGCTCACGGATCGGTCCTGATCTCGAGCAGTGCAGGAACGGCGGCCTCGAGGCCGACCACGCGGCTCGCCTTGACGACGATCACGTCACCGGGCCGGAAACCGCCCGCGAGCCGGCGCAGCAACTCGGCGGCCTCGGCGGGATCGCGGGCGACGTTGTCGCTCACGAGCTCGGCGTGCTCGCCGACGGAGACGACGACGTCGAAGCCGTGGCCGCGGTGGAGGTCGGCGAGGGCGCGGTGTGCGTCGGCCGCCGCCGGTCCGAGCTCTGCCATGTGCCCGAGCAGGGCGAGCGTACGACCATCCGCACCTGCCACGCCCGCGGCCGACGCCAGCGCTGCCGCCATCGACTCGGGGTTGGCGTTGTAGGCGTCGTCGAGGACACGCCATCCACCCGCGGAGGCGTGGAGCTGCATTCGGTGCGCGGACCGCTCGGTGCCGACAAGTCCGGCGGCGACGTCGTCCGCGGACGCCCCGAGGGCGATCGCAGCCGCTGCAGCCCCGGCGGCGCACGAGAGGATGTGCGGGCCGGCACCGTGGGTCTCGCACTCGATGCGGCCGACCGGCGTCTCGAGCACGAACTCGGCGCTGAGGTCGGGAGCGAAGCGGGACGCGGCGACGCTCACGTCGGCGGCCCGGTCACCGTCGGCGGAGAACGTGACGACGCGTGCCCGGGTGCGGGCGGCCATCTCGGCGACGAGCGCGTCGTCGGCGTTGAGCACGGCCACGCCGTCGACGTCGAGCGCCTCGACGAGCTCCCCTTTGGTCCGCGCGATCGCCTCGCGGCTGCCGAAGACGCCGAGGTGCGCGCTGCCGACGTTGGTGACGACGCCGACGGTCGGTTGCACGAGCTCGGCGCCCCACCTGACGTCGCCGGGGCTGCGGGCACCGATCTCGGACACGACGATCCGGGCAGCGTCGGGCGCGTTCACGAGGGTGAGCGGCATACCGATCTCGTTGTTGTGCGAGCCGGGGGCCACACCGGTCACGGCGACGCGTGAGACGATCGCGGCGAGGAAGTCCTTGGTCGTGGTCTTGCCCGCCGAACCGGTGATCGCGGCGACGTCAGGGATGCGCTCGCGGGCCAGGCGTCCGAGGTCGGCGAGGGCGGTGAGGGTGTCGCCGACGCCGATCGCGAAGGTGCCCTGCGCCGCAGCCACGTCGCCACGCTCGGTCAGGTAGCCGGCTGCGCCGGCGTCGAGCGCTGCCGCGACGAAGTCGTGGCCGTCGCGGTCGCCCTTTATGGGAATGAACAGCATGCCGGGGACCACGCGGCGGGAGTCCTGCGTGGCGTCGGTGAAGGCGTCGCCGCGGTCTCCCCGCAGAAGCGTGCCGCCAGTGGCCGCCACGGCATCGGCAACGGTCATGCGCATCGCGGCCGACCCTACCCGAGCGCCGGGCGCAGGCGTTGGAGCACCCCTCAGGTGGTCACGAGGATGAGAAGGGCATAGCCGACCGCACCTGCCACGAACGCGGTGAGGTTCTCGATGCCGACCGCCTCGTTGCGGATGACGCGCACGATCACGCCTCCGCCGAGGAACGCCACCATGAGCCCCACGAGCGCCGCGTGCACCTCGACGACGAGACCGGCGAGCCAGCCGCCGAGGATCGCGGCCGACAGCACCCAGCGTCCCACGAGGTAGAGGTTCTCCGAGTGCCGCAGCGCGAGGGCGTGGTCGTTGACGTAGAAGTACACGCCCATCGCGACCGTGAACAGCGCGAGGGAGCCGACGTCGGTGCCGGAGCGGTTGCCGATCACGTAACCGAGCAGCAGGTTGAAGACCGCGTAGCTGACCATCGAGAAGACGTAGACGGCGTGGCCACCGTCGGCGCCGCCGGCCCGGGTCCGCCTCGACGCCCAGTCGACACCGAGGTAGACCAGCACCCCGACGAGGGTGACGACGTAGGCGTTGCGGCCAGGTGCACGGCCTGCCGCTGCCGCGAGCGCGTCCTCGTGCTCGGCGACCTGGGGCAGGAGCTGCACGAACACGTAGGCCACCGCGATGCCGGAGGCGACGGCAAGGGTCGCGTCGCGCCAGTCACGGGCGAGGTGGCGCGCCCGCCCCGCGACGAGGTGCACGCCCATGAGGGCCGTGACCGAGATCAGGGACTGCCAGGTGTGGGTGTCCAGCCCGCCTCCAGGGACCTCGCCTAGCGGCGGTGCAGCAGGTGGCGCACGAACGACGACGGGTTGCGGCGCGGGTCCGTCTCGCGCAGAGCCAGCAGCTCGGAGATGCCTCGGGTGAGCTCGTCGCGGGCGGCGTCGCGGAACTTGCGCACGGCGACGTCGTCGTCGGGATCGTCGCCGAACTCGGCGGGGTCGATGGGGTCGCCGAACCAGTAGTAGAGGCGCTCGGGCCGGGGCAGCAGGGTCGGGCCGATGCCGCGGATGATCGACGGCACGTACCCGTCGATGTTCATGCCGTGGCGCCTGAAGCGGGCGTCGACCGCGTCGCCGAGGCGCGTGCCGAGGATGCGGTTGGTGTCGTAGACGATGCGGTACCAGTCGTCCCCGCCGACGAACGCGACCGGCACGATCGAGGCGTCGTTGGCCATCGCCATGCGGGCGAAGCCGCTGCGGTCACCCCACAGGAGCGTGTTCTGCTCGCCGGAACGGCGGGTGACCTCGCGCGCGCCTCCAGGGAAGACGACGATGTTGCCGCCGCGGGCGAGCACAGCCGCGCAGTTCTCGTGCGTGCCGTCGAACGTGCCGTTCGCGAGCAGGAGGTCGCGCCAGAGGGGCACGGTGAAGTGGAAGTGGTCCGCGAGCGACCAGAGGGTCACACCGAGGCGGCGGTAGAGCTCGATGTAGAGGATCGCGTAGTCGAGCATGCCGATCATCGTGTGGTTGCCGACGAAGACGTTGCCGCCGCTGCGGGGCACGCGGTCGAGGCCTACGAAGCAGGGGTCGAACGCCGCCAGCAGGGGGCGCAGGAACCGCCCGGCGCGGCCGAGGGCGGCGGTGGACGGCCCGTCGCCGAGCCACTCCTGCGGGGTTTCCGTGGCGCCCATGGGCACAGAAGCTACCCCGCTCGATCGGGCGCGACCGACGGTGGTCGCGCCCGCGTGTCTGGTGGAGGTGCGGGGACTCGAACCCCGGTCCCCCGAGTGCTTCGCCTGAGGCTCTCCGAGCGCAGTGCACGGGAGCGGTTTCGGGCCCGGCCGTCCGTGCACTCCCGCCGGGCCCTAGTCCGACCTGCGTTGTCCCCCGCCTGCCGGCCGGACCCAACCGGCGGGGTGAGCCCCTGTATGTCACGGGATCCCGGGTCAGGGCGTCCCGGGGCCGTGGGCTACCTGACTAGATCAGGCGGCCATGGCGAGCTCAGGCTCGCTGGTGTTGGCACTTGTGTGCGCTCGCCGGTTTGTTGACGAGGACTCCGGCATCCCCGGCTCGCTCCTTCGGCGTTGCCAGCTCAGGGTCGAAACCGATCACCCCCATGTTGGGTCCGGCGGCCTTCGCCGGTCGAGCCAGCGTATCAGCCGCGTGCGACACGGCGGCCTTCGATTTCCGTGGGGTTGGAGCGTGTGGCGGCCACATGTGGCCGCCACGTGCTCCAACGGTCAGCGGCGGCGGTGCGACATGGCGCGCTGGATCTCGCGGGCTGCGGAGCGCTCCGCTTCGGACTGGCGCTTGTCGTACGCCTTCTTGCCGCGGGCTAGCGCGACCTCGGCCTTGGCGAGCCCGCCCGAGAAGTACACCCGCAGCGGCACGATCGTGAAGCCGCTCTCCTTGGACTTCTGTGCGAGCCGTTCGAGCTCGCGACGGTGAACGAGGAGCTTGCGCGGCCGAACCGGTTCGTGGCCGCCGTCGCGGCTGAACGAGTACGGCGGGATGTGCATTCCGTGCAGCCACAGCTCGCCGCCGTCGACGCGGGCGAACGCCTCCTGCAGGCTCGCACGCCCGTCGCGCAGGGATTTCACCTCGCTGCCCACGAGCACGATGCCGCACTCGAGGGTCTCGACGATGTCGTAGTCGTGGCGGGCGCGCCGGTTCGAGGCGACGAGACGGGTGCCGTCGGCGGCAGGGCTGGTGCCGGTCCGCTTGCCTCTGCCCTTGGCCACCGCCCGGTCAGACGTCCAGGTAGCGGCGCAGCGCCCAGGCCGTCCCTCCGACGGAGATCAGCATCGCGACGAGCACGAGGACGATCGTGACCGGCCAGAGCATGTAGCCGAAGGGGATGTTGAGCGGCACGAACCTGATGCTCTCCCAACCGGTGAGCAGGTAGCGGATCAGGAACGTGAGCGCCACCGCGAGGCCGACACCGACGATCCCGGCCGCGGCCCCCTCGAGCAGGAACGGCCAGCGGATGAACCAGTTCGTGGCGCCCACGAGCTTCATGATCGCGATCTCCTTGCGCCGTGCGAAGATCGCGAGCCGGATCGTGTTCGAGATCAGCACCACCGACGACACGAGCAGCACGATGCCGGCGATCATCACACCGACCTGCAGGTACGTGAGGACGCGCTGGATCGACTTGACCTGTTCGACCGCGGAGTTCACCTCGTCGACACCTGAGATCGTGCGTATCCGGTCCTGGACCGTCTCGAGGGTGTCGTTGTCGTTGAGCGAGACGCGGAAGGAGGCGGGCAACGTCTCGGGCGTGACGCTCTCGACGAGCTCGGGCTGGTTCCCGAACATCGTGCGGAACTCGTCGTAGGCCTCGTTCTTGGTCACGTAGGTGACGCCCTTGACCTCTTTGTAGCCCTGGATCTCCTCGCCGATGCGCTTGACGTCTGCGCTGTTGGCCGCGGCGTCGTCCTTGAGGAAGACGTTCATGACGACGTCGTTCTGCCACTGCGTGGTCACGTTGGACACGATCCGCTGGAACAGCAGGACGGCGCCGAAGAGCGAGAGCGAGATCGCCACCGCGACGGCGGCGGCGACGAACATGAGGAAGTTGCGCCCGAGGTTGGACGCGGCTTCGCGAACGAAGTATGCGGGACGAACTGCCATCGATCAGGCTCCGTATCCGTAGACCCCGCGGGCCTGGTCGCGGACGAGGATTCCACCGGGTTCGAGCTCGACGACACGGCGACGCATCGAGTCCACGATCGACTGGTCATGGGTTGCCATCACCACGGTCGTGCCCGTGCGGTTGATCCGGTCGAGCAGGCGCATGATGCCGATCGAGGTGTTCGGATCGAGGTTCCCGGTCGGCTCGTCTGCGAGGAGGATCAGGGGACGGTTCACGAACGCCCGTGCGATCGAGACGCGCTGCTGCTCACCACCGGAGAGCTGGTCGGGGCGGTGGGTGGCCTTCTTGGTCAGGCCGACGAGCTCGAGGATCTGGGGCACCTGGGACTGGATCACGTGGCGCGGCCGCCCGATCACCTCGAGCGCGAACGCCACGTTCTCGTACACGGTCTTGGACGGCAACAGCTTGAAGTCCTGGAAGATCGACCCGATGTTGCGGCGCAGGTAGGGGATCTTCCACGACGACAGCGAGCCGAGCTCCTTGCCCGCGACCCACATGCGACCGCGGTCGGGGGTCACCTCGCAGGTCAGCATCTTGAGGAGGGTGGACTTGCCCGACCCCGAGGGGCCGACGAGGAACACGAACTCACCCTTCTTGATGTCGAGGGTTATGTCGTTGAGGGCGACGACGTTGTTCGTCTCGTAGGTCTTGGATACGTGCTCAAGCCTGATCACGGGTTCGAATCACCAACTGTGTGCGACCGCTTATGAGTGGGCCGCTCTACTTGCCGGGGAGCGCTGCATCGCGCACGGGGTGGGTGCGAGGCACACGGCGCGGGGGCACGGCGGTCAAGGATACAGCCGTCTCGCCGTGGGTGCGACGCGCGCCTGTCTCGTTCCTGCTTCGACCTGCCAGAAAGTGGATCCTGCTTCGCTGTCGTCCCCC